>CADECO010000191.1:6399-10639 GCA_902825905.1 uncultured beta proteobacterium
GACTGCAGCACGCGCTTGTCGCGCACCAGATGACCACCGGCGATCAGATTGTCGTGCACCGAAAGCTGGGGAAACACGCGCCGTCCTTCGGGCACATGCGCGACGCCGCGCGCGACGATTCGGTCGGCACTCAGTCCGACTACGGATTCGCCCTCGAATCGAATCGTGCCGCTGGCCGGGCGCACCAGCCCCGAAATCGCCTTCAAGGTCGTCGACTTGCCCGCGCCGTTGCCGCCGATCAGCGTGACGATTTCGCCGGCGTCGACATTGAGCGTCACTTCGGCGAGCGCCGGCACGCCGTTGTAGCTCACCTGCAGTCGCGTGATCTCAAGCATGCTGCGTGGCAGCCTCTCGGTCCGCATCCATGATCCGCTCGGCGATGCCACCGCGGCCGAGATACGCCTCGATCACTTGCGGATCAGCCTGGATCTGCGCGGGCGGACCTTCGGCTAGATGCTTGCCGTAGTTGAGCACCATCACGCGCGAGCAGGCCTTCATGATGACGTCCATGTGGTGCTCGACGATGACGACGGTGAGCCCGTCGGCATTGATGCGCCGGATCAAGTCCACCAGCGCGACCGCTTCGCTCGGATTCAATCCGGCCGCCGGCTCATCGAGCAGCAACACGCGCGGCTTGGCCACGATCGCGCGCGCGATCTCGAGCAGCCGCCGATGGCCGTACGCAAGCGAAGCCGCCGGCGCGTACGCGTACGAACGCAGCCCCACCCGATCAAGCGCATCGAGAGCAGCGTGCTCCATCGATTGCTCTTCGCGGCGCTGCCCGGGCGTGCGAAACAACGCCGCGCAGATGCCCGCCTTCGTCGTCGCGTGCAACCCGACGAGCACGTTATGAAGCACCGTCATATCCCCGAACAGGCGGATGTTCTGGAACGTGCGCCGGATACCCATACCGGCGAGCTTATCGGCACGCAACCCGGTGACATCGCGCCCCTCGAACGCGATGCGACCCGCGGATGGTTGCAGATGCCCGCTGATGAGATTGAGGAGCGTGGTTTTGCCCGCGCCATTGGGACCGATCACACCGCGAACCTCGCCGGCATCGATCTTCGTGCTCACCGAATCGACCGCGAACAGTCCGCCGAACTGGCGGGTGATCTCGGCAATGTCGAGCACGACGCTCATGAGCGCACCGAGGCACGCTCGAGGTTGGGTGCGGCAACCGGCGAGGGCAACATACGCCTGACGAGCGCGGCGAAGAGTCCGGCAAGCCCGCGGGCGCCGAATCCCATGAACACGACGAGCAGCGCGCCGTAGATCACCATGCGCCACTGGTCGATGGCACGCAGCGCCTCGGGCAGGATCACGCCCACGAATGCACCGACGATGGCACCGGCCAGGCTGCCGATCCCGCCCACCGACACCATGATGAGGATCTCGATCGATTTCCAGAAGGTGAAATCGTTCGGGTTGAGGTACTGGGCGTGATGGGCGTAGAGCGATCCGGCGAATCCGGTGACCAACGCGGCGAGCACGAAACACTGGCTCTTGAGCATGGTCACGTTGACGCCGCTCGCGCGGGCCGCGTCTTCGTCGAGCATGATCGCCTGGAGCGCACGCCCGAAGCGCGAGTCGACGATGCGATGGAACGCGAGGAACACCGCCAGCAGCACCAGCAGACAGGTGTAGTAGAGCGTGAGTTCGCCGGCCACCTTCGAGGTGCCGACGTTGAGCGCGGTGATGTTCATGATGCCGAGCGTGCCGCCGGTGAGCCATTCCTCGTTGGTGAAGATGAGGTGCACGATGATCGTGAACCCCAGCGTGGCCACCGCCAAATAGATGCCTCGCAATCGCGTGATCGGCACCAGCACCAGACTCAGAATGCCGCTCAGCACGCCGCTTGCGACGAACGCCAGCACGAACGGCCATCCGGCTTTGGTGAGGAGCGCCGAGGTGTAGGCACCGATGCCGAGAAACGCTGCCTGGCCGATCGACAACAGCCCCGCATATCCGAGCAGGAGCTGCATGCCCAGCGCGGCAACGCCGAACACGAACGCCAGACTCAGGATGTGCAGGTAGTACTCCTGGTGCACGACCAGCGGCACGAGCGCGAGCAGCCCGAACGCGAGACCGCGGCCGAGCAGGATCAAACGCGGGGAAAAAGCCTCGCGATTCATCGGCGCACGCTCATCGGTTGCGACGGAACAGGCCGGCCAGGCCTTGTGGAAACGCGAGCAGGATCAGGATCAGCAACACCATGCCGATCGCGTCCTTGTAGGCGGTCGACACCCACACCGCCGCGAACGTCTCCAGTAGTCCGAACACGATGCCGCCCACCATGGCGCCACCGATGCTGCCCAGCCCACCCAGCGTGGCGGCCACGAACGCCTTCACGCCGGGAAGAAACCCCATGCTGAACGACGTGAAGAAGAGCGAGCCGAGCAACACGCCCGCGGCGCCGGCCAGCACGCCGCCGATACCGAACGTGTAGGCGGTGCTCCGGGTGAGATTGATTCCCATGAGCTGGGCCGCTTCCGGGTCTTGCGCCGCCGCCTGCATGGCGATGCCGGTACGGGTGTAGCGCAGAAACGCCTGCAACCCGAGCATGACGACGACGCCCAGCCCGATGATCCACAGCAACTGCGGCGACAGGCGCACCGGACCGAACGAATACTGCTCGGCCGCGAAGAGTTTCGGATAGGAGGCCGGCTCGGAGCTCCAGGCGAGCTGCACGACGTTCTGCAGCAGGATCGACATGCCAACCGTTGCGATGATGATGTTGGCAAGCGGCGCGCCGCGCATCCGCAATGTGCGATACACGCCCAGTTCGATCGCCGCGGCGGCAATGCCCGCCAGCGCCATGCCGATCAGCAGCACGACCAGAAACGGGAGCTTGGCCGCGGCCAGCGAGACGATGCCGAACACCGCGCCGAGCATCACCACCTCGCCCTGCGCGAAGTGGACGATGCCGGTCGCGCGGATGATCATCGTCATGCCGAGCGCGATGAGGCTGTAGATGCAGCCGATCGCAAGACCGCCGACGGCGAGCTCAATCAGCTGCGCAACGCCCATCGGAGCGCTCCTTGCTCGATCGACGCTGGAGTGGTGATCGCACTGCTTCGGCGGGACGGGAGCACCGCTTGGCACTGGGCACGGCACGGCCCGCTGCGCTCGAGTTTGATCGGACTCATCGCACATTCTCCTTTGGTCGATCGCTCATCGATGCGCTCCCGGTAGCGGACTGGAAGCGCGCTTCTCTCTGCGGAAAAGCGAAACGGGCGATTTGCGCCGGCGACACTGCGCGCATCGACGTGCGCTGCTAGGTGAGCCGGGAGGACAAAACTACGATGTCCCAGGCCCAGTATGGACTGCCGTCAGTTGGACACGCAAGCAACCTCGCACGGAGAGAGTGTCGCCAGCGATAGCGACGGCGTTTGCTGCGCCGCCCGCATTCGAGTAACAATCACCCGGCATCGCGATTCCCCGGCATCGCGATTCCATTTGGGAGGAGACATTGAGCTTCGCGAATCACCGTGCGCTCGTAGTCGGCGGTAGCCGCGGCATCGGCCGCGCCGTAGCGCTCGAGTTGGCACAGCGTGGTGCCGACATCGCGCTCATCTATCGTGCAAGCGAAGCGCAGGCCGACGAGGTGGTGGCTGCGGCCAGTGCGCTCGGCCGCAAGGCCATTGCGATTCGCGCCGATCTTGCGCAGGCAACCGAGATCGAACATGCCGTGGGAGCCGCTGCAGACTTCCTCGGCGGGCTCGACCTTCTGGTGCAAGCAGCCGGTGCACTCGGTTCGTGGCACAACGTCGCTGATCTGACGGTGGCCGATTGGGATCGCTATCTGAGCGTCGATCTGTCGGGCGCGTTCTATACGATCCACTATGCACTCCCTCATCTGCGCAAGAGCGGACGCGGCTCGATCGTCGCGGTGTCATCGATCGCCGCGCAGATGTGCCAGGCGCGCAATGTGCAAGGTGCCGCGGCCAAGGCCGGCGTCGAGGCGCTCATTCGCGTGGTCGCCAAAGAGGAAGGCAAGCGCGGCGTGCGCGCCAACGTCATCTCGATCGGGCTCACCGACACCGACATGGGCCGCGCCGCCTTCGACGAGTGGGGCCCGGAGACCACTCGGCGCGTGATCGCCGGAATTCCGCTCGGTCGCATCGGCACTGCCGAAGAGGTCGCCCGCGCGATTCTGTTTGTCGGCGGATCGGAGGGTGCGTACATTACGGGCAAGGTGCTGCAAGTGGACGGTGGCCAGTTCATCGCGGCATGAATC
>CADECO010000192.1:0-4319 GCA_902825905.1 uncultured beta proteobacterium
GGGTGCTTGATGGACAAACTGACCGGCACGAAATGCCGTGCAACGTCGTAGGGCGGTGTGTCGAACAACCGGGGGTTGGCCGCCAGGTTGCTGATCTGACCGCCACCGAGGGTGTAGCCGTCCGGTGTCGCTTTGGAGACCAGCTGCATGGCCAGCAGCTGCGCGTCGCCGGGACGATGCTGGCGGAAGCCTGATGTTTGGCGACTTCGTGATCGACACGGGCGCGGCGCTGCTGCTGCAGCGAGGTCGCGTGATCAATCTCCGGCCCAAGTCCTTCGAGGTACTGCGTCTGCTCGCGGAGAACGCCGAACGGGTGCTTTCCAGGGATGAGCTGGCGGCGGTGTGGCGTGGCCGTGTGGCCACCGATGAATCCATCGCCCAGTGCATCAGCGACATCCGCCGGGCCCTGGCGGATACCGACCAACGCTTGCTGCAGACCGTGCCCCGGCGCGGCTACGTGCTGAGGGTGCCGGCGCGTCATTCGCCGGTTGCCGCCGAGGTGTCGGAGAGCGCGGAGAGTGGGAAGAGCGAGGACCGCGCGGCACCGGCGGTAACCGAGCGACCCTCCATCGTCTTGCTGCCGTTCACCAACCTCGGTGAAGGCGCCCGACTGGACAGGCTGGCGCGCGGCTTCTCCGAGGACATTACCACTGGGCTGGCGCGCTACGCACAATTGTTCGTCATCGGCCGCGAGTCGGCCATGGCCTTCGGTGAGGGGACACGCGACGCACGGGCCGTCGGCCAGGCCACCGGCGTGCGCTTCGTCGCGCAAGGCAGCCTGCGCTGGAATGCGGGGCAAGTGCGCGTCACCGCAAAGTTGGTCCGGTCCACGGACGAAGCGGTGATCTGGGCCGACCACTTCGACGTCGCAGAGAATCAGTTCGTCGCTTTCCAGGACGAGCTCGTGGGGCGGATCGTCGCCGCGCTGGTGGACTCCGTGGACCGCCAAAGCGAACAACGGCCGCGCCACGGTGGCACGGACAGCCTCAGTGCTTACGAGCTCTTTCTCCAGGGCCGCGACCTGCGGCGCACGATGGTGCCTGCGAACTTCCCGCCGGCCGAGTTGTTGCTGGAACGCTCGACAGCGCTGGATCCGGATTTCGCGCCGGCGCATGCCGAGCTGGCCTTTCTCCAGCATCTCTACAACGGCATCCGCAGCGGCGCGCGCACCCGGGCCGAAAATCTCGAGCGCGGCTTTCGATACGCCCGTCGGGCCTATGAGCTGGCCCCCGATTTGCCGTTCTGCAGCCTGGCGATGGGCAACCTGTACATGTGGGCTGGCGACTTTGCCGAAGCGGAGCGCTGGTCACGACGCGCCATCAGGCTCGGGCCGGGAGACCCCGAGAACTACGTAGGCTTGGCAAACGTGCTGTACTTCGCGAGCCGCTCCGAAGAGGCCATCGAGCTGATGCACACCGCCAACCGCTACAACCCGATCCGTCCGCCGATGTACGAGTTCAATCTGGCACGTGCTTTAGCTATGACGGGTCACTTCGAGCAAGCCTTGCCGGTTGCGCTCTCCTGCATGCGCCGCGCAGCGGGCTTTTGGCCTTGCATTGTGGTGCTGGTGGTTGCCCTCTCCCATCTGGGCCGGATCACGGAAGCCGCCGCAGCGCTGGCCGAATGGCGAGAGCAGTGCGGGTTTCAAGCGCCCCAGGACTACCTCGACCACATTCACAAGGCGCCCGGCCCCGAGCTTGATCGCCTACGCGCTGGCTTGCGCCTCGCCGGCCTAGCGTAGGGCTGACGCACTCGGCCGGTCCTGGCCACTAGAGGATGCGACGCCGAAGCAACTGCTACTCGGGCTGAATCCCCGCCGCCTGCAACACCTTGCCGAACTCCGGCGTATCGCGCTTGATCCGATCGATCACGCCTTGCGGGCTCGAGTGGTGGGTGCTGATGCTGAGCTGCGCATAGCGTTCGAGCACGTCGGGCATCTTCAGGATCTTCGCCAGTTCGGCGTTGAGCCGTTGCACGACCGGCTCGGGCACGCCCTTCGGACCCATGATCGACCACCAGGTTTCACCGGTGCGGATATTCACGCCCAGTTCGGCGAGCGTGGGGACGTCGGGCAACGCGGGCGATCGCTTCTCCAGCGTTACCGCCAGCGGGCGCAGTTTGCCTGCGCGAATCTGCGGCACGGTCGGCACCATGTCGGAGAAGATCAGATTCACCTGTCCGGCGACCAGATCGACCACCGCCACGCCGGTGCCTTTGTACGGCACGTGCACCATGCTCACGCCGACGGCGGTCTTGAACGCCTCGGCGATGATATGTGCCGGCGTGCCGGTGCCGCCCGAACCATAGTTGAGCTTGCCCGGGTTCGCCTTGAGATGCGCGATCAACTCGGCCAGCGTGTTCACCGGCACCGACGGATGCACCACCAGCACCGAGCCGGCGACCGCGATCATCCCGATCGGCGTGAAATCGTTGAGCGGATCGAATCCGAGCCGCTTGTAAAGGTGGATGTTGGTGGCCAGCGGCACGCTGCTGCCCAGCAGGATCGTGTAGCCGTCGCCCGGCTGCTTCGCCACGTACTCGCTGCCGATGTTACCGGCCGCGCCGCCGCGGTTCTCCACGGTGACCGGCTGGCCGAGTCCGTCCGATAGCTTCTGACCAAGCAGACGCGCAAGCACGTCGCTCGAACCGCCCGGCGGAAACGGCGCGACGAACTTGATCGGTTTGTTGGGATAGGCGCCCTGCGCGAGCACGGCGGGTGCAGCGAGCACAGCAAGCGCCGTGATGGCGCAGCGAATCCAAGGCAGCATTCTGTCGTCCTCCTTCGGTGGTGGGTCGGCACCCGTGACGGCACCCACTTGTGACCGCGGGCGCTCGTGCGGCGAGGATACCGAAGGATCGAGGATCAACGCACGCGATTCCATCGGCGCACGCGTTTCCGCGCGCCGCCACTTCGAACATGGCGGAGCCGGAAACGCCAGGCAAGCGCGCGGCTGCGACTGCGACTGCGACGCCCGCGCCAAAAGAGGTGAAGTCAGCCGGTAAGCCGGGTTCTGTCGAGAACGATCATTCCTCTAGGCCGGCGGTTGCCCGACGGCTCCAGCCACCTACCCGCAGACTCGAGCGAGCCACCCTCCAGGCGACTTGCGTCGCCCATGTCTGCCTATTTGGTGTTGCTCCGGATGGGGTTTGCCGTGCCGGCGTGTCGCCACGCTCGCGGTGCGCTCTTACCGCACCATTTCACCCTTGCCAGGGGGTCTGCACCCTTCGGCGGTATCTTTCTGTTGCATCACCGATGCCGGCTGGAGCCGCGTGTTAGGCGGCGCAGACCACCGGCACCTGCGATCCCGCTCGCGCGGGACTTTCCATCACCTCACGATGTCCGGCCGTTAACCGGCATCCTGCTCTGTGGAGCCCGGACTTTCCTCTCCAAGCTACGCCGTACATCGGGGCTCCTCGCGGAGCGGTCCCGATCGGGCGAGTCGCAAGCAGCGATCGTCTGGCTGACTTCGCGTCGAATTCTACGCTTCACGGCCGGCTACGCCTCGGGGCCGGTACGTCGCGCGCCGAGCGGACGAAACTGCCGGACATCGTCGTAGTAATCCGGGCAAGCGTTTTCTGGGGTCCAGTCCGGGATGCCGAGGATCGGCAAGGGTCCGAGCGCCCGGGTCGAGATGAGCGCCTCGGGCCGCGCGAAATAGGCGCTGGCTGCCAGATCGATCCGCGCCCGAAATGCGGCATCATCGACCGACAACATCGCCGATGGAACATCGAGCACGAGGGCCTTGGCCGTCACCCCCGCGAACGGCGCGATCGCCTTCTCCAGGATCGCGTGGCCGAATACGAGAAACCGGGTCGAGCGCATCAGCGCTTCGCGTTCATGCCAGAACAGCGCCTTCCACTGATGCGTGCGCAGACCCTCACCGACAGAAGGATCACTCGTGGCCACGATGATTCCGCCCTCGTCGAACAGCGTGAGCACGTCACGGGCAGTGCCGCGCAGCGCCGCACCGAAATTCGCCGACAGCTCGCGGAAGTGATGCGCGTTCAGGCACGCTTTGGTGCGCGGGAACGCGAGCCAGACGAGCGCGTTGAACAGGTCGTGCCAGTTGTCGGTTCGCGTGGCGACTTCGCCGCGCTCGTGGATTCGCACCTCGTACTGATCGGCGAAGGTTCGGCCCGAGGCAAGCGGCGCGACGAATTGCACGAGTCGCCCGCCAGCGGTGCGCACATCCCGTTCGATCGACGCTCGATTGAGCACCGTGATCACGTCACTGGTGGCACTCGCCAGTTCGGCGAGAACGTCGTGGACCGAGCCGAAGATCGGCGAAGCAAGCAGCCGCCCGCATTCGGCGGCGGTT
>CADECO010000192.1:4419-10619 GCA_902825905.1 uncultured beta proteobacterium
GCGGATTCGGCTGTGGATTCGGCGGCTGACGCCATCGCGCAATGCTCAAACCACGCCCATGCACCGCCACTTCAAAGCTTCGCTTGCTCGCAGCGGCACCACCTTTGTTTCTCCGAACCCATAGGCGGCAGGCGCGGCCCATTCGCCACGTTCCAGCCGGATGCGAGTGCGGTTGCGCGGCAGTCGGTAAAAATCCGCGCCGTGCCAGCTGGCGAATGCTTCGAGCCGATCGAGCGCGCCGGCGTTGTCGAACGCCTCGGCGTACAACTCCATCGCGGCATGCGCGGTGTAGAGGCCGGCGTGCCCGCATGCACACTCCTTGTTCTCGACGCCGTGCGGCGCGCTGTCGGTGCCGAGAAAGAACTTCGGATTGCCGCTTGTGGCAGCGCGTACCAACGCCACGCGGTCCTCCTCACGCTTGAGCACCGGCAAGCAGTACATGTGCGGCCGGATGCCGCCCTGGAAGATCGCGTTGCGGTTGTAGAGCAAGTGGTGCGCAGTGATCGTGGCGCCCACATTCGCAGGCGCCGACTCGACGTACGCGACCGCCTCGTGGGTGGTGATGTGCTCGAGCACGATGCGCAGGCCCGGGAAGCGCGTGCGGATCTCGGTCAACACCGATTCCAGGAACACCGCCTCGCGATCGAAGATGTCGACGCCTGCAGTCGTGACCTCGCCATGCAGCAGCAGCGGCATGTCGTGTTTCGCCATTGCTTCGATTGCCCCGAACGCGCGGTCGAGCCGCGTCACGCCCGCGTCGGAATTCGTCGTGGCACCGGCCGGGTAGTACTTGAACGCGTGCACGAAACCGCTGGCGCGCGCTGCCGCCACGTCCGCTTCCTTCGTGTTGTCGGTCAGGTAGAGCGTCATCAGCGGATCGAACTTCGCGCCGCTTGGCAACGCGGCCAGGATCCGCTCGCGATAAGCGCGCGCGTGCTCCACGGTCGTGACCGGCGGACGCAGGTTCGGCATCACGATCGCCCGCGCGAACTGACCGGCCGAATGTGGCAGCACGCTGCCTAGCGCCGCGCCGTCGCGCAGATGGAGATGCCAGTCATCGGGTTGCAGCAGTTCAAGCGAGTTCATCGTTCGGGCGGACGAGCTTCAGGGTTGCGGGGGCAGCACTCGATCGATTCCGAGGCGCGCGTGGCGATTCTCGCACCGGCGGCGATCCCGGCGCGTCGCGCAGTTCGGATTGAACCCAAACGCGCGTCCTTGCGATTCATGACGGCAGACCGGCCGGGCAGTCAGCGCCCGTCGCGGTGCGCACTCCCTACAAACAAGGACGCCGCCATGATCCCGAGAGATTCACTCAAGCACGACCTTGCAGTGCGATGGAAGACGCTGCTTCGCGCCGCATTGACCTGGACTGTCGCGCACTTCAGCCTGGCCTGACTACGCACCACGCATGGAATTGAGCGACGGCAGGCCACTGCCACCGCATGGGCTCCGCTCGTTCGGTTCACGAGCGATCGGTTCACTCGACTTTCGCACCGGAATCGCGCACCGCTTGACCCCACTTCGCAAGCTCGCTGCGGATGAACGCCGCGAATTGCTCGGGCGTGCTGGTACGCACCTGGGCGCCCAGGCCGGCAAGCCGCTCGCGCACATCGGGCAGATTGAGCGCGCGGATGATCTCTTCGTTGAGCCTCTGCACGATCGGCGGCGCAATGCCCGCCGGACCGAGCATGCCCAGCCATGCCGCCATATCGAAACCCTTCACGCCCGCCTCGGCGACCGTCGGAACGTCGGGCAATGAAGGCAGGCGCGAGCCGGTGCTGATCGCGAGCGCACGAATCTTGCCGGCCTTCACCTGCGGCACGGTGACCACCGCGGTATCGAACATGGTATGCACATCGCCGGCAAGCAGTCCGGTGAGCATCTCGACGCTGCCGCGATAGGGCACATGCGTCAGCGCGATGCCAGTCTGCGTGGCAAACATTGCGGTGATCAGATGCGCGGTCGTGCCGTTGCCGGGCGTTGCGTAGTTGATCGCGCCAGGCTTTGCTTTGGCCTGCGTGAGCAGATCGGCGACTGTCTTGATCGGCGAGCCCGCATTCACCGCCAGCACGAACGGCAGGTCGACTGCGAGCGTGATCGGCGTGAAATCGCGCGTCGAGTCATACGCAATCGACTTGTAAAGGTTGGGATTGGTGGCGATGGGCGCAGTCGCCGAGAACAGCAGGGTGTGCCCGTCGGGTGCGGCGCGCGCGGCCTCGGCAGCGCCGACACTGCCGGCCTGACCGGGCTTGTTCTCGACCACCACGTTCCAGCCGTTGGCCTCGCCGAGTTTCTGCGCGATGAGGCGGGCGATGATGTCGGTCGACACCCCTGGTGGGAAGCCGACGATGATACGAATCGGACGTGCGGGCCAGTTCGCCGAGGTCTGCGCCGATGCCGGCGCGGCAATCAGGAGCACAGACAGCGCAGCGATCGACGCAAGAAGCAGCGAACGATATCGAGAAGCGCACAACGGGCGGTTGATCCACATGGCATTGGACAGGGAATCGAACAAGGCATCGAACAAAGCGATCACTGCGATGGGGATGGCAGCAGCGCGAGTCTACCCGGCCGACTCACCCACCGGCCCACCTGATGTGGATCTCGGGAGCCGGCATCACAGGTCGCCTCGCGCGGTGCAAGGTTCAACCGCGACGCCGGGCTCCGATCGGCTCCTGCGCATGGCCGAGCGGCGTCGAGCGCAGCGGCTTGCGTCCCTAGAATCGCGGGCTCTCGAACAACGTACGGAGGTCCGGTCATGCGTCGATCATTGGGCGCGCTGCTTGTCGCGGCGTTGAGTCTTGCCACACCACTGCTGGTTCACGCATCAGAACTGTTCGTGGTGACCGTCAGGCACGAAGTCGCCGATTTTGCCGCGTGGAAGAAAGGCTTCGACGCCGACGAAGCAAGCCGCCAGAAAGCCGGGGTCCAGACGATCTACATCCTGCGCGACAACGACAAACCGAACATCGTGACCGTAGTGCACGAGTCGGCCAACCTCGACAAGCTGCGCACGTTCATCGCCGAGCCATCGCTCAAGGCGAAGATGAAGAAAGCCGGCGTCAAAGGCGTCCCGGAAGTCAGGATCGGCGCCGCAGTGCACGCGGCCGGCAGGTAGTTCGCGCGCGTTCCGCGGGCGCCGGGGCGAACGAGGCGCGGCTGGCCGAGATGTAGGCTAGGCCGCCGCCTCGCTACAGCGCGATCGAAGCGACGTCTTCGGTCAGGGCGAACGGCTCGGTCTCGTCGCCAAAGCTCACCTTGCGCTTGCGCTCGCGTGCGGTGAGCTGAATCAGCAGCACCTCGCGTCCATCGTCGCCGCGCACCTTGTCGAGCTGATAGCCCAGTGACCGCAACATCCAGCGCGCCAGGCGGAATCGCTTGCCTAGTTCTGCCGCCAGTTCCTGGTCGGAGGTCTTCGGGGCCTTCAACTTGACGCACGAGCGGTCGTCGGCCTCCGAGCCGTGGCTGGCATGCATGATCGCGAGAATGGTCTTAGTGCCGCTCATCAGCGGATGCAGTTCGATGCGGCTGACCGCGTGGCCGATTCCGGATTCGTCCGTCCAGGCACGAATCGAATAGGCGATGCACTCGGCGATCGCCCAGGTGACCACCGATTCGTTGATTTCCACCTCGCTGTGAACCGCCGGTTCGTCGACAAGAACGACGCGCGCCCGACGCTCCGCGGCAAGTGGCGCGGCATGTTGCCAGGCCTTGAGGATCAGAGAATCGAGCGTGACTCGCTGCCGGGGCGAACCCAGGAGCGCATCGATGTCCACTTCGCCATCGACTCCGGCCGCGGCTTTGGCCTTGGCGCTCCCCTGCGAGCCTGACTCCAGCCGCGGGAGCGCACCAAACCGGATCATGTGGCCGGCGCCCAGAGGCCAGTGCACGACGCTCACGCCGTAACGCATCGGCACGCCGTTCCGATCGATATCGACCTCGGTGTCGCCGGAGGTCCGGCCATCGTGGCGCAACTTGTCGACCACCGCCTCAACCACCGAAGCGTTGGCGATCCGCGATGGATCGTTCTCGGTGTGCTGATGGGCCGCCTGATTGGCGAAGAGGATTTCGCGGTCGGCGCCGACGAACACCAGGCCGTCGGTAACACCGCGAAGCACTTCTTCGAGCGGTGGATCGATCACCAACCTGGTCTTCGCCCGCCCCGCCTTCGGCGCGAACCCTGCCTGATTTGTACCAAAAAGCCTTATCACTGGAACGCTCCCTGGACCCCGGCGCGATAACCGTTGCTTGCAGTTCGACTCGGTCACGCCAATCCGCTACGCACTCGCAGTGTGAGAACTCTGCACGCCCGATGCTGTATAGCGTTGATACACCGCTGGGCAGAATTCACGAGAGTTGGGAGTTAATACAGATCGTTGACGCGCACTGGCCTCGCCGCACGCGTGGATCCCGAATCTGATAAGTACGCAGTTCAATGACGCCGATCGACCGTTTCGCGTTGGAGCAGCACAGCGGCCCGTACGAAAACTGGCCGACGCGTTCGCGCCTGATCGATGCCGGTGTGATCACCGCGACGCATGTGCCCGGCTACAACCTTCTCCATCAGTTCGAGCTCAAAGCCGGATTGCTGCTGGTCACCGACTACGACTGCCCGTTCGAAGAGGCGACCACGTTCATATTGCTTGCGCCCGATCTGCACGTGCTCGACACCCATACCTTCGGGGCGCCGTACGCCTCGTTCCTGCTCGACCGTATCGAAGTGATCGACGATTCGTCGCTGCGCGTGGTGTTCTACGATGAGGACGCTTGGCGAGTGTCGGTGCACAAGCCTGCGCTGCGCTTCATGCGGCCGCGCCTGCGCGCAGAACGATGGCCCAAGCCCGCGCGCCCGGCATAGACTTCGACCAAGTCTCAAGGAATGTCAGTGCCGAAGACGCCAAAGTCCGGATCGACCCCGCAGGCGGCTCGGTGCCACCTCCCCGCTCCAGACCAACATCGAAGCACCACATCAGAGGAACCTCATGCCGCGCATCGTCGATCTAACTCTGCCGGTGCAGTCCGGCATGACGGGGATTCCGAAGATCCCGTTCTACGAGCAAATCCCCGTGCGAATCGAGGCAATTACCCTGGCCAGCGAAGACCAGCGCGCGCTGCTGGAGCGGGAGTCGGTGGACGTGCGCGCCGGAGCGGCGGCCGTCGGCCATATGAACACGCTGATTACACTGCACACGCACATCGGCACGCATATCGATGCACCGCGCCACTTCTATGCCGAGGGCGCTCCGGTGGACCAGTTGCCCCTCGATCGCTTGGTAATGAAGGAAGCGGTGGTGTTCGACTGTTCGAGCAGGGCGGCCGGCGATGGTGTGACCGCGGACGATCTCGAACGCACTCGCATCAAGATCGGTGCGGGACAGGTCGCCGTGATCAAGACGCGCTGGACCGATCGCGCCTGGGGCACGCCCGAGTTCTGGGAAAACACGATCTATCTCGATCCGAGCGTGGGGGAATGGACCGCAAGCCGGGGCGTCGCAGCGGTGGCCATGGATTGCTTTCCCGAGAAGCCGTTCTGGCGGTTCACGCTCGGCCCGACGGAGCGCGGCGCCAATCACAAACGCTGGCTGAGCGCGGGCATTCCGATGATCCAGCTCGTCACGAACCTCGACCAGGCGGGCGAGCGCTTCCACCTGACTGCGCTCCCGCTTCGCCTGCGCGGCATGGATGGCGCACCGGCGCGCGTCGTCGGCATCGTGCCGTAGTTCAGACGATCGGGTCCCTCGAACGATCCTGACCCGGCATGCCACCCGTGCGCGTGATTGCGCTCACGTGCAAACGCCACGACGATCGCCGCTGACCAACGAGTCCCCCGCGATGGAGTTCTTCTCCCCCACCGATCTGCGCGAGGCGCTGCGTCTGCTCGCCACGGACGACGCGCGCCCGCTCGCCGGCGGCCAATCGCTCGTCGCGATGATGAATCTCGACCTCGTCGCCCCTGGCCGACTGGTGAGCCTGCGCCGCATCGATGCATTGCGCGGCATCAACCTTCAGGGCGACGGCACTGCACGCATCGGCGCGATGACCACGCACGCCGAACTGGCGGCATGCCAGGGCAGCTCCCCCGCATTGCGCCTGCTGGCGATGGCTGCCGCAGTCGTTGCGTACCCGGCGGTGCGCAACTTCGGAACGCTTGGGGGCGCGGTGGCCCATGCCGATCCGGCCGGCGACTATCCGGCTGCGTT
>CADECO010000193.1:0-7745 GCA_902825905.1 uncultured beta proteobacterium
TTGAAACTCATCCACCAGCACGTGCCGGAAGCGCGCCTGATAGTGGTTGCGCAGCAGCTCGTTGTTGGACAGCAGCTCGAAACTGCGCAGCAGCAGCTCGGGGAAATCGACTACGCCTTCTTTCTGGCACTGCTCGTCGTAGGCAGCGTAGAGCTCCTGATTGCGGCGGGTGAAGTCGTCGTAGACCTCGACCTTGCCCGCGCGCCGCCCTTCCTCCTTGGCGGCGTTGATGAAGTACTGCACCTGCTTGGGCGGAAAGCGGTCTTCGTCGACGCCCAACCCCTTCATCACGCGCTTGAGCAGCGACAGTTGGTCCTGCGAGTCGAGGATCTGGAACGTCTGCGGCAGATTGGCATCGCGAAAGTGCGCGCGCAGCAGCCGGTTGCACAGCCCGTGGAACGTGCCGATCCACATGCCGCGGATGTTGATCGGCAGCATCGCGCCGATGCGCACCATCATCTCGCGCGCTGCCTTGTTGGTGAACGTGACCGCAAGCAGGCCGCTCGGGCTCACCGTGCTCGTCTGCACCAGCCAGGCAATACGGGTGGTGAGTACGCGCGTTTTGCCCGAGCCGGCACCGGCCAGCACCAGCGCGTGCTGCGCGGGCAGCGTGACGGCGGCGAGCTGTTCGCTGTTGAGATTGTCGAGGAGCGCGGACATTGAGCGCGGCGGCGAGGGAGCAAAACGCGACGTGATTTGTGCCGCGATTCTACCCGCGCGCCCTATCTATGCGAGCTACGGTGGTCCGCGTCTCCGATCAATGCATACAGCAGATGCGAGCCGTACACGTACCACATGACCATGTTGAGGTTCGTCGGAAACACCTGGTCGTACAGCTCGCGCAGCACCAGCGGCACGACGCTGTTCTGCAGCAGTCCGACGAAGCCGATGATCCCCGCGAACGTGCGCACCAGGCCCGAAAGCACGCCGCGGCGCAGGTACAGCGCGAGGAGCGCGATCTCCACCAAAGCCAGCGCCGCCGCGCCAAGCCCGGCGCGATTGGCACGCGCGATCGCCGGGTCGGGCTCGTTGAGGGTGACGGTGATCACGTAGACGAACGCGGCCAGGCCCAGCAACAGCGCGACGAAGAAATTGGTGCCGACCCAGGTGCGCCCGATGCGCTCGCGCCAGTTGCGCGGAACGGAAGGATCAAGAGGGGCGTCGTCCGGGCCCGAGTGGCTGTCTGGTTGCGGCCCGTGGCCGGTTCGTTCCTGGTTCGTCTGCGTTGTCATGCCGCGAGTATGCGTGATCGCGAGCGCAGGCGGCGAACGTCGTGGACGGCGCGCCTACCGGTACTCACCGGTACGAATTGAAGCCCGCTGGAGCCAATCCGGACAGTTTCTTGAACCTTGACAGGCACGCTTGCAACCCACGGTCGACCCTTCGGCCGAGCCCGTTCCAGACGCTCTTCCACCCCCGCCCGTCCCGACTCCTATCCCTTAGCTCCCCCTGGCCATGGACCACGACCTGCAACCCGGCGATCACCTCGTTTCACGCCGCCGCTGGTATATCCACCACGGGATCTACGCCGGCAACGGCCGCGTCATCCACTATCGCGGCTACACCAAGCAGCTCAAGCGCGAGCCGGTGGAAGAAGTGTCGATCGAGCGCTTCGCCGGCCGGCACGGCTTCGAAGTCAAGGATTGGGCCGCGCGCCAGTACACCGGAGAATCGTGCGTGGCCCGCGCGCGCATGCGCATCGGCGAGCGCCGCTATCGGCTGCTGTCGAACAACTGCGAGCACTTCTGCGAGTGGTGCATCACCGGCCAGCCGCACAGCGCCCAGGTCGAGCAGTGGCTCGCGTGGGCCAAGGGCGAGGTCAACGCCTTGCTCGCCAAGGTCTGGCCCCGCACCGCGCACACCGCGCACTGATCCGGCAGGACCGCTCTCCGCCCCCCTCCGACGCAGTCGTCCCCGCCCTTGGCGCAGCCGTCACGGGGCATCGACTCGACCCGGGATGCGACCCCCTGGGCGTTATAATTTTCGTTTGCCCAACATACGCCCGCCTCCCGCGACGCTCGCCGAGCGTGCGCATGCCAGGGCGGCGCTCTCGAGTCCCCCGAATCATGCAGCAGCAATACGAGCCGCTCGCCATCGAGCGCGATGCCCAGGCGCACTGGGACAAGACGCGTGCCTTCAACGTCGTCGAAGACCGGTCCAGACCCAAGTACTACTGCTTGTGCATGTTCCCGTACCCCTCGGGCAAGCTGCACATGGGTCACGTGCGCAACTACACCATCGGCGATGTCATGACGCGCTATCACCGCATGCGCGGCTTCAACGTGCTGCAGCCGATGGGCTGGGATGCGTTCGGGCTGCCGGCGGAAAACGCCGCCATGGCCAACAAGGTGGCGCCGGCCAAGTGGACGTACGACAACATCGCCTACATGAAAAAGCAGCTCCAGTCGCTCGGCTTCGCGATCGACTGGGAGCGCGAGCTGGCCACTTGCACGCCGCAGTACTACAAGTGGAACCAGTGGCTGTTCCTGCGCATGCTCGAGCGCGGCATCGTCTACAAGAAGACCGGCGTGGTGAACTGGGATCCGGTCGATCAGACCGTGCTCGCCAACGAGCAGGTCATCGACGGGCGCGGCTGGCGCACCGGTGCGGTGGTCGAGAAGCGCGAGATCCCGATGTACTACATGCGGATCACGCAATACGCCGACGAGTTGCTGGGCGCGCTCGAGCAGCTGCCCAACTGGCCCGAGCGCGTCAAGACGATGCAGGCCAACTGGATCGGCAAGAGCTACGGCGTCAACTTCGGCTTTCCCTACGAGATCGACGGCAAAAAAGACGTGCTGCGTGTGTTCACCACCCGCGCCGACACGATCATGGGCGTCACGTTCAACGCGATTGCGGCCGAGCACCCGCTGGCTACGCGCCTGGCACGCGACAACCCCAAGCTCGCCGCGTTCATCGACGAATGCAAGCGCGGCTCGGTTATGGAAGCCGATCTGGCGGCGATGGAAAAGAAGGGCATGCCCACCGGCTTTTTCGTCACCCATCCGCTCACCAACGAGAAAGTCGAGATCTGGGTCGGCAACTATGTGCTGATGAGCTACGGCGAGGGCGCGGTGATGGGTGTGCCCGCGCACGACGAGCGTGATTTCGCTTTCGCCAAGAAGTACGGCCTGCCGATCAAGCAGGTGGTCGCCGTCCCGGGCAAGGCGTTCAGCCTCGATGGTTGGGATGAGTGGTACGCCGACAAGGAGAACGGCCGCTGCGTCAACTCGGGCAAGTACGACGGCCTTACCTCCTACATGCAGGCAACCGACGCGATCGCTGCCGACCTCAAGGCGAAGGGCCTGGGTGACAAGCAGGTGCAATGGCGGCTGCGCGACTGGGGCATCTCGCGGCAGCGCTATTGGGGCACGCCGATCCCGATCATCCATTGCGACGGTTGCGGCGACGTGCCCGTGCCCGACAAGGATCTGCCGGTAGTGCTGCCCGAAGATTTGGTGCCGGATGGCTCGGGCAACCCGCTCAACAAGACGCCGTCGTATCTCGCGTGCGCCTGCCCGAAGTGCGGCAAGCCCGCGCGCCGCGAGACCGACACGATGGACACGTTCGTCGATTCGTCGTGGTACCAGATCCGCTTCGCTTGCGCCGACCAGGCCAATGCAATGGTGGACGACCGCGCGAAGTACTGGCTGCCGGTCGATCAGTACATCGGCGGCATCGAGCACGCGATCCTGCATCTGCTGTATGCGCGCTTCTGGACCAAGGTGATGCGCGATTGCGGGCTGGTCGGTATCGACGAGCCGTTCACCAGCCTGCTCACCCAGGGCATGGTGCTCAATCACATCTTTCAGCGCAAAGGCGAAAAAGGCGGCGTCACCTACTTTCCGCCCGACGAACTCGAGATTGAACGCGACGCCGAAGGTCGTATCACCGGCGCACGCGCGCGCGACGGCAAGCCGGTCGAATACACAGGCATCGGCACGATGTCGAAGTCGCGGCTGAACGGCGTCGATCCGCAAGCGCTGATCGAACAGTACGGCGCCGACACCGCGCGCTTTTTCATCATCAACACCAGTCCGCCGGAGTTCACCCTCGAGTGGTCCGACAGCGGCGTGGCCGGCGCCTCGCGCTTTCTCAAACGTCTGTGGGCCTTCGCTTTCGATGTCGCGGCGCTGGTACAGGCCGAAGCGCGCAAGCGCGGCGACCAGGCCGGGTACGTGTACCCGGCCGATTGGGCCAAACAGTCACCCGCGCTGGCCGCGGCGCGACGCGAACTGCATCTGAATCTCAAGCAGGCGCAGTACGACATGCAGCGCATGCAGTTCAACACCGTGGCTTCCGCCGCGATCAAGATGTTGAACGCGTTGTCCGATCTGTCGAAGTCCGCCGAGGCGGCAGGCAATCCTCATTACGCGCAACTGCTGCATGAGGGCTTCTCGATCCTGCTGCGCACACTCTCGCCGATCACACCGCACGCTACCCACGCGCTGTGGCAGGAGCTGGGATTCAGCGGTGAGCTGATCGACGCGCCGTGGCCCGAGGTGGACGAGCGCGCACTCGAACAAGACGAAATCGAATTGGTGCTGCAGGTCAACGGCAAGCTGCGCGGTCACCTGGTAGTGCCGAAGTCGGCCGATAAAGCGGCGATCGAAGGCCTGGCGCTCGCCCATGATTCGGTCACCCGCTTCACCAACGGTCAACCGCCCAAGAAAGTGGTTGTCGTGCCGGGGCGGCTGGTCAATGTCGTGGTCTGACCGCCTCGACCGGGCATTGCGTCGGCCGGTTGCACGCCGGCGAGCGGCGCTGAGTGTCGCCGCAGCCTGCCTCGTACTGGCCGCCTGCGGTTTTCAACTGCGCGGCTCGGCCAAATTTCCATTCGAGTCGATCCACATTCCGGGCACCTCGCCGCTCACAGTCGAGCTCACTCGCAATATCAACTCGGGCAGCAATGCGCGCGTACGGAGCGAGCCCAAGGACGCACAGGCCATCCTCGTGATCCTGGCCGAGGCGCGTGACAAGACGATTCTCAGCCTGAGCACCGCCGGACGCGCTCGCGAGTATCAGATCCTCTATCGCGTGTCGTTCCGCGTGCACGACGGCAAAGGCGGCGAGTTCGTGTCCGCCAACGACATCATCGTGCGGCGCGACATCACGTTCAACGACCAGGTGCTGGCCAAGGAAAGCGAGGAGGTCGTGCTGTTCCGCGAGATGCAGTCCGACGTGGTCCAGCAGATGATCCGGCGCATGCAGGCAGGCAAGTACCGCCGCGGCGACGACGACTGAGCGCTCATGCCACAGCTGCGCGCCGATCAGCTCGATCAGCACCTCGCGCGAGGTGTCGCGCCGCTCTACGTCGTGCACGGCGACGAACCGTTGCTCTCGCTCGAGGCGGCCGATGCCATTCGCACCGCGGCCCGCAAGGCTGGTTGTACCGAACGCGAAGTGATGGCGGTCGAGCGCGGCTTCGAATGGGCGCAACTGGGCCACGCGGCGGCGGGCATGTCGCTGTTTGCCGATCGTAAACTCATCGAACTGCGCATCCCCAATGGCAAGCCGGGCAATGATGGCGCGCAGGCCATCGAGCAGTACTGCGCGCATCTGGTCGAAGAGAACGTCACGCTGGTGAGCCTGCCGCGGCTGTCCAAGGCCGATCAATCCAGCGGCTGGTTCACGTCGCTATCGGAGCGCGGCGTGGTGGTGAACGTGTTCCCGATCGAGCGGGCGCGGCTGCCACAGTGGATCGGCATGCGACTGGCGCGACAGAAGCAGCGCGCAGACGAGGCGACGCTTGCGTTCCTCGCCGACAGCGTCGAGGGCAACCTGCTTGCCGCCCATCAGGAAATCCAGAAACTCGCGCTGCTGTGCCCCGAAGGCGCGCTGCCGTTCGACCAGGTGCGCGACGCAGTGCTGAACGTGGCGCGTCACAGCATCTATCAGCTTGCCGAGTCGATGCTGGCGGGCGACGCGTCGCGTGCGGCTCGCGTCAGCAACAGTCTGCGCGGCGAGGGCGAAGAACCTCCGCGCGTGCTATGGGTGCTCGCCGAGGATATTCGCGCAATCGCCCGCATCCAGATCGGATTGTCCGCAGGGCGACCGCTGCCGGAGCTGCTACGCGAGAACCGGATTTGGGGCGAGCCACGGCTGAGTCTGATGGGCAATGCCGTGCGCCGGGTGCAGGCCGCCACGGCTCACGCAGCCCTGGAGCGCGCCGCGCTGATCGACAAGATGATCAAGGGCGTGGCCAAGGGCGACGTGTGGGACGAGCTGCTCGCGCTGGCGTTGTGGTTCGCACCTCGACCCGATGAACAGCGCATGCGCGCCGCACTTTGAGTAGCCCCCGGCTGCGTTTTGGAGTGTACTGAGGGAGCGCGCTGAGGGAGCGCGCTGAAGGAGCGCACTGAGCCGACGCCCGGGCGGCTCGCGATCGTCTCAGGCGGCTACGGATGGTCCGTGCGTCGTGACGCAGTCTGTAGAATGCCAGCCATCATGGGCAGCGCCCCCGATCTCACGCTCGATCCTACCCGCGACGTCGTCGCGTACATGCGTGCGCTCGGCCAACGCGCGCGCGAGGCTTCGCGCCTGATCGCCAAAGCTGACACCACCACCAAGAACCGCGCGCTGCATGCTATTGCTGCGGCGATTCGCGGGGCGTCAGCCACGCTGCTGGCCGCCAACGCCGAAGATGTGGCCCGCGCCCGAAACAACGGCCAGGACGCTGCGTTCGTCGATAGGCTCACGCTCAAGCCGAAGTCGATCGAAGACATGGCGCGCGGCGTGGAGGAGGTGGCGGCACTGCCCGATCCGATCGGCGCCATCACCGATCTGCAGGAGCGTCCTACCGGAATCAAGGTCGGACGCATGCGCGTGCCGGTCGGTGTGATCGGCATCATCTTCGAGTCGCGCCCCAACGTCACCGTGGACGCCGCGGTGCTGTGCCTGAAATCGGGCAACGCGACGATCCTGCGCGGCGGGTCGGAGGCAATAGCCTCCAATCGTGCGCTGGCGCGCTGCGTACAGGCCGGATTGCGTACGGCCGGCTTGCCCGAAGCCGCAGTGCAGGTGGTGGAAACCGCCGACCGCGCCGCGGTGGGCGAGATGCTGCGCATGAACGAGTTCATCGACATCATCGTGCCGCGCGGCGGCAAGTCGCTGATCGAGCGCATCAGCGCCGAATCGCGCATTCCGATGATCAAGCATCTCGATGGCGTGTGCCACGTGTACGTCGACGATTCCGCCGATCTCGACATGGCGGTCACGATCGCCGACAACGCCAAGACGCAGCGCTACGGCACTTGCAACACGATGGAGACGCTGCTGGTGGCCGAGAGCGTGGCGCCGAATCTGCTGCCCAGGCTCACCGGGATTTACCACGACAAGGGCGTGGAGTTGCGAGGCGACGAGGCTGCGCGCAAGTACGATCCGTCGATGCTGCCCGCCACCGAGGAGGACTGGTACGCGGAGTACCTGGCGCCGATCCTCGCGGTGCGCGTGGTGAAGGGGCTGGACGAGGCGATCGAGCACATCGCCCGCTACGGCTCGCAGCACACCGACGCGATCGTCACCAGCAACGATGCGCATGCGCAGCGGTTTGTACGCGAGGTCGATTCCAGTTCGGTGATGGTCAATGCGTCGACGCGTTTCGCCGACGGCTTCGAGTACGGGCTGGGTGCCGAGATCGGCATCTCCACCGACAAGCTGCATGCGCGCGGCCCGGTCGGGCTCGAAGGGCTCACGTCGCAGAAGTGGGTCGTGCTGGGCAGCGGCCAGGTTCGCAAGTAGTAAAG
>CADECO010000193.1:7845-10618 GCA_902825905.1 uncultured beta proteobacterium
CGCGCGAGATCGACTCAACCAAACCTCAATCGGCAATCACGGCAGCGCCGGCGCCTCCTGTGCGCTTCGGCCGCGCGTGAGGCGATACCAGTCGATGCGGCGCGTGGCGATCATCACGCCGGCAAGCAGCGCGAACATCAATACCGAACCGGCGAGCAGCGCATAGTCCTCGGCCTTGAGCAGCAGATAGAGCGCGCCGTAGAGCAGCGCCAATCCTCCGCCGAACGACAGGCCCCGCCGCGCGCTTTGCAGCACCCGCACCACGTAGAACGTGATCAACCCGACGCAGGCGGCCGTGGCAATCGCATATGCCGCTTCGAACGTGATGTGCTCGGAAAGCGCGGTGATCAGCAGGAAGAAGATCGCCAGCGCCAGTCCGACCAGCAGGTATTGAATCGGGTGGATCACCAGCCGCTGCAGCAGCTCGAACAGGAAGAACGCGACGAACAGCAGTCCGACGAACAGGAATCCGTACTTCGAGGCGCGCTCGAGTTTCTGATACACGCCGATCGGCTCGATCAATGCCACACCGAGCACCTGCTGATTGATCGCGGCACACGGCTTGGTCGCACCGCAGGTGCGCAACCGCTCGGCGCCCTGCGAGGCGTACTGCGACACCTTCCAGCCGGCGTCGAAACCGTCGGCACGGATGTCGTGCCGTGCCGGCAGGAACGGACCGTGGAATGATGGATGCGGCCAATCGGCGCGCAGCGCGACCGTGGTGTCCTTGGCGATCGGCGCGATGTCGAGCGCTTCCGAACCGGCGATCTCGGTGGTGAAGCTGAACTCATACGTACCGGCACTTCGTTCCGCATCGACCTCCAGCATCGCGTGTACGCCATTGAGCAGCGCTGCGTCGCCCGTCCCCGGCGCGAACTCGATCCGCGTCGACCCGAACGCGAGCGGCGAGACGCTGCGGATGCCACGCGGGTCCGATACGCCCAGCACGATGCGCGGCCGGGCCCACTCGTAGCGGCTGTTGGGCTCCACCCCGACGAGTCTTGGCGGGATGGTGATGCGGCCGCTCACCTGTGCGCGCGTCTGATAGAGCCGCGCCTTGTGGATGCCGCGCGCTTTCTCCAGCGTGGCGACGTTGAGCGTCCAGTTCACCGCATCGACCGGAATGCGCACCACGCCTGGCTCGGCGTGCTCGCTGCGCCGCTCCTTCGGTTTGCCGTCGACGATTTCGGTGACAACCTCGGTCCAGCGACGGGTGTACGGCACCGCGAGATAAGGGTCGGTGACCGTTTGGCGCGCGCCCCAGCCGAACGCGATATCGGCGATCGCCTCGTTGCGCCGCGCCTGGCGTTCGCTCACCAGATCGCGGATCATCGCCACCGGCACCAGCAGCACGATCGCCAGGAACGCGATGCCCGCGGTACGCAGAATGAAGTCTCGACCCATTGCCACTCCCTAGGTGTTGTTCAGAGCCGACACGATGGATGACGATCGAGGCTGCGCCGGGGCACCATCGGGGCAAACAACGCGCGAAAGGTGGCGGGAAAATGCGCGCGTGACCCACGCCGCAGTTGAACATCGCCCAGAATTTGAACCCGCCGCTTCGTTACACACCACACTTCACGACGATGACACTCACCTGGTACTTCGACTACGTCTCGCCCTATCCGTATCTGCAGTTGCTGCAGCATCCGGCGCTGTTCGCCCGACCCGACATCGAAGTGCGTCCGGTGCTGTTCGCCGGACTGCTGAATCACTGGGGCCAGAAGGGGCCCGCCGAGATCGTCGGCAAGCGCATTCACACGTTTCGGCTCATCACCTGGCAAAGCGCCAAGCGCGGCACGCCGCTGCGTTGTCCCCCGGCGCATCCGTTCAATCCGCTGCACGCGCTGCGCTTGACGATCGCGCTGGGCGCGCGGCTGGACGTGGTCCGCGCGATCTACGATTTCATCTGGGGCGAGGGTCGATCGGTGGGCGACGAGTGGCCGGCGCTGCTCGAACGGCTGTCGATCGAGCCGGCACGCGCCGCCGAACTCATGGCGGCTGACAAGGTAAAAGCCGCCCTGCGCGAAAACGGTGAGCGCGCGATCGCCGCAGGTGTGTTCGGTGTGCCGACCTTCGTCGCCGGCAAGGAGTTGTTCTGGGGCGAAGACGCGACTGCGATGCTGCTCGATTACCTCGTCGATCCGACCCTGTTCGAGCAACCGGAGTTGAAGCGCATCGATTCGATCGGCGTGGCCGCATCGCGCATCTAGACCCGCACGCCGACAGGCGCGCGGCGAACTACCTGACCACGACTACTTCGCGGTCAGCTGCGCGAACAGCTCGTCGAGATCGGCCACGACACGGCAATGCCGCTCGAAACCGGGGCGGATCACACCGATCTCGCGCCCGCGCCGGAAGAACTCGACGATCGGCTCCCAGAATCCGAACGTGTTGACCAGGTACACCGGCTTGGTGTGCACGCCAAGTTCGTTCCACGTGATCATCTCGGTAATCTCGTCGAGCGTACCGATGCCCCCGGGGATCGCGACGAACGCATCGGCCGCCTCGGCCATGCGCGCCTTGCGCTCGGCCAAGGTCTGCACCACGATCATTTCGCCGACCGAGGTGTTGATCCCCTCGCGGTTGATCAGAAAGTCGGGGATGAAACCGAGCACTGGCGCCCCCGCATCGTGCGCGGCCTGCGCCGCAGCGCCCATCAACCCACGGGTGCTCCCGCCGTAGACGAGCCGAAATCCGGCGCGGCCCACCCGATCACCGAACGCGCGCGCGTGCTCGAGATACTGCTCGCCCAGGTTGCGTGAAGCCGAGC
>CADECO010000194.1:0-10548 GCA_902825905.1 uncultured beta proteobacterium
CGAAATTTCCGAAGATGGACATCACCAACGCGCGCAGCATGGAGCTGTTTCGGCGGCTGGGCGTGAGCGATGCACTGCGACGCGTGGCGGTGCCCGAAGCGAACTGCTTTGACGTGGCATGGGTGACGACGCTTGTCGGCCACGAGTTGCATCGCTTCCGCTACCCCAGCCCTGCGCAGTGGCGACAGAGAATTCGCGAGCAGAACGACGGCTCCCAGCCGGCCGAGCCGGCGATGCGCGTCTCGCAGGTGGTGATCGAGCCGGAGCTCAAGCGCCGGTTGCTGGCCACGCCTGGCGTCACCGCCCGATTCGGCGTTGCGCTTGAAACGTTCAGCCAGGACGCCGAGAGCGTGACCGCAGTGGTGCGCGACGAGGCGAGCGGGGCGCTCGAAGAGGTGCGCGCAGGGGTTCTCGTGGGCTGCGATGGAGGCGCCAGTACTACCCGTAGCGCGCTCGACATCCGGCTCGAAGGCACGCCGCGCATCGGCCATCGCTTCATGGTGCACTTTCGCTCGCGTGCGCTGGATGTGCTGCAGCACCGCGGCGTCACCTGGCACAGTCAGTCGCTGCACGGCACGATCATCGCGCAGGACGATCACGACACCTGGACGCTGCAGACTGGCATTCCTGGATTCCTCGAGATGACCGATCCGCAAGTCGATCCGCACTTTCTGATGCGGCGACTGGCCGGGCGCGATTTCGATTACGAGATCCTGTTCACCAGTGCCTGGACGCCGCACCTGTTGCTGGCCGAGGCGTATGGCCGCGGCCGTGTGTTTCTCGCCGGCGATGCCGCGCACCAGTACAACCCCACCGGGGGCTACGGCATGAACACCGGCATCGGCGATGCGATGGATATCGCCTGGAAGCTCGCGATGGTCCATCACGGTTTCGCTGGCCCGAACCTGCTCGCCAGCTACGACGCGGAGCGGCGCCCGATCGGCGCGCGCAATCTGCAGGGATCGAAGCGTCACACCGGCGTTCGACAGAAGGTCGGGGCACTGTACCGGGCCAATGAGGAGCGGCTGTTCGATCCGAGCCCGCGTGGCGACGCGGCGCGGGCCGAGGTGGGCGCTGCGATCGCGCAACTGGGGAATGCGGAAAACGAGAGCTGGGGCATCGAATGGGGCTACTGCTACCGCGACTCGCCGGTGATCTGCCACGACGACGGCGCATGGCAAGACGATCCGTTGCATTACACACCCAGCACTACGCCGGGCACGCGGCTGCCGAGCGTGCATCTGGCCGACGGGCGCTTGCTGTTCGATGCACTCGGCGACGGGTTCACGCTGCTTGCTTTTGGCAATGCGCAAACGAGCGCGTTCGAGGAGGCGGCACGCAAGCGACGTGTGCCGCTTACGGTGCTGCGTATCGAAGAAGCGCGGCTGGCTGCTATGTATGAACGCGCGCTCGTACTGGTGCGGCCGGATCAGCATGTCGCCTGGCGCGGCGATTCGATCGACGGCGCGCAAGCAGCGGACGCCGTGTTTGCTCGCGTGCTGGGCTGGCGCTCGGGCTGACCGCGGCGCGGCTACCGAGCGTAGAACCGCTCCACGTTGTCGCAGAAGATGCCTTGCTTGGCTTCTTCCGAAATGTCATCGCGCTCGAGCATTTCTTCGACGTCGCGCATGGCGTGTTCGATGTTCGACTCGTGCGGATAGTCGGACGCGAACAACAGGCCCTTGTGGCCGATGCGATCGACCAGGTTGCGCAGCGAGGGCTCGCCGCCTTCGCAGCTGAAGTAGAGCCGGCCTGAGGCGAACACCTCGCTCGGCTTGGTTTTCATGTGCTCGGAGTATTCGCGATAGCCGTTCTTGGCCATGCCGAAGTAGCGATCGAGCCGGTCGATCATGTACGGCACCCAGCCGGTGCCGGCCTCGAGAAATCCGACGCGCAGTTTCTTGAAACGGTCGAACACGCCTTCGAACACGAAGCTGGTGATCTGGATCATCTGCGCGATCGGGTGTTCCAGCGCACCGGTCATCGCGAAGTGGCTGAACGAGTTGATGCCCAGGTTCATTGACGGCGCACCATGCGTGGCGATCGGCACGTTCAGGCGCTCGGCCTCCTCGTAGATCGGCCAGAACTCCGGATGGCCGAGTGCGCGGCGCACGCCGATCTCGGCGCTGTTGGCGGGCAGGCACACGCCAACCATGCCCAGTTCGGTCACGGCGCGGCGTAGTTCCTTCACGGCTGCCGGCACGTCCTGCAACGGCAATAGAGCCATGCCGCGCAGCCGCTTGCTTATCTTGTGATAGCGATCGGTGAACCAGTTGTTGTAGGCACGCGCCAGTGCGATCGCCCACTGCGGATCCTGGATCATGTTGAACGACAGGCCAGCGGTGGGATAGAGCACGGTCGATTCCAGATTGGCTTTGTCGAGCGCGTCGATCCACACCTGCGGCGTGATCTCGTAGGACTGGTACAGACCCAGGCGTGCCAGTAGCGCGCCGCGGTTGTAGCCGTCGAGCGTCGGGAAGAACGGATAGCCGAGCACGGTGGTGTTGCGATAGGGCGCTTCCAGGTACTCGAAGATCTCGCTGTCGCGCTCGATCACGTGGCCGTCGGCGTCGAGAATGCGGTTGGGGCGTGTGGTCATGGTGAGCTCCTGTTTACTTAGACCCGCTATACCTGGACGATGCCCGTCCGCGAAACCACTCCACCATGTCGCGCACCGCATCGGTCATCTGGAATCTCGGTTCGAAGCCGAGCACCGATTTCGCCGTGCTCAGATCGGAGTGATAGGTCATGTTCTGCAGCGCCGGCGTAGCGTTGTTGGGCTGATCGATGCGCAGCCGCGCGTTGGGGATCACCGCTTTCACCGTTGCGACGAGATCGTCGGGGGTGGTCAGCCGTCCCATCGTCAAGTTGAAGATGCGCCGACTGAGTTGCGGCGTGCGCAGCGCCAGCACCGTGCCGTGCGCCGCATCCTTCGAGTACACCCACTCCATCGTCGCGGCGGGCACGACGCCTTCCTCGCCCTTCAGTGCGTTGCCGATCAGGCTGAGAAAAACGTTGCTCGGCCCACCACCGCCGGCGCCGCTCCAAGGTCCGGCCACCGCGCCGTAGCGAACGCCTGCGAACTCCACGCCGCACCAGCGCGCGTAGTTGAGGCCGATGTTCTCGACCGCTTGCTTGCACGCCGAGTAGAAACTGATCGGTCGCGGGAACGCCTCCTCGTGCGCCGGATTGCCCTGGCCTTCGCCGCCGGCGATGTGGTGATTGAGCACGTTGGAGCTGGCGACCACCACGCGCTTGACTTTGTGCACGCGCGCCGCTTCGAGCACGTTGGTCGTGCCCATGATGTTCAGGTTGATCGCGGCATACGGGTCGCGCTGCGCGCCGATGGTGAGCATCGGGTTGGCGGCCATGTGGATGATCTCGTCGATATTCTCGTCGCGGATGATCTGCGTGAGCGAGAACGGCCGCAGCACGTCGCCTTCAACCAGGCGCACCTTGTTCAGATCGACGATGTCGCCGAGCGCGGCCGGTTGCGGGGCCCGATCCATCAGCACTGGCCGCTCGCCGCGCTCGACCAGAATGCGCGCAATCTGCGAACCGACGAGTCCGGCACCGATCAGCAGCACGGCCATGGGATTTCTCCTTCCACTGTTGTCAACGCATCACGCTCGGCAGCCAGGTGGCAAGCGGCGGGAACACGAAAATCAGCACCATCGCGAAGATGCTCAGGGTCATGTAGGCGATGCTCGCCTTCCACACATCGGTCATCGAGGCGTCGGGCACCACGCCTTTCAACACGAACAAGGCCAGACCGTACGGAGGCGAGATGGTCGCCACCTCGATCGTCAGCAGCATCAGCAGGCCGAACCACACCGGATCGAACGCGAGTGCTTTTACGATCGGCATGTAGATCGGAATGCTGATCATCAGCAGCGCCAACTCGTCGAGGAACGTGCCGAGCACGATGGCGGTGAGCATCATGCCGATCAGCACCATCTGCGGTGACAGCCCCGACTCGGTGACGAAGCTCACCAGCTTGGCCGAGGTGCCGGTGAAGGCGAGGATCTGCCCGAACGCCGCCGCATTGGCGATGATCAGGAACACCATCGAGGTGATTTTCACCGTCCCCATCAGTGCCGCGCGGATCGTCGCCCAGCTCATGCGGCGATAGATCGCCATCACCACCAGCGAGCCGATCACGCCGATCGCTGCGGCCTCCGACGGCGTGGCGATGCCGAACAGCATCACCCCCCACACGCTCATCGTGATGATCAGCACCGGCAGCACCGACAGCAGCGCGCGCATGCGCTCGCCCGGCGCGGGGCGGTCGGCCGCGCTGTCGGGTGCGAGCGCGGGGTTCAGTCGCACACGCAGCAGGATGTAGCCCACATAGAGCGATGCGAGCAGCAGACCTGGAAAGATGCCGGCGATCAACAGATCGCCCACGGGAATCTGCCCGAGCGATCCGAGCAGCACGGCGAGCACGCTCGGCGGAATGATCATCGCCAGACAACCGCTGCCCAGAATCGGCCCGAGCGCCATCTCTTTCGCGTAGCCGCGCCGGCGCATTTCGGGCGCGAGCGTCGAACCGAGCACCGCGACGCCGGATACAGCCGACCCGCTCATCGTGCCGAACATCGTGCCTGCAGCGACGGCCACGATCGACAGGTTGCCGCGCAGACGTCCGACCCACTTGGTGGCGGCGTCGAGCACCACGCCCACCACGCCCGACAGGAACAGCAACTCGCCCATGAGGATGAACAGCGGCACCGCAACCAGCGGGAATGACGCGAGGCTCGAGAACGCCGAGAGCGCAAGCAGCGAAAACGAACCGGTGCCGCCCATCCACAAGTAGGCGGCGATCAGGTTGAACAGCGTGAACGAGAACGCGACCGGCAGCCCCGACACGAAGAACAGCGTCAGCAGCACCAGGATGATCGAGAGGTAGCCCCACCATTCCATGGTTCAGAACCCGCCGCCGGGGCCTACTGGCGCGCTACGGAACGATCGGCGCAGGAACTGGACGGCGAGCAGCCCCATGCCGAAGGGCACCACGGCGAGGATCGTCCACTTGGGCACCTGCACCGAGCGGAACAGCAACTCGCCGCTGTTGAAGAGATCCCACACGTAGGTCGTACCCACCCAGGCGATCGTGCCGCAGACCGCCGCGCCGACGAGCGACGTGATCACGTGGAGCGCACGCTGGATGCCGGCCGGCAAGGTCTCGACCACGAACTCGACCTTGACGTGTCCTTCTTCCTTGAGCACCCAGGCACCGGCCAGATAGGCGACGTACACCAGCGCGTACTCGCAGAATTCGATTACCCAGCGCGTCGGCTTGCTGAACAGATAGCGCATCAGTACTTCGTAGAGCACCGCGAGCACCATGGCCACGACCATCGCGGCGGCAAGCGTTGCGAGCGCGGTGACCAGCGCATCGAGCGCGCGGCCCGTACGCGCCCAGCCCGATCGTCCCCCGTGGGAGAGAGACGGGGTTGGGGCGGCATTCATCGCGCTGCCTTCACACTACTTCGGCGCAAATTTCGCCATCAGATCCTTCAGCTGCTGCCCGTACTTGGGCGAGCGCGAGAGCAGGAAGGCCTTGGTGCCTTCCTCCCAGTGGAGCTTCTTGATGCGCTCCAGATCCGCGCCCGACAGCTCGATGTTCTTGACGTTGGCTTTGGCGAGCAGCGCATCTTCGGCCTTCTCCTTGGCTTCGAAGTAGGCGGGCGTTTCGCGCTCGATTTCGCGCATGGTGTCGACCAGGAGTTTCTTCATCTCCGGCGCCAGCGCGTCGAAGGCCTGCGCGTTCATCAGCACGATGTCGGTGCCGATCCACCAGTTGGGCGTGACCTTGAATTTGATCGCACGCGCGTAGCCCGGGCCGGTCACCATCACCGCCGGCCAGGCGAAGCCGTCGACGATGCCCGACTCGAGCGCGGTGAGCAGCTCGGCCGGTTGCACCGTCACGGTCGCGGCGCCGAGGCCCTTGAGCACCGGGTCGTAGATCGGCGTGGAGCGCAGCTTGAACCCGGCCAGCTCGGCCTTCTGGATCGGCTTGGCGAGGAACACGTTGAAGCGCATCTGCAATGGAAAGCCGATCACCGTCACCCCGGCTTTCTCGCGCGCGATCTTGTCGAGCAGTTCCACCAGCCCGGCTTCACGCATCTGCGCCGGCGTCGCACCGAACCCGAACCAGGTCGCGTTCACCTCCGGCAGTGCGCCGGCGACGTACGCGGTCGAGGTGATCATCGCCGAGAACACGTTGCGCTTGAGCGGTTCGAGCTGCTCGAACGACGGATACACTTCGGGCCCGCCGATCACGTCCATGCGCAGCTTGCCGCCCGAGCGCTGCGTGACGCGCTTGGTCCACTCGACGAACATGTCGTTGAACGCCAGGCTCTTGTCCCAAGCAGTGACGGCTTTGAGCTGCTGGGCACTCACCGCAGGGCTGAACAACGCCACTGCGCCAGCCAGCACGGCGTAAGCGATGGCGCGCGGCGTCGCTCGAACGATGGTGAACGAGCGGCGCGATTGACTGCATTGCGATCCAGGCATGTCTCCTCCTCGTTGGGGGTGCATCCGTGTGCTGCCGCGTGCCGTCGCCGACGCGAACGCCGCACGCGAAGCGATGATTCCCGCTCGGCGGCGAGTATGCGACAGCCCCCCGCGACTGGCCAGCGCCCGCCGGGTCGCTTGTGACTGTCGTTGGTGACTGGCAAACTGCGCCCCCAGCGAATTCCATCCCCTTCCGAGTCGAGAGGAGCACTTCGATGAGCAATCCTTCGCCCAAGCCATCGCCGCAGCGGCGATCCCTGATCAAGGCCGGCGGTGCCGCCGCCATCGGTGCGGCGCTGCCGCTTCGTTACGCGCACAGTCAGGGTCAGCGGCTGAAGATCGGCGTGCTGTTGCCGCGCTCGGGCATCCAGGCGCAATTCGGGCAGGACTCGATCCGCGGCATCGAGGTCGCGATGGATGTGCTCCCCGGCCGTGGCTACGCCGCGCCCGAGCTGGTCCATGCCGATTATGAAACCAAGGTCGATCTGGCGCGAGCCAACGCCGAGAAGCTGATCGATCAGGGCTGCCAGGTGATCATCGGCTGCTACGACTCGGGCGCAACGATCGCCGCGGCGCAGGTGTGCGAGCAGAAGGGCATTCCGCTGGTGGTCAACGTTGCCGCGGCGCCGGCGATCACCGATGGCCGCTTCAAGACGGTGTTCCGCAATTTCCCGACCGGTCCGATGATCGCCACCGACGGGTTCCTGCTGCAGAAAGAACTATTTCAGATGACCGGGCGCCCGCCGAAGTCGGGCGTGCTGCTGCATGCGAACGACACCTTCGGCACCACCCAGCGCGACGCGACGGTGAAGCTGATCGAGAAGTTCGACATGCCCTACAAGCTGCTCGACACCATCGCCTACGATCCGGCGGCGAAAGACCTGTCGGCCGAAGTGCGCAAGGCGAAATCGACCGACGCCGAGCTGGTGTGGATCATCACGCGCCTGAACGATGCGATCCTGATGGTGCGCGAGATGGTGAAACAGCGCTGGCAGCCGCTGGGCATCGTCAGTTCCGGCCCCGGGCCCTATGACGATCCGTTCCTGAAGCAGCTCGGCAAACTGTCCGACGACATCGTCAATCTCATCCCGTGGTTCGACCCGAACAAGCCGATGTCGAAGGCGATGGCGGGGGCCTGGGAGAAGCGCTATCCCGATCGCAATCTGAACACGTCGCACTCGCACTCGTTCGAAGCGCTGCTGATCGCGCTCGATGCGCACAAGCGCGCCGGCACGACCGAGCCGGCCAAGCTGATCGAGGCGTTGCGGGCCACCGACATCAAGGAGAACGTCACGGTCGGGCCGGGTATCAAGTTCAACGCCAGCGGCCAGAACCCCGACACCAAGAACTCCGGGGTGCAGAATCGCGGCGGCAAGCTGATTCCGATCGTGCCGAAGGCTGCTGCAGCAGGGACGCCGATCTGGCCGATGCGCGCGTGGGACAAGCGCTGAGTCCGGCGCGCGTGCCAAGTTGAACCCCGCCGATCTCGCCAACGCCACCATCGCCGGGTTGTTGACCGGGCTGGTCTACGGCCTGTCGGCGCTCGGGCTGTCGGTGATCTTCGGGGTGATCCGCATCGTGAACTTCGCGCACGGCGAGTTCATGGTGATCGGCATGTTCGTGGCGCTGATCCTGTTCCGGCTGTTCGGGCTCGATCCGCTGTGGAGCATCGCGCCCACGGCGATTGCGCTGTTCGTTGTCGGCTACACCCTGCAACGCTGGGTGGTGAGCCGGGTCTCGCATCTGCCCGATCACATGCAATTCCTGCTGCTGGCGGGTATTGCAATCATGATCGTGTCGGGCTGCCTGCTGATCTTCGGACCCGACGCGCAGGGCGTGCAGGTGCCGTACGCGCTCGATTCGTTCGCCATCGGCGCGCTCATCATCGACAAGGCGCGGTTGTACGCCGCAATCTGTGCCGTGGTGTTCGCGCTGCTGTTGCTGCTGTTCTTCAAATACTCGGCGACGGGGCGCGCGATCCGCGCCTGTGCCGATAACTACCTCGGTGCGAAGGTCGTCGGGCTCGACATCGACCGGCTCTATGCGCTCACCTTCGGCATCGGCACGGCGTGCGTCGGTGCGGCCGGCTGCATCCTGCTCCTGATCGTCGAGGCGCATCCGTATCTGGCGCCGGGCTACACGCTGCTCGCCTTCGTGATCGTGATCGTCGGCGGCATGGGCAGCCTGTTCGGCGCGCTGCTCGGCGGGATTCTGATCGGCGTGTCCGAGCAACTCGCGGCGATCGTGATGCAGCCTTCGCTCAAGTCGGCGTTCAGCTTCGGTTTGCTGATCCTGGTGCTGCTGTTGCGCCCGCAAGGCATCCTCGGCAAGCGCACCACTTGACACGACCGGCAGCCGACAACACCGACAACAGGGGAGAGGATCGTGACCGCTTGCGCGGATCGATATCGGGTTGACGCGAAGAGGCGAACGCCTTGGGCCTGATGCAGCGGCTGTTCGGCGAACTCACCCGCCAGGGCGTGATCGCGCTCGCGCTGTTCGTCGCGCTGCTGCTGATCCTGCCGATGTTTGCCAGCGGCTACGTGTTGAGCGTGGCGATCATCTGCCTGTACATGGCCTATCTCGGGCAGTCGTGGAATCTAATGCTCGGTTACGCCGGACTGTTGAGTCTGGGCCATGCGTTGTTCATCGGCATCGGCGCATACACGAGCGCATATCTGTTCACCGCGTACGGCGTGCCGCCGGCGATCGGCGTGTTCGCCGCGATCGCGCTGGCCGCGACGATGGGCGCCTTCATCGGCTACCTCGGCTTTCGCTTCTCGGTGGGCGGCGTGTACTTCGCGTTGCTCACCATCGCGTTTGCCGAGTTCGTGCGCATCCTGCTCGATCACGCCAAGTTTCTCGGCGGCACCGAAGGGTTCTTCCTGCCGGTCACGCAGGAGAGCCGGCGCGGCGTCGATCTGATCAACCTGCGCGGCTGGCCGGCGATGTACTACTACGTGATGCTCACGCTGACGCTGGCGGCGTTCGCATTGAGCCGCTGGATTCTCACCAGCCGCATGGGCTACTACTGGCGCGCGATCCGCGACAACCCCGAGGCGGCCGAAGCGCTCGGCATCAACATCTTCCGCTACCGGATGCTGGCGGTGCTGATCTCCACCGCGCTTGCAGGTATTGCCGGCGTGTTCTACGCGTTCTATTACAACAACATGTTTCCCGAGCAGGTGCTGGGGATCGAGCGCTCGATCGAGGTGACGCTCGCGCCGATCGTGGGTGGCACCGGCACGCTGTTCGGTCCGATCTTCGGCGCATTCCTGCTCACGCCGCTCGGTGAGGGGCTGAGTGGCCTGGTCGAGTGGCTGCAACACAGCGGCGTGGTCGGCAAGGACGTGAAGGTCGACGGGGTGAAGCTGCTGTTCTGGGGGTTCGCGGTCGCGGTGATCGTGTTGTGGCGCCCGCAAGGGTTGTGGCCGTGGGTGTGCCGGCGATTGAGGCTGGTGAAATCGCCGGCGGAGAAAGGCTGATGGCCGCGCTGCTCGAGGTGCGCTCGCTCACCAAGAATTTCCGCGGCTTGCGCGCGGTGAGCAACGTGTCATTCGGCGTCGAGGAGCGTGGCATCGTCGCACTGATTGGCCCCAACGGTGCGGGCAAGACCACGCTCTTCAACCTCATCGCCGGCGTGTTCCCGCCGAGCGAAGGCAGCGTGATGTTCGGCGGACGCGAGCTCACCGGGATGCGGCCTGATCAGGTGTGTGCTGCCGGTATCGGCCGCACGTTCCAGATCGTCAAGCCGTTCCCCGATCTGTCGGTGCTCGAGAACGTGACTGTCGGCGCGCTGCATCGCACCGCGCATATCGGCGAGGCGCAGCAGGCGGCGGGCAAAGTATTGACGCTGCTCGACATGGCCGATCGCGCGCATCAACCGGCCGCGAGTCTCACGTTGCCCGATCGCAAGCGGCTGGAAGTCGCGCGTGCGCTGGCCACCCAACCGCGGCTGCTGCTGCTCGATGAGGTGATGGCCGGGCTGCGTCCGACCGAGGCCGATCGCATGGTGGCCACGCTCAGGCG
>CADECO010000195.1:0-8456 GCA_902825905.1 uncultured beta proteobacterium
GCAGGTGAGCGGCTGCGACGCTGTGGTCCTCACGCAGCAGCGCGTACCGTTCCAGCGCGGCGTCATCGAGCGGCTGCCGGAGCTCAAGTTCGTTTGCCAGACCGGGCCCAATGCGAATCACCTCGACGTCGCAGCATGTACCGATCACGGCATCGTGGTGTCACTCGGACACCACAGCAAGGCGCTGACCGAGGGTCATGGCTTCTCGACAACGGCCGAACTTGCGTGGGGGTTGATTCTCGCCGCGCTGCGGCACCTTCCGTACGAAATCGAGCGCCTCAAGCAAGGTCACTGGCAATCGACAGTAGGAGGCCGCCTTTTCGGCCGAACCTTGGGTGTGTACGCGTTTGGCCATATCGGTGCCGCGGTGGCGCGTATCGGGCGAGCCTTCGGCATGAACGTGGTGTGCTGGGGGCGAGAACACTCGATCGCGCAGGCGCGGGCCGAAGGCTTCGCGATTGCGACGAGCCGCGCGGCGTTCTTCGAGACCTGCGACGTCATCAGCCTGCACTTGCCGAGCAATAGTGCAACGCGTGGGCTGGTCACCGAGGAGGACCTCGACCGGATGAAGCCCACGGCGCTCCTCGTCAACACGAGCCGCGCTGAGATCATCGCCGAGGGAGCATTGGTCAGCGCACTCCAGCGCGGTCGGCCAGGGTTCGCCGCGGTGGACGTGTACGAGGCGGAGCCGGTGATCGATGCGGCGCATCCGCTGCTCAAATTGAACAACGTGATTTGCTCACCCCACCTCGGGTACGCCGAGCGCGATGCCTACGAGGGCATGTACGCCACCGCAGTCGAGCACTTGCTCGCGTTCGCGGCGGGTGCGCCGATCGGAGTTTTGAACCCCGAGGTGCTAGCGAAGACGTAGAATCCGCGCGCCAACCAAGGAGGGGGGACGTATGACGAAAAGAATTTCAGCCGGCCGCCGGCTTGTCACGACATCGATCTTGTTGCTCGGCTTGGCCGCCAACTCGGTGCTGGCGCAGACCAAGGCGCCCTTCACATTCGGTGTGGCGCTGCCTACGACCGGTGCCGCTGCGCCGTTCGGGCTCGATCAAGTGCAGGCGCTCGAATGGGCCGTCGCCGACATCAATGCAAAGGGCGGCGCGAACGGGCGCAAGCTCAACGCCGTGATCCTCGACACGCAGGCGCGCCCCCAGGTTGGCATTGACGTCGTCACTCGGTTGGTCAGCGTCGAGAAGGTTCCACTCGTGATCACGGCGTTCAGTGCCGTGGTTGCGGCCGTTGCGCCGATCGTCAATCGCAACAACGTCCTTACGTTCGTGATCGGGGCGAACTCGCCGCGCATCGCCACGATGGGCGACTATGTGTATACGACCTATCCGCTCGCGGACGTGGACGTCACCCTGCTCGCGAAGTACGCGCGCACGGAGATGAAGAAATCGAACGCCGCCGTGCTCTATCTCAATGACGAGAGCGGCGTATACGGTGCCCGGGTGTTTCGCGAGAACTTCGAGAAGCTCGGCGGCCGCATCGTGGCCTACGAAAGCTATGAGCCGAACTCGACCGACTACACCGGCGCGATTCTCAAGATTCGAGCGAGCAATCCCGAGATCGTCCATCTGCAAGGCAACGCCGGCGACTCCCCGCAAGCGATCGCGCAGCTGCGCCAGCTCGGGATCAAGGTTCCGATTACCTCGTACACGGCCGCCTACAACCCGCAGATGGTCAAGCAGCTCGGGACCCAGGCCGACGGGCTCATCGTCGCTTCGCTCGCGCCCGGGGTGGCGGATCTGCCCTCAGTCGCGAGTTACGTCGAACGATGGAAGAAAGAAAAGGGGCGCGAGCCGAACAACGTACCGGTGACCCAGTACGTCCACGACGGCGCCTATGTCATCAAGGCACTCGTCGAACATCTCGACAAGACCAACACGCCGCTCACCGGCGAGAATCTGCGCAAGGCGCTCCTCGAATTGAAGAGTTTCAAACTTCCGCTGACCGAGGACGTGACCATCAACGAGAATCACACGGTGTTCAAGCCTGTGTATCTGCTGGAGGTCAAGGGCGGCGCGTTCGTGCCGATCCGCGTCTTCAAGTAGTAGCGCGATGTTTGATCGCGGCATCCTGCTTCAAGTGCTGTGGACGAGCATTGCAGCCGCCAGTTTCCAGGTGCTGCTCACGATCGCGTTCGCGCTCGTCCTGAAGGTCACCAAGATCTGGAACTTCGCGCAGCCGGCACTGATGGGGGTGGCGTTCTACACGTTGTTCGTCGCAGTCAATTGGGTCGGTGCACCGATTCCTGCAGCGATACTCATCGCATTCCTCGTCACGGCCGCGTTCGGTTTTGCCATCGAGCGATTTGCGTTCCAAACGCTACGCGAACGCGGATCGGAGTCGATCACGTTTTTCATCTTCACTCTGATCTTTGCGCAGCTCGTCATCTATGTGCTCACGCTGGCTTTCACCACCGAGCCGGTGTTCCTTTTCGCGAACATGATGTCGCCCACGACGCTGGTCGGCGGTGTCGTCGTCAGCGCATGGGATGTGAGCTCGATCATCGTCGCGGTTGTGCTCACGCTCGCATTACTGGTCTTTCTGCGCTACACGCGCCTCGGGCAATACATGATCGCGGTGGCAGACAATGCCGATCTGGCCGAGGCCTATGGCATCAGCAAGCGCCAGTCGTACGCCGCGGCAATGGTGATCGCGGCGCTCTTCATTACCGCGGCGATGTACTTGTTCGGCAGCAAGCTCGCGGTGTTTCCCGAGCTGACGCTGCACATGATGATTTTCGCGGTGGTTGCCACGATCCTCGGCGGTATCGATCGCATCTTTCCCGCCGCTCTGGCGGCGGTGGGAATCAGCCTGCTGCAACAGCTTTCGGTGCTCGTCATCGATTCGCGCTGGCAGCCGCTGATCGTATTCTCGGTATTGTTCGTTGCGATCATCTTCTTCCCGCGCGGAATCCGACTGCCTGCACGCCGGGTCGTGGGGGACGGGCGCACCGGCGTCGGCACGGCGGAGGCGACGTAATTGGAATTCCTCGGCTCGATGTTGATCCAGATCGGGATCTTCACCATCCTGGCGACGAGCTTCAATCTGATCATCGGTTACGGTGGGCTGATGAGCATTGCTCATCCGATTTTCTTCGCCCTGGGTGCTTACGGCTCTGCACTCGCCACGCTCACCACGGGCGTTCCGGTCCCGATCGGAATCATGCTCGGCGCCGGGCTGGCGACTCTTGCCTCGGTCGCGATTTCACTGCCGTCGTTGCGTGTGTCTGGCGACTACCTCGTGATCGCAAGTGTCGGCTTCCAACTCGGCGTGCTGCAGATCATCAAGAACTCGGAGTGGACCGGCGGCCCCGGCGGGCTGAGCAACATTCCGCCGCTGATTGACACCACGGGGCCGGCAGCGATCTGGAGCTACGTGGCGATCGTCGCGTTGGCTGCTATTGCGACGATCCTAGCCGTGCGCCGGTTGGTGGGTGGCGATCTTGGCCGCGCGATTACCGCGATGCGCGACGATGAGGAGGCCTTCAGCGCGCTCGGCCACGACGCGATGCGTCTCAAGATCCTCCTGTTCGCGTTCGGTTCCGGGCTCGCGGGCCTTGCGGGAGGTCTGTACGGCCACTATTTTCTCTTCGTCACGCCCGAGCAGTTCGAGGTGCTCTACTCGGCAGCGATGTTGACGATGGTCGTGGTCGGTGGAATTCGGACGGTGTGGGGGCCGGCGCTCGGAGCAGTCCTGCTGCAGCTGTTGCCCTCGGCAATCAATTTTCTGAAGCTGCCATCGTCGGTGACCGGGCCGTTGCAAGGGATCATCTTCACAACGCTCGTGCTGGTATTCATGTTCGCACGGCCGCAAGGCCTGCTCGGTCGTGCTCCCGGGGCACAGGTCGTCGCCGAGGAAGATGATCCGCTCGAGGTGCGCGTGAAGTGAGCGAGGTCCTACGTACCCGCGGCCTGTCCAAGCGATTCGGTGGTGTCGTAGTCGCCGATCGGGTCGATCTCATGCTCGAGGGCGGTCGCATCGTCGGACTCGTCGGACCAAACGGGGCCGGCAAGACGTCGCTCTTCAACCTGATTGCCGGGACGGTCGCGGCTGATTCCGGCTCCGTGTTGCTCAATGGTGCACCGATCGACGATCAGCCGATGCACGCCCGGGCGCGACTCGGGATCTCGCGCAGTTGGCAGCACAACCGCCTGTTTCCGTCCTTGTCGGTGCTCGACAACCTGGTGCTCGCCGGTCGCGATCCGCGTGATACGAGCGTTACGCGCGAACGTGCGATGGCTCAACTCGAAAAGGTCCGAATGACCCAGGCGGCGCACCGGTTTCCGACGGAGCTTTCGTACGGCAAGCAGAAACTGATCAGCCTCGCCCGAGCCCTGATGAACGAAGGCAACTGCTTGCTGCTCGACGAGCCCATGGCAGGCGTCGAAGGTCCGGCCTACGATTCGATCCAGCGCGTCGTTCGCGACGAAGCCGCGGCTGGAAGAGCGATCCTCGTCATCGAGCACAACATCTCCTTCATCAAGGATCTCTGCGACCGGGCGGTGTTCATGTTCGCCGGCCGCATCATCCGGACCGGCACGATCGATGAGATGGTCGAGAGTGCCGAGCTCACCGAGCTTTATTTCGGCACCTGATGAGCCTCCTCGTCTGCGAAGGCATCCACGCCTATTACGGGGCGTTTCATGCGCTGAAGGGCGTGACGCTTCGTTTCGCGGAACGCGAGCGCGTCGCGGTATTCGGACACAACGGCTCCGGCAAGTCGACGCTGTTCAAGTGTTGCATCGGATCGCTGCCCACGCGCTCCGGCACGATCTCGTTTGCCGGTGAGCCGGTGATCGGGCGTGCCGTTCATCGCAACGTGCAACTCGGCATCGGTTTCGTACCGCAGGACCGGAATGTCTTCAAGGATCTGACGGTGGAGCGCAATCTGCGCATCGCCGGTCTCAAGCGGCGCAATGACGATCTGGCGCCGATCTGGGATTTGTTCCCGGTGCTGCGTGCCCGGCGTAACCAGAACGCCGGCACGATGAGCGGCGGCGAGCAGCAAATGGTGGCACTCGGCATGGCGCTGATGACCCGTCCGAAGATGCTGCTGCTCGACGAGCCCACCACCGGCCTGGCGCCGGCACTTGCGAACACGGTGCTGGACACGGTGAGCCGGATCAGCCGCGACCTGGGCCTTGCCATCCTGATCATCGAGCAGAACGTGCCGCGCACCTTGAGGATCGCCGATCGCGCGATCATCATGAAAAGTGGGCGCGTCCTGTCCGACACCAGCGCTGATGCCTTGCTCGGTAAGCAGGATCTTTGGAACTGGTTCTGAGGACGATCCCGCCGGCCCTCACGCTTGCGCAATCTGCAGTGCCGCGCGCCGAAATGCTTCGGCGGCGTTGGGCGAGGCTATCTGATCGGCGAGGCGCGCCACGAGCGTGTTCCACGGCGGCGCTCCGCGCGCGCACTCCTCGTCGAGCAGTACGCTCCCCATCGGGCCGAGGTATTCCAGTGCCATTGCGCGAAGCTGCTCGAGCGGGTTGGCTGCGCGTGTCGGGTCGGTGCCGTTGGGGGCGCCGCTCACCGCCATGCGCTCGGCCACGGCAGTGACCGTGCCGTCCGCCAGGATCGGCGCGAAGTATTCGAGCAGCACTTCGCGGTCAGGGAGATCCGGGTCGTGTGTGCTCACCAAGCCGCGCGAGAAGCTGCACGAGACCGCGCGCGTGCGCCTCGCGCGGCTGAGCGCTTCGGCACCTGCGCGCAACGCGTAGGCGACATGAACGATCGCGCCGTTCAAGAAGCCGACGCGCAGTTGCCGGCCGTCGCGGGTCACCGCGAACAGCATGCCGGTCTCGCGATGGTTGCACAGCGCCTGCATCAGCTCGAACGACGTCATGGTCGGCGATTCCAGGTGGGGTTGTGCGGATGCACCCGGACGCGGCCTTTTCGGTGTTCGGCCGCTGATCGGGTGGCGCGGTTCAGCGCCGCGACGCGAGCCGATTCATCGCGATGCGCAGGCTGTTGGTCATGCGCTCGATCGAGCGGGCGAGCGCGCCGATCTCATCGGAGCGAGCGGCTTCGGCAAACGTATGGTCGAATTTGCCGCGACTGATCTCTTCGGTTACGAACGTGAGACGCCGGATCGGCCGGGCGATGCCCGGAGTGATGGCGGCAGCGAAGCCGATCGCAATCAGCGTGGCCACGCCGAGCAGCTTGAGCATGTACAGGTCGGTGCGCCGCACGCCCTCGAACACCTCGTTCTCGGTGAGCTGCACGGCAACGACCCAGTCGAGGTAGGTCCGGCGCACGCGCGCGATCCACGCCTGGTTGTCCTCCTCGAATCGCGTGGCGGCCTGATCGCGGCTGCTGGCGACGTACACGGCGTGCTTGGTGAGGTCCTTCAGTTCGTTGTCGCGCACGCCGCCTGTCATCGCGACGAGTTTGCCGTCGGGCGAGAGCAGCATCGCGCGTCCCGATCGGCCCACCCGGCCTTCGACCAGGACGTTGGTGATGTCGCTCAGCGCGTTCGACTTGTTGAGCACGCCGATGACGCGTCCGCTTTCTGCCCGGATAGGAACCGACACGCTCCAACTGGGCTTGTTGTTGGTGCGGCTGATGATGATCTGCTGACCAACCGCCTTGCCGCTGAAAGCATCGGAGAACCAGCGCCGGTCCGCGTAGTCGACGGGTCTCTGGCCGTCGCTGCGGGAGAGCGACATTCCGTTCGGGCTGACGGTCTGCGCCAGAAAACTCCAGGGCTGCAGTTTCGTCATGGCGATCAGCACCGGCCGCTGGGTCTCCGGATTCATCGATTGCAGCGGTGGCATCGCGGCGTGCTCGCTCATCGACTGGATGTTCAGTCGCAGCCAGGCCTCGACCTTGTCGGTGAGCTGCGTGGCGAGCGCGTCGAGCTGCAGCGTGGCGAGGCGATTGGCGTCTTCGATCGCTCGGGCGCGGGCGTAGTACCAGGTGATTCCCAGCGGAATCACGGCTGCTAGCACGAGCGCCAGCAGGATTTTCAGGAAGATGCCCGGCCTGGCACGATGCGCCCGTATATTGACGTCCATGGTGATCCTCTGTCGTTTGCTTGACCGAGTCCCCCGCGGCGATGCGCAGCGATTCTCATCGAAGCGCGCGCGTACCGCGACTCTTGCCAACTAACGGCACACGCAGCGGCACGGACGGCGACGATCGTCGCCGCAGCCTGTTTGCACCATGCCGATCGACATCAGACCTGGATACAATCGATCGCTCTGGACAAAAACCAAAGGAGCGCGCGCAATGAGCACGCTGCGGACGATGCAGATCGGCACGCGATTCGGTGGATACGCTCTGGGCAAAGCCGTATGGATCGCCGTTCCGGTGGCGATTGCAATGTGCACGTTGGCGGTGACGGCGCGCGCACAACCCTTTCCCAACAAGGCGGTACGCATGGTGGTGCCATTCGCGCCGGGAGCGGGCACCGATGCGATCGCGCGCATTCTCGCGGCGCGCATGTCGGAGGGGTTGGGTCAACAGATCGTCGTGGACAACCGTCCAGGTGCAGGTGGAACGATCGGTACCGAAGTCGTCGCCAAGGCAGTGCCCGATGGCCACACCATTTTGTTCGCACCGGCCGCGCATGCCATCAACCCCAGCCTCTATCGCAACCTGTCGTTCAACACGCAGAAAGATTTCCGCGTGGTCTCGGTGGTGGCGTCGTTGCCGGTCGTGCTGGCGGTGGAGCCAAGCCTCGGCGTGCATTCAGTGAAGGAGCTGGTGACGCTCGCGCGCTCGCATCCGGGCAAATTCTCGATGGGGTCCGCGGGCAACGGCACGGTGTTCCATCTCACCGGCGAGTTGTTCAAGTCGAGCGCGGGCATCGATCTCGTGCACGTGCCGTTCAAAGGCGGCGCCCCGGCGATGGCGGCTTTCCTGGGTGGTCAGGTCAACCTGCTGTTCGAGACCTCGCTCGTCGTGATGCCGCAGGTCAAGGCCGGCAAGGCGAGAGCGCTGGCTGTGGCGAGCGAACAGCGTCTCGCGCAGCTGCCTGAGGTGCCGACGCTCGCCGAGGCAGGGCTGTCCGGCCTGCTCGCGGAAAACTGGTATGCGCTGCATGTACCCGCGGCGACTCCGCGCGAGGCCGCCGATCGCCTGCAGAGCGAAGTGGCCAAGGCGGTCGCGAACACCGAGGTCCGCGAGAAGCTCGCCGCGCAGGGCGCCGAGGTGCGCGGCTGGGATCAGCAGAAATCCACCGCTTTCATCGACGCCGAAATCGCGCGCTGGGCGAAGGTCGTGAAGGCATCGGGCGCGAAGATCGACTGAACGACAAGTGGCTGACGGAGGAAAGCAACGATGAGCGTGCCGGCACCGGTCCGAGAGAAAACCTACTACCACGAGCAGACCACGCGTCGCATGGACGAGCATCTGCTCAAGCCGCATTGGAGCCTGCGCGAGAAGGTCGCGCTCGCCTGCCGCATCCTGGCGCAGGAAGGGCACGAATCGGC
>CADECO010000195.1:8556-10520 GCA_902825905.1 uncultured beta proteobacterium
GCGCTGTCGATGACCGGTGAGCCGCTCAAGGTGGCGCACATGGATCACATGATGTTCTACGAGGACTGCGCGCACATGCCCACATGGCCGGGCGTACCGATCGGCGACGAGGAAGGACGCATGATCACCGAGGCGATCGGCACCAAGCGATCGATCCTGCTTGGCCACCACGGTCAGCTCGCCGCTTCAGGGACGATCGAAGAGGCGACGATGCTCAGCATCTTCATCGAGCGCGCCGCACGGGCGCAGTTGCTCGCGCGCGGCGCCGACAACATCCGGTCAATCGACCCAGCTACCGCCCGCGAGGCGCACGACTATCGTCTGAAGCCGCGCTACGTCGACGGCGTGTTCTGCTACTACGCGCGCCGCGTGCTCGAGACGCCCGGGCACGTGCTCGCCTGACGGTTCGCGCGGCCTTTCACCTTTCCCCCTTCACCGACCGCCATACCTCACAGCCAGCGCGCGGTAGACGTCTTCGCGAAACGAGGCAGCATCGGCATCGAGCTCAGCGACGATTTCGCTCAGGTGTTCGTTGTCTTCGCGGCCACCCCAGGTCTTGCGATAGGTGCCCGCCTTGTAGCCGTGGTCCTGCCGAAAGAAGTTGAGGACGTTCTTGCCGACGTAGCGACGGTGCAGGCTGTCGAGGTCTAGATCGACGCCGCGCATCAGTTGAAAGAATGCGCGCGGGTCGAATGTGTGATCGGCTAGCGTCGCGTGCGCGAGCGTCTCGATCAGCGCGTGCAGGTTTTCCGTCGGTTTGCTCGTGATTGCGGCGTAGTCGGAAGCCAGTCGCGCGCTGATGCGAGCTGCGGTGCTTTCGCGCGCCATCAGGTCCGACATGCCGAAGTGCCAGATGTCCACCACTTCGAGCCGTACCTGTTCCAGATCGGGCTCGGCCGACAGATCCTTCCACCACTTCCAGCCGACGTGATCGAGCATCTCGGCGCATTCGGTCCAGATCGCGCGATGCCAGGCGTAGTTCGCGCGGCGCCACTCGACGTTCACTTTGCGGTTCATTTCCTCCTGCAAAGCGAGCATCGCATCGAATTTGTGCGTAACGGACATGGCCTCTGCGCTTCTTGCCGAATCGGGTGGGGATGGCTAACCTTCCGGGCCGATGTTAGCCCAGCGCCATCGACCACGGCGCGCCGGCACCACGACAACAGCACGATCGCACACCGCGATCGTCACGAGGAGACGCCATGAATTCCAAGCACACCCCGACCGAGCCACTCATGCAAGTGGACGGCAATCGCCGCCGCATCGTGCAGGGCGCAGCGGCCGCCGCCTCGCTTGCCAGCGTCGGGCCCTGGTTCATCCGCGAACTCAACGCGCAGGAGCAGATCGCCATCGCCAATCTGCATCCGACCACCGGCCCGTTCGCCGCCGACGGCAACTGGGGCCTGTCGGGTGTGCGCCTGGCGGTGCAAGAGATCAATGCGCGCGGCGGCATCAAGTCGTTGGGCGGTGCGCGCCTGCGGCTGATCAGCGGCGACACGCAAGGCCGCCCGGAGGTGGGCGGTCAGGAAGCCGAGCGCGTGATCCGCGAAGGTGCGGTCGGCATCGTCGGCTCGTACGTGAGTTCGATTACCAACGTCACGACGCAGGTCGCCGAGCGCAATCGCATTCCGCACGTGATCGACGAAGGCGTAGCCGACGACATCCTCAATCGCGGCTTCAAGTTCAGTTTCCGCATCGCCACCGCGGCGAGCATGATGTCGGGGTTCGGTGCGAATCACTGGAAATTGCTGCGTGAGACGACAGGCGTCGATATCAAGACCATCGCCTACATGCATGAGAACAGCTTCTACGGCTCGACCATGGCCAAGGTGCTGCCGGGCGTGGCCAAGCAGAACGGCACCGAGATCAAGGAACCAATCTCCTACTACGCGCGAGCGACCGACCTGACGGTGGAGATCGCCAAACAGATCCCGCCCAACGCCAACCTGCTCGTCCCCTCAAGC
>CADECO010000196.1:0-5532 GCA_902825905.1 uncultured beta proteobacterium
GCCGTTGCCCAGGTCACGCAGGCCCCCAACCTCGTTCGGGGTCGTGCCGGATACGAGCAAGCGAACCTCCCCATCCCAGAAGATGACCCGCCGGTCGTACGCGTACTGCCCGACGCAAAACGCGACGCCGCAGGCGAGCGGCTGCACGGTCTCGCACCCTGGCCCCCATTCGGCGGGATCTCGCAGCTCGACCCGCGGCGACAGGTCGGCCGCATGCCAACTGCGTAGTGTCGCTCGGCCCCAGGTAAGCAGCGTGCCGTCGGTCAATTCGATGATGCCGCGGTTGCCGATGCCATGACCGGCAGGCAGACGTCCTAGCACCTTCATCGAACTACGCTCGAACAGCGTCACGCCATCTCCCTGGTTCGCGGCAATGCGATCGCCGGCGCACCAGCGCGCCCAAGTGATGCGCTCGCGAAACGCGGGCAATACCGTGACCGGCGTACGCCGGCCAGGGCACGCAAGCGCCTCCAGTGTGTCATCGCGCAACACGTGCACGACCCCGGTGGGCGAAACCAGGGGCGCGTGCGCAAACCAGCTGAACGATCGCTGCTCGTCCTGCAGAGCGATGACTTCGACGCGAGCGCGGTCTTCCGATGCATCGAGCCACCAGGCAGCGGGCGGGTCTTCGCGCCAGGCGAAGATGGCGCCCCCTGGCGCCGGCACGAAGCAACGGCGGATATCGAGCCGCTGCGCCCGTTGCAGGGCCTCCAGCGCGGTCGCAACCAGCGCCGCGTCGACGCCCAGATAGTGCTGCATGCGCGGTGCGAACTGATCGCTGGAGATCTCCAGGCAGGCGCTATCCAGATAGCGGCAAAACAGCTCCCGATCGACCGCGTGCAACGCACCAGTCGATAGCGTTTCGAGGCTCCGGTCGTAGGGATCGAATAACTGGAAAGCGTCGCCGAGACGCAATAACTGGCGCCCATCTGCTGCGCTGACGCCGCTGATCTCGGTTCGCGCGGTCAGCTCGAACGCATCGACCTCGGCAGGACTCAGCCACTCGGCCCGCAATGTCGGGGACTGCTCCCCGAGGCCGCCGATGACACACTGGCGCGCCGCCTGCGGTGTGAAGCTCGCGATGCCGCCACTGTCCACGGCCTGCAGCGGCATTTCACCAAGCACCTCGAGCGGTTGCGTACTAATGCGGAAACGCCGGTAGTCTTGCAGCGCGACCAGCACCTCGCCGCTGTCCTCTTCGCAAAAACTCTCGACGTCCTCTCCCTCCAGATAAACGGTGTGGAGAAGCTTCGCGGGCAACGGCTGACACAAGTCGACTACGTGGCGCTTGCTCGCCGCACTCCAATGCATTGCCAGGATCCGGCCGCTGCGCAACACCAGAATCCGTGAGGGGTAGCCGCGCAGCTCGAACCCTTCCACCTCGCGCCCGTCGCTCAGCGCGTGCACGGCGATCCAATCATCGGTGCGCAGGAGAAAATACTCGAACCCCAGACAGTCCGCGTCCGCCCTTCGAGCGGACGCATCGTAGCGGGCCACGATGGCGAGGTCGGTGAGATCGACGAGAGACGCGCTCTTCTCGCGCAGCACCACCAGCCGCTGCGGACTCGCGATGAGCACGCCGCGAATGTCGTCGCGCTGCGTATGGTCGAGGTCTTTACCGTCCGGCTCCACCAGGGAACCGAGGACCATGCCGTCGAGTGCTCGCCACATTTGGATGGTGTTCTCGCCATCCCAGGACAACACCACGCCCGGCTGGATCTCCATCGCGTTGTAGACACTGGCGCGATGCCCCCTGAAGACGACTTCGCAGGCACCGTCATGCATGCGCCAGACGCGTAAGGTGGTGTCATTCGACCAGGTGAGCAGGCGGCCGTCAGCGAGCTCAAAGGCGGCGCGTACGTAGTCGGTGTGCCCGATCAACACACAGATTTCACGGTTGTCGGCAACGGCGATGATGCGCGGACTGACATCCCCGTGCAGGAAGTCGTCCCAATTCCAGACCAGACGTCTACCCTGGCTGAGTTCGATGGACATGGCATGGCTGGGAAAAGCGGTGCCATACCCTAGCATCCATTCATCGCTGCGAAGCTAACAAGTACTGTTAGCGCCACTCATCGTCAACGAGCTCGAGCGACCGTCGTTGCGATTCATATCCTCTGGATTACCGCGATTGTTAGCGCGGCAGCATGACCGGTCGGGTTACGCTTGAATCGTGTTGCAGAGGCGCCATTGCTGCAGACTTGTTTTGCTCAAGGATTCGTCGCACATCATGAATGACAGGTTCCGCATCGTCCCGGCTTTCGTCGGCATCCTGGTGACTGCCTGCGCGATCGACTCGGGGTCAGGTGGCGATCGCGCATGCACCTCACCGATGCCGGGGATGAGTCCGCCTTTCGCCTGCTGGAATCTGAAGGGAGAAAGCCCTTCGCATACGACTTCCCGCGGTGGTCGCGCTATGCACGAGCCGGGCAGATTGCATGTTGAGTCGGTGACCAGCGGGGGATGCTTTCGGATCCAGTTCGACCCGGACGAGCGCGACGGTTTGCGCATCCCCCCGCAGGTCGTTTGTCCTGTCGCAGCCATGCGGCCGCGTGATGGGCGCTGAATCTCGAGATGCCCTGATGATCCCGAGTCTCGAGTCCCCGCTGCCGGTGCTCGTCGCGACACACGAGGCGCTCAGCGAAGAAGCGCCCGTGTGGATTCCCCTTCGCACGCCGTTCGCGGCGATTTGCAAAGTTGCGTTTCACCCCGCGGGCTTTCAGCCGGAGGGCCGCGGGCATTCAAAGCTCGCACCCGCCCAAGATGGGACGCTCGCCAATATCGTGTCCGCCATGAAGAACGCCGGCGTCGATCCGCGCCGTCTGGCCCGATCGGACGACGCCGGGTTTCGCATCGCGCGATGGCTGAAGGATAGGGGCGAGCTCGTGGCGAAGAACGAACCGATCGCGCTCGTCGACGCTGCGCGCACCCGCAGCATTGCGCTGTTCGCCGGACTCGACTTGCGGGACCCTGTGATCTACGCGCCGGAGTCCGGTGAGCTGGTCTGGCAGGAACGTTCGGATCAACCGCACCGAATATTCGGGCTGATCCGCAGCACGAACGGACTCATCGATGCGAATCTGGATCATCCGATCCGCAGCAATCTGGTGCCCTTCATCGACGCTGCCACGCAGCGCCTGCTGCAACGGTCGGTCGTGTGGCGCGGCAAACTCAGGCTCCTCGACCGAGCGGACCTCGACTACCTCACCGAGCTCGGCGCCTTTGGCGGCAGGCGAGCGCTCGAGTTGACTCGTCGCAACTTATTCCCGTGGTGCCATGGCCTGTCGTGGCCTACACCGCCTGCGAACTACCGGGCGTCCGGGTGGGGCAAGGCCACCGCCCATGAACGGCGGCAACTGCTCAAAGTGCATACCGGGCCGGCGAGCGCGCAGTACGACCAAGCCTGGGCCCGCACCATCGAGAGCTTGCGATGGGAAGGTTTCGACATCGAACGGATGGGCCTTGGCTTCGCGCTGCCGCCCGTCGTCCCAGATTCAATCCATGCATCCGCTCAAGAGGGAAACCAATGAAGAACTGTTTCGCGCTGTTGGCAGCATGCCTGCTCCTGTCGGCGTGCTTCTCGTCGTCGACGCCATTGATTCCGGAAACAGCGCTCGTGCTGCCGCTTCCGAAGGAAGCTCAAATCGTTCTATTCAACCAGGACAGCAAGGATCCAACGCGATGGAACGCCGAGGAGGAAATGGTCAAGAACCGCCCTTATCGCGTGCTGGCGCACGGCAACCGCTACGCCGTCTCGCCGCCAGCGGGCGGGCAACTAGCCAATATGGCGTTCGCACCATTGAATGCGGAACGAGGGTGGTTCGTCATCCAATTCAGATTCCTCTCCAAGGACGACGGAAAAAAAGACAAAGAGATCTACTACCACTACGGCATTGCGAGCCTCAGCGGCGACAAGCTGTTTCTGAGCTTTCCGCGGATGGAGGACATGCCCGAGGCGCTGCGCGCGAAGTACGAGTGCAAGCCGGCCTCCGGGGCCATCCCGAGTTCCTGCCGGGCCTTGCGCAGTTACGCGGAGGTGACCGAGGTGCTCGGGTCGGTCGCCAGTCCTCGGTTCAACTCCTACCTGCAGCTGCGCGCTGAAGCACCAGCGGCGGGATCCTTCGAAGAGGGCAAGGCGGCCCTGCAGCGCGGTGACTATCAGCGGGCAATTGCGCTGTTGCAACCACTGGCCGACCGTGGCCACGCTGATGCGCAGACTGTCTTGGCGATGATGTACTGGGATGGTCGGGGCGTCGGCAAGAGTCCCTCGGAGGCGGCCAGATGGTTCCGTAGAGCGGCCGAGCAGGGCAACGCCGACGCGCAGACCATGTTGGGCAGTCTGTATCTGAACGGGCAAGGCGTCGAACGCAACTACGCCGAATCGCTGAAGTGGTACCGCAAGGCGGCCGACCAGGGCAACCTGCTCGCCTTCACCGGATTGGGCGGCATGTACTTGCAAGGCAACGGCGTGACGCGGGATCACGACGAAGCGGTCAAGTGGTATCGCCGGGCAGCCGACCGAGGCTACGCCCCCGCCCAATTCGCGCTCGGCCTCGCCTATCGGTTGAAGAGCGCCAAGCGCGCCTCGGGCCCACTGGGTTTGAACCGGCTCGCGCCCAGCGAGGACGATGAGCAGGCGGCCGGATGGTTCCGCAAAGCCGCCGAGCAGAATCATGCGGGCGCTCAGTATGAGTTGGGGGACATGTACGCAATGGGCGAAGGCGTCGCCAAGAACCGCGACGAAGCGCTGAAGTGGCTGCGTCTTGCCGCAACCCAGGGAAATCCGAACGCACGCAAGAGACTGGAGGAACTCGGCGTCAGGTAGATGCCCGCGTACCGTGAGCCTTCCGGCGTGATGCACGAAACGCTCAGAGCGGGATTGCCATTTCGTGCGTGTGAGGCTCACACCGCCTGGCACCTGCCGTTCTGACATCACCAAGCATCATGTCGAATTCGACACCAAAGGGGGCGCCGGCACGGCGTAGTGTTTCATCGTCAAGAACTCCATTCCGCGACGTAGATCCTACTAGCCACGTCGATCGAGGGCTCGAGTAGTTACCAATGAACGCGCAGTCACAACCAGCGCGGGGTGGAGGTAATCGAGTCGAACTGGCGCGAGGCCGAAGAGTTGCACCAGCGCGCCGAGCACACGTTGCAGCATGCCGAGGTCTATCGGCGCGCCGCCGAGAACGCACAGTGCCTGGTGCAGCAGGGGCGTACCGACCTCACCACCGGCATCGCGCAGGTTGTGGGAGGTGCGCTCAACCCTTCCGAGCCATCGGATTGCGCGATTGATCCTGTGTTTTCACGATGAAATGCTCGTGGTGCTGCACGCCTTCATCAAGAAGAGCCAGAAAACGCCCCTCGAAGAGCTGAAGATTGCAAGGCAACGATTGAAAGAGGTGATGTCATGAAAAAACGCAACAAGCACGTCGGATCGTCTTTGGACGAATTTCTGCAGGAAGAGGGCACGCTCGAGGAAGCCCGCGCCATCGCGCTCAAGGAAACGCTCGCGTGGCAGGTGCGCCAGGC
>CADECO010000196.1:5632-8415 GCA_902825905.1 uncultured beta proteobacterium
CGCGTGCCGCCCACGCCGTCGGGCGCGGTCTTCGCATTGAGCTTGTGTAGGGGTCTTCCAGGCGGGTACTTTTCCCACAACCGGCGACACCAGTTTAGACGCGCGAAAGAGCTTTGAAGGCGATAGCTTAATCGTTCGAATGGGGAAACTCGCCATCCCCCGTGGTGGATTGGTGAGCATGAACGGGGTTCAACGTTCTGCGAACCCTTGTGCTGCGGTTCGAACGCGCGAGTACTGACCATCGGCAAGTGCGTCGATGGGCGTCTTCCCCGACAGCGATGCTTTCCTCGTCACAAAGAACTGCAGTTTGCTTGGCCCGGGAAGCTCACCAAGCGCCTTGCTCACCCCTTCAAGCTGTTGGGTTTCGAGGCGTGCGTCGAGGAAGAAACTTGGGATGTACCGCCGACCGTCGACCTCTACGTAATAAAGTTGGCAAAAGGAACGTTAGCTGGGCGGATGCACCTGTGCTACGCCATGGGGCAGGGCGGAGAGTGGTTTTAACTTGATCTATAGCACTGGGTGCTATATGTTGAATTCGAAGGATCTGATGGCTAATGAGGAAACGTAAGTCGAAGATTCTGGATGCGGTCCACGAAACCGCGCACGGCTTGCACAAGGTCGGCGTGATGGATCGCGTCACCCTGCGGGAGTTCGATCAGCTCTGTCTACCCCCAGTCGCGCCTTTGAAGCCCGCGGACATTCAGAGCATCCGGACCGCGCACAAAGTGTCGCAAGCGGTGTTTGCCGCGTACCTCAACACGAGCGTGTCAGCCGTGCAGAAATGGGAGACAGGCGCAAAGCCGCCGTCCGGCCCAGCCCTCAAGCTTCTACACCTGGTGCAAAAGAAGGGGCTCGAAGTTCTGGGTTAGGCGGATGGCATGACGACACGGATTCGAAGCCAACATGCCGCCTGGATGAAGGCGCGGGCGTATCGGACACGAAAGCGCTCGAACCACTGGGCTCTACGATCGCCGCAACGACCAGCTTACGCTCGATGAGGTAGAGCGGATCTTGATCTGATCAGATGAAGATGGCGCGTGCGAGACGCAGCACGTAGTGGGCCACCCCAGATCATCTGGGGTGGCCCTCATCGAGGCGACTAACGAACTAACTCCCGCACCGCGCAACGCTGCCGCCTCTCAACTCCACCGGGCCACGGACCTTGCGTCACCCGACCGCTTCATCGCCCATACGACGCGTCAAGACGGTCGTTCTGCGCTCGATGTGGGTTGGGCCGCTCTCTTGGGCGGCCGCAGGGAGCGCAGCCGAACCACCGACCGCCGATCCGGTGGCCTACGCGGTCGCGCAGCTCGCCCGGGAATGGGATCCGCGCTTCGATCTGATCCTGCTTGGACCGCCGCTGCTCGCCGCGATCGTGATCGTCGTGATGGCCCTCACGCACGTCATGCGCCGGCGCCCCTCGGATGCGAAGGTCGTTCGATCCCGGCGTGTCACTGCGGTGAATGCGCTCGTCGGAATCTGCGCCGTCCTCGCGGTGATCGGCGCCAAGCGACACCAGCATTGCTGCGGGTACGGCGCGGGCGTCTCGCGCGAGCAGCACCTCGCCGACACGCTGCGCGGGGGCGGGTTGTATCCCAACATCGACGTGCCCATCTTCACGCCCGGCCGCGACGTCAACCGATCCGGCAAGCTGCTGTTCGTGTACCCCGGAGACGAACTCGCCTACTACGTGAGCCACGTCAGCGCACAGGAATTCAGCGTGCAATTCGTCCCGTCGGGCGCGCCGGGTGCGCCCGCGCGAGAGTGGCAGGAGAGCTTCACGAAGACCGTGCGTCCCGGCGGGAAGTCGCAGTTCACCTGTGATTACTTCCTGGTGAGCCTCGTCACCAAGACCAAGACGGGCACCGGCCCGTGCCCGGACGACAGCCCGCTCAGCGTCCTCGGCTTCCGCGTGTGTAGCGACTCCGCGCTCGCCGGGCGGCAGGTCGCGCTCCGCATCACGTCGGGGGAGACGAGCCGCGACATCTCGTTCTGGATCAGTGACCCCGCCCGGGCGAAAGCCACCGTCTCGGCAATCGAGGACATCCAGTTCGCGGGCAGCCTCGCTGTGATGAATCTTCTCGGCGGCGCGGCGATGTTGTACGCATTCCTTTCGCTGATCGGGCTCGCCGGGACCTTCGGCAAGCCCAAACCTCCAGCGCCGTCCTGAGAGCACCGTCGGACGACAAATACGCCGAGCGATTCCGGCGGGAAAGGTGTAGCAGGCCCGAGAGGGCCCTAGAACGACGCGCGCTAAGCTGCTAAGTGCTGCGGAACGCCCGCCAGCACAGTTCAGTACCCGATGCTTGGCTGTCCGGCAGCTGTAGCCTACGTGGGCGAGCACCTCGTCAGCTTCGATCGGGATTTCAGGAAGTTGCTTGCTCGCGGCCATTTCACGTTGCTCGCGCCTGCACGATAGATCAGCGAGTGATCTTGCCGAAGGACCCCGTGCACGAGGCGTTGCGGGATACCGAGGTCCGCAGTGCGGCCAGCCTGACCGAAGCGCACGCCGACTTCGTTGATCCGCTGATTGGCGGCCAGACTGAACTTACTCAGACCGGCATCGGTGTGCCCCTCGCAGCCGTCCCCGAGCCGGGGACATTGAGCGGTGGTCAACGGCCGAGAATGTGTGCGCCCCCAACCTTTCCGGCACGCTTGTCGAAGGTCCACAACGGCAGCTCCCGCGCTTGAGCAGCCAGTGCGATGTGCACGCAATCCGCGAAGTCGGCGGATCCCTCCCGATAGAGATGTAAGGCCACTTCGAGCGCCCGCTCGGACTCGAA
>CADECO010000196.1:8515-10491 GCA_902825905.1 uncultured beta proteobacterium
CGGATCCCTCCCGATAGAGATGTAAGGCCACTTCGAGCGCCCGCTCGGACTCGAACGTCAACTCCGCCGCCGAGAACAAGGTCGACAGTGCGTCGATCGTTTCGACCTTCGAGAATCCGAAGTTTGAACGAAGCACCCACTCGAATTCGAGAGTGACCGTGATCGGCACAAACAGCGTTTGTCCCCGGCTGACGCAGCTTCGAATGAGCCGCCTCGCAGCGCTGAGTTGAGCTTCATCGTCTCGCACGACGTAGCGCACGAGAACGTTAGTGTCGAGCGCCGGCATTCGGCTAGCGCCAGGCGTTCATGTCATTGACCTTGACGCGCTTGCCCCGCGCGGGCTTCAGCATCCCTGCCATGTCCAAGATGGATCTTGTCTTCGCCCGAACGATGATCGTGCCGTCAGGCGTAACTGCCCACACGAGCTTCGTGCCGGGCTTGGCACTAACGAGCGCTCGCACATCGGCCGGCACCGTAGTCTGGCCTTTGGCCGTAATCGTAGATTCCGTCATCGCGTCGTTCCTTACAAAGACCATAATTGTAATGCGTGCGGCGAACCTGGGCAACCCGCCGCCCGCTCGGGGTCGGAAGTTCCTGTTCGCGCGTGGCGGAAGCTGTCGTTGGTCAGAGGTGATCACCCAAACGACGAGTGCTCGGCAGCCAGGCCACCGGTGAATGTCAACGTCCGGAGCACAACGGCCTGCCGCGACACAGGGCGCTCGACCTCAGGTATCGGCAATCGCTAACTGTCGACCTCCACACCTGACCGGCCGCACCCCGTCTATTTCAATCACTCAGGTAGCTCATCAGGAGGACTCCTCCGTGCCGTGACACGCCGAGACCTTCTCAGGCTGGACGCGCCACTCGCTTCACCGCTCGCTCGTCGATCGGCAAATTGACCACCGCAGCGAACAAGCCGAGCCCCACCGACACGGTCCAAATCAACGTGTACGAGCCGGTCCGATCGTACAAATGCCCGCCGAGCCACGCGCCGAGCGCGCCGCCGAGCTGGTGGCTGAAGAATGCGATGCCCGACAGCGTCGTGAGGTACGCCGTGCCGAACATCTGCGCGATCAACGAGCTCGTAAGCGGTCCGGTGGCGAGCCACAACAATCCCAGAATGGCCGCGAGCAGGTAGACCGACGCATCGCTTTGCGGCAGCACGAGAAAGAGCGCGATCGCAAGCGCGCGGATGAAATAGAGCCCGGAGAGGAGATATTTTTTCCGGTAGCGCTGACCGAGCTCACCTGCTGCGTACGATCCGAAAATGTTGAACAGCCCGATCAGCGCGAGTGCCACGGTTGCGACGTTCAGGGCGAAGCCGCGATCAGCCAGGTACGCGGGAAAATGCAGCGTGATGAACGCGAGCTGAAAGCCGCAGACGAAATAGCCGGTGATCATCAGCACGTAGCCGCGATGGCCGAACGCCTCGCGCATGGCCTCCGATCCGGTTTGTGCGCGCGTCCCATGCACCGCCGTCACCGCGGCGGGCGCGGGCTCCATCAGGAAGAACCCCGCCACCGGCACGATCAACGCGACGGTGATCGACATCACGATCAGCGCATTGAACCAACCGAGCACCGCAATCAAGCTGCCGGCGTAGGGCAACAAGATGAACTGGCCGATCGAGCCGGCGGCGCCCATGATTCCGAAGACGCGGCTACGTTGCTCGGGCGGGTAGACCCGACCAAGCATGCCGAAGCCGACGCTGAAAGTCGTGCATCCTTGGGCCACGCCGATCAACAACCCGGCCGCGATGCTCAGTTGCCATCCGTGGGTCGCGAACGCCGTCAGCACGATGCCGAGGGCGTAGAGCACGCCGCCGCCAAGGAGCACCCATCCCGCGCCCTTGCGATCGGCGATCCAACCCACGAACGGTGAGGCGGCGCCCATCATCAGGTTCTGCAGCGCAAACGCAATCCCGAAGGTTTCGCGAGTCCAGCCTTGTGCTGCGGTCATCGGTGCGAGAAACAGGC
>CADECO010000197.1:0-7499 GCA_902825905.1 uncultured beta proteobacterium
TGTGGATCGGCGTCTGGCCGCGACCGCGCTCGATTCGCGTGTATGTCGAGCAGCCCTGGAACTTCACGCCCTCGCGCTGCATCGCGTCGATGACGATCCGGGCTGCTTCCGGATCTTCTTTCGGTAGCGCCTGGCCGCGACAGAACACCGTCACCGCTGCGCCGAAGCGACGGAAGGCCTGCGCCAGCTCCATGCCGATCGGTCCGGCGCCGATCACCGCCAGGTGACGCGGCAACTCGGTGAGATTGAAGATCGTCGCGTTGGTGAGATAGGGCACCTGCTTCAACCCGGGGATCGCCGGGATCGCGGCGGTTCCACCGGTTGCGATGATCGCCTTGGCGAACCGCAGTGTCTTGCCATTGATTTCTACCGTGTCGCGGCCGGTGAATCGTGCCCGACCCTGAAACACGTCGACGCCCAGGCCGGCATAGCGCTGCGCCGAATCGTTGGGTGCAATCTGCGCGCGCAGCCGGCGCATGCGTTCCATCACGGCGGCGAAGTCGACGCTCACGTTGTCGACGCGCACGCCGTAGGCGGCGCCATTGCGTGCGGTGTGGGCGACGTGCGCGCAGCGCAGCAGCGCTTTGGAGGGTACGCAGCCGACGTTGAGGCAATCGCCGCCGAGCAGATGCGATTCGATCAGCGCGACGTGCGCCCCCAATCCGGCGGCAGCGGCCGAGGAGACCAGCCCGCCGGCGCCGGCGCCGATCACCACGAGGTTGTAGCGCGGCTTCGGAGTCGGGTCATGCCAGGCGCGCGGATGCACGTTGTCCAGCAGTTTGACGTTGTGCGCATCGAGCGGACTCACGCCGATCGTCTCCAGCTCGTCCTGCGCGAACTCGCCCAGATTCGGATCGCGCTCAGGGATCCGCGGCTGCAGGTCGTCGTCATCGCCGCCATTGGTGAAAGGAGCGAGAAAGTCCGCCCAGCTCACCGTGCTGCCGTCAGGCTTGCGTGTGGCCTTGCCGTGATCGGCGTCGGCGCGGAAACGATAGAAGAGGAACTCGTTCTTGAACGGGTGTTCGTTCAGCACATGGCTGAACGCGCCGGCCTGCAACAGCAGATTGCCCAGTCGCACCGCGTCGTGCTCGTCGATCGCGAACCCGCGCTCGATCATGCGCTGCACCGCCTCGGCGCCGACGAAGCACTTCGGATACTTCTTGGGCGGTAGTCCGTAGCGTCGGTCGCGCACATCGAAGATCGACCGCAGCTGGGTCGCGAGATCATCGAGATCGTTGTCGGCCAGACTCGCCTGATCCTGCACTGTCTTCGCTCGTGCCATCACGCATTCCTTTGAAGGCAAACAAACACGGGTTGTCGCGCACGATAGCGCGTGTCGCACGTCACGGCGTTCGCATCAACACGTACCGAAGGGCCATGGCGTATTTCCTGCCCGCGCCGCGAATCCATGGCGGTGTCGCTGCAAAGTGATCAAGTGCCCTTGGCCGGCGGGATCGCTTGAGCGCACGATCGGACTCGATTTCAAAAACAACTACGACGCTGCGCTGACTCCCTTGGCCGCTCTGAGTCGACGCGCGAACTGCGCGCGGAGCCAAGCCCGCTGATGCGGACTCACCTTCGCCCGAGAACGGCTTTGGCCCTTTCATGAGGTGAGCAAGATGCGAATCATTTCGCGGGGAATCGTCGGCGGTCTATTGGGTGGCGTACTGGTTGTGGCGACGCTTGGCGCAGCAGCGGTGCGCGCCGAGGATGATGCGATGCGGGCGCAGAGTCCGACAGAGTGCCAGCTGTTCGCCGATATCGCCATCGTGGCGCGCGCGCTGGTCGAGAACAAGATTTCGGAAGATCAGCAGCGGCCCGTGCTCGACGCGATCTATCAGCCCGACAACACGCGCGCCCACACGGTCGTCGGTGCGATCCTCGACGGTGCGCGCCGCGCCGCTGATCCGGCCCCGAATTGGGCGACTGCACTGAGCAAGCACTGCATGCAGCGCGCCGGTCACATCAAGGAATTCCTGGGCTCGGCGATCTGAGCGCCGCGGCTGGTGCCGCTTGCGGCATCAGGCGGGCTCGGAGATCTCGATCAGATTCAGATCGGGGTCGCGCACGTAGACCGACCGGATCTTGCCGGTGGCGCCGGTGCGCATCACCGGGCCTTCGAGGATCGGCCAACCCGCCTGCTGCAGGCGCGCAACCACCTGCTCGAGCTGAATCGCGGCGATGAAGCACAGGTCGAGGGCGCCTGGCACCGGCAGATGCGCCTTGGGCTCGTGCTCGCGGCCCTTGCAGTGCAGATTGATCTTCTGATTCCCGAAGCGGAACGCTTTGCGGCCTTCGCCGAACGTCTCCAGGCGCATGCCGAGCAGTTCGGTGTAGAAGCGCACGCAAGCCGCCTCGTCGATCGTGGTCAGCACCAGGTGGTCGAGATGATCGATCATCGCGCGCCTCAGTTCTTGTAGGACGGATCGATCGTGTCGATCTCGCGCGCCAGCGCGGCGAATACCGCTTCGCACAGCGCCGGTTCGCCCCACGCCGATTCACGGGTGGTCTGCTCGAATACCTTGCGCGGGATCGGATTCATCGGCCCGCACGCGGCCGCGCTCACCTGAACGTCGCAGGCGCGCTGCAGGCTCCATAGCACCATGAATGCCTCGGGGATGTCGCGGCCCCACGAGAGCAAGCCGTGATTGCGCAGGATCACCGCCTGCTTGTCGCCGATGTCGCGCACCAGGCGCGCGCATTCGTCCTGATCGACGGTCACGCCCTCGAAGTCGTGATAGGCGACCTGACCGTACAGCTGCGCGCCGTTGAACGAATCGTACGACAGGCCGTCGCGCAGACTTGCCACCGCCATGCCGGTGGTGGTGTGGGTGTGCATCACGCAATGCGCCGGTTCGACGGCACCGTGAATCGCACCATGAATGACGAAGCCGGCGCGGTTGATCGGGTACTCGGTCTTGCGGATCGGATCACCGTTCAGATCGATCGCGACCAGATTCGAGGCCGTCACCTCGGCATAGCGCAGTCCGAGCGGGTTGATGAGGAAGTGTTTCTCTGGCCCGGGGATGCGTAGCGTGATGTGATTGAAGATGAGCTGGGTCCAGCCCAGATGGTCGAAGATGCGATAGCACGCTGCGAGCCGCACGCGTGCGTTCCACTCTTCCTTGGTCAGCGGCACGTCGCGATCGACGACCTGCTTCATGATGATCGGCACGCAAGTTCTCCTTCGCTTCGTAGTGAATCGCGCCGGGGCGGTCCAGCGCGTCAGTGACCTTCGCCGTCGTGCTGGCGGCCGCTGATCCAGCCAAGATTGCAGCATGAGAAGCGGGGCGTGAGCGACGGCGGCGGCGTCTGTCGGCTGCGTCCGGCAACGATGATCTCACCGTCGACCAGCACGTAGGCGATTCCGGGCAGGTCTCCGTGTGCGATGGCGTCGGACAGGCTGGTGCCGGCCGACCCGGTGACCGGGCCGCAGATGAGCAGATCGGCGGGACGACCCACATCGAGAATGCCTTCGGCGAGGCCGTGCGCGCGTGCCGTGTTACCCGTAGCAGCGGCGATCGCCTGCCCCGGCGTGAGTCCGCACACCGAAGTGAGATACAGGATGTTGCGGAACATGCCGCGCGGCACGATGCCGGTTCCCCCGGGCGTGTCGGTGCCCACGGTCAGCCGGTGCAACTGGTAGCTCGCCGCGAGCCGCTTCACTGCGCGCAAGGTCGAGCCGTAATTGCCCGACGTACAGATCTCGAGCGCGAAAGTCGTACGGTCGATCAGCGCATCGAGATCGGCATCGCTCATCGGAATCGGGCCGCCGCTCACGTGCGCGGCAACGTCGGGCTGCAGCCAGTTGAGCGTTTCGAAGCCGCACACCTGACTTGCCCCCGATCGCGACACCCCGCCAGTGTGGACCTTCACCAGAATGGCGCGCGCGTGGCACCACTCGACGTACTGCCGTGCTTCGCGCCGGTTGGATTCGAGCGGATAGAAGATGAACTTCGCGAACTTCGCGCCGGCGTCGGCGAGCCGGTCGAAGTGCGCCTCGCGCATGCCGGGTACCAGCAGCACCGTTCCAGCGTGTACCTTCGCGCCGCTCCATCGCACCCGCCCTGTGGTTGCGCGGGTGACGACGGCGAGCGAGGTGACCAGTTCAGGACTGAGGCGCTCGTAGTCGAGGCCGGGCACGTGCAATTCACCGGCCGAGACGAGCGAGGTGGTGCCGCCGTGCAGGTAGTTGCCGATCCAGCCGATGGTGTCCTGCGTCGGCGTCCATTCACCGAACACCGGATGCACATGGCCGTCGACCAACCCGGGGAGTACTGCCGCGCCGCGAGCATCGATCACGGCGTCGCATTGACCCGCGTCGGCCGGGTCAAACGCGGCAACGACGCCGTTGTCGATTAACACGCGCGCGACCTCGCGCACTGGCGATGCAATATCGCCGGTGAACAACTCGCCGATGTTCTCGATCAGTACGCGCGACACGGAGGCTCGTTCACCCGCGGAACGACGATGTTATGGCTGCTGACCGTTTGCCCGCAGACTGCAATTCGCGCGGACACGGCCGAGCGCCGCCGTCGGACGAATGACTACGTCAGATGCGAACGCAAAAAAGCGCGGACGCCCACACCCGGGGAACCGGGCGCATTCGCACCGCGCCTTGACAGAGGGACTAAGCCCTCCACAACAAAGAAACCGCTCTTACAGCGGCTTGATCTGGGCAGCTTGTTTGCCCTTCGGGCCTTGCTTGACTTCGAACTCCACCCGTTGCCCTTCCTTCAGCGATTTGAACCCAGCGGACTGGATTTCGCTGTAGTGCGCAAACAGGTCTTCCCCGCCACCTTCCGGTGTGATGAAGCCATAGCCCTTGGAATCGTTGAACCACTTGACAGTACCAGTTGCCATCTTCGCTACCTTAGCTGTTAAACAAAAAACACGACCGGATGCGAACTTGGTCGTTTCGTCACGACATGTAGGAACGTAGGCGGGAACTGAAGAGGCGCACTCCAGGACGGAGCGGCAACTGCGGAACTCAAACTATCGAACCCCAAGCCGATGCAGCGCGGACCCTACGCTTGTTGACATCGGAGCGCAAGCGGTTTTTTGGGTGAAGGATCGCCTCGCAAATGCGCGTTCAGCGCGAGCGATTGATACGGATGCCATTGCGATCGCGCAACGCGCCACCACGCATGGTGATCGCGGCGCATCGCGTCCATCGCATCGCCGCGACCGCGCGCATCAGCAGCAAGGAGGCGCGATCCGTTCGCTCCGTCGGTTAATGCGGCACCGGGTCTCGTATGTCGCGCTTCGGAACGGTCTCGCGTAACCACATAACCACTATGTGCCTCGCCCCACGGATGCGCGTCATGGCGCATGGGTGTCTCGCCTCTGCACACTGTGATTTGAGAAAGCGCTTGCGAAGCAATAGCACGCTGAGGAAAACCGCACGCACCTGACCATCGTTGGGTCTTATTGCCTCACCTAACTGATTGCTGACAAAGGAAAAACCGTTGTTTGCGCGGTACTGCGAACTACTCCTCGTGCCAACACCAGACTTCACCCACAACAACAACGAGATTATTTAACGTTGTGTTGCAGCCATCAGCCAAATGATCAAAATCTGTTAAGGGGCGCTAGCAACATGACGGACAAGGTTGGTCGTACTGGATTCAGGTGCCGCTTTTCGGCACTAAGCGTTTCGGCACTCAGGGAATTTGCCGCAGGGGGGCTGGCAGTTCTCGGTGGTCAGCGCCTGAGGTTGGTACCGGCTTTGGCCATGTGTTCATTGGCGTTGGCGGGCTGCAGTGGTGGTGGCGGCGGAGGCGGCGGCGGTGGTGGTGGCGCTTCGGCCGCATCCGGTCCGGTTGCGGTCTCGCTTCAAGCGAGCGCCCCACAAGTCGCCAATGGCGGCTCGGTCACGCTCACTTGGAACTCGGTCAGCGCCGATGCCTGCGTCGCATCGGGTGCCTGGGCGGGCGCCAAGACGCCATCGGGGACCGCGCAAGTCGGTCCGCTCGGCGCGAACAGCACTTTCAAGATCACGTGCAGCAACAGTTCATTCAGCGCCAACGCCAGTACCACCGTGACCGTGTCGTTCAGCGCCGGTCAGCTCAAGTTCGAGCGCATCGTGATCGAAGACGGGCTGTACCCCGTCTCGAAAATCTTCGGCGATCTAGACGGCGACGGCTTCAAGGACATCATCGTCGCGGGCGGCCTGGTGCTGGGCGAGCAGATCGTGTGGTACCGGTATGTGCCGGCCACCGACAGCTTCACTCGACACGTGCTCAGCGACACCGGGGGCGATGACAACCTCGTACTCATGGACATGAATGCCGATGGCAGGAAAGACATCGTCGCGGTTTCCAAGACCAAGGTGAGCTGGTTCGAAAATCCCGGTCCGGCCAACGTGACTCAGAAATGGGTCGCGCATGACATCGACGCTACCACCGGTGGCCACGATCTGGTCATTGCCGACATCAACCTGGACGGATTTCTGGATGTCGTAACGCGAGAGGAGTTCGGCGGACAGGTGCGGCTCTACCTGCGCGATGCTGCTAACCCCGCAACGTGGCTGCCACCAGTGTTGTTTTCGCAACCGGGAACTAGTCTTCCGCATGCGGGACTCGGTCTTGCGGTCGCCAGGATTGATGGCGACAACTATCCGGACCTTATTCTCAACGGAGTGTGGCTCCGGAATCCTACCGCCAACTTCACCAATCCCCTCGCTTGGGTTGAATTCGAATTCGCTGCGAACCGCCAAACCAACTGGTCGCTTGCCTCGGTGGCGGTCGAGGACATCGACGGCGACAACAAGCTCGACATCGTGATGTCGCGTTCACCACTCAATCCGGACGGCACCGGCGATACGGCCACCACGCCGATCACATGGTTCAAGGGGCCTGTAGATCCCACTGCAGGTGCGGCAGCGTGGGTTGCGAAGCAAATCCTCAGTCCCGTAGAAAACGTGGTCGATCTGAAGCTGATCGACATCAACAAGGACGGCAAGTTCGACGTGGTGTTCGGCGAACTTTACGGAGGCTCGCTCTACCGCATCGGGATCGTCTACGGCGATGGCGGCACCAATTGGACGCTGCAGGTCCTGAGCCATGAAGGCTCGCACGGCATGGAAGTCGACGACTACAACAACGACGGTCGATTCGACATGCTGGGCTCGAACGTCACCGCAGCCTCGCCCGACGGCGGCGCGCTCAGCTTGTGGCGTGGCATCCCCTGATACGGCCGCACTGCAGTCAAACAAAAACCCGATGGAGCGATCCATCGGGTTTTTTGTTGTGCGTGAACGGAGGCGGGGGTCAACGCGGGTGCTTGATCCGTATCACCGTGCCGGCGGACCCCGCTCTAGGGCTTGCTGATGTTCCAGTAGAAATTCCCCGGTCCGGTGACCAGCCCCTTCACCCCTTTGCGCACCGCAGCCGGGTTGACGTACTCGCCCAGCGGCGCATGCGTGCCGACCTCGAAGGCGCGCGCCTGGATCTGATCGGAGATCTGGCGCTTCTTGCCCGGCTCGGTCTCGCGCGCGA
>CADECO010000197.1:7599-10413 GCA_902825905.1 uncultured beta proteobacterium
GCCTGGATCTGATCGGAGATCTGGCGCTTCTTGCCCGGCTCGGTCTCGCGCGCGAACTGGTCGCGCAGCTTTTCGATCTGCTCATCGCACGACCAGCCGAACCACGCCTTGTCGCACGATGAGTTGATCGCGGCGTTGGTGAGCGGGCTCCAGATGTCGGGTGCCACCCACGCGGTGAGGAAGATGTTCCAGCCGCCCTGATTCGGCGCCTCACGCTTGGCGCGCCGCGAAACCAGCGTGTTCCAGTCCATCGATTGCAGATCGACCTTGAAGCCGGCCTGGCGCAGCAGTTGCGCGGCGACATCGGGCAGCTTCGTGATCGAGGCCAGATCGGTCGGCTTCATGATCACGACCGGCGTGCCGTCGTAGCCCGAGGCCTTGAGCAGCTCTTGCGCCTTCCTCATGTTCGACTTCGACTGCACGTCGCTGCCCACCGCGCTGCCGTAAGGCGTATTGCAGGTGAACATCGACGCGCAGGCCTTGTAGTACTCCTTCAGCCCCACCTGAGCGCGCAGGAACGGCTCCTGGTTCATTGCGGCGATCGCGGCCTGGCGGATCTTCGGGTTGTTGAACGGCGGATGCAGATGGTTGAACCGCGCCATGTACTGGAAGCCCAGCGCGTTCTGGTTGACGATCTCGACGCCTGCGTCCTTCTGCAACTGCGGATAGTTCTCGAACGCCGGCTGCTCGATGATGTCGATCTCGCCTTTGATCAGCGCGTTCACCTGCGTCTGCGCATCGCGAATGATGTGCCACTCGACGCGGTCGACGAACACGCGCTTGCCGCCGGCCGTGCCCGAAGGCGGTTCGTTGCGCGGCACGTACTTCTCGTTCTTCGAGTACACGACCAGGCTGCCCGGTTTCCACTCGTCGCGCTTGAACACGTACGGACCGCTGCCGGTGTAGTCCTCGATCTGCTTGTCGGCCGGGGTATCGGCGACGCGCTTGGGCATGATGAAGGGCACGTTCGACGAGGGCTTGCCCAGTGCTTCGAGCATGATCCCGCACGCTTCGCTCAGGAAGATCCGGAAGGTCTTCGGATCAGGCGAGTCCATGCGCTGGACGAACGTGAACAGCTTCTGGCCCATCGTGTCGCGCTTGCCCCAGCGCGCCAGTGATGCGATCACGTCTTCGCCGGTCACCGGTTTGCCGTCGTGGAAGGCCAGACCATCGCGCAGCGTGAAGGTCCACAGGCGGTTGTCGGGGCTCACGCTCCACTTGTCCACCATCTGCGGACGAATCTGGCTCTTCTCGTCGGTGCCGAACAGGGTGTCGTAGATCATGTAGCCGTGATTGCGCACCATGTACTGCGTGGTCCAGATCGGATCGAGGATCGCCAGGTTCGAGTGCGGCACGACCTTCAACACCTTCTGTGCGTGCGCGGTGGTGGCGAGCCCAAGTGATGCGAGCGCCAACAGCGATGATGTGAGCGTCAACAGCGCCAGTCTGCGGACCATGGGTTCTCCTCTTTTCTTGGTAGGTTGAATCGAGCGTTGCGGCGAACTGGTAAGACGGCAATAAGAGCGCGAGAGGAAGCAGGAAACGGCCGCCGCGAACGGGCGCCGAGTATAGCTACTGCGGTTCGGGCCAGGCTCGCTGTTGCGGCCGCAACGTCTCGAGCACGCGCGCGAGTTTCAGCACGCCGACATCGTCGAAGCGCCGGCCGATAACTTGCACGCCGATCGGCAGGCTCGCCGATGCAGCCTCGGCGCTGTAGCCCCAGTTGATGGAGGCGGCCGGCTGTTCCGACATGTTGTACGGCACGGTGAACGCGATGTGCGGCAGCGCGTTGCGCGGATCGTTGCCCGGACAGGCGAATTCCGCTTCGTAGGGCAGGATCGGCGACGTCGGTGCAATCACGAAGTCGAATGCGGCGGTCGCGCTGACCGCGGCCTCGCGCATCGCGAAGATCGCGTTCAACGCGGCCATCACGTCGCGGCCGCGAAAATCCTTGGCGCGATGGGTGCACCAGTCGGTGATGAAGGGCAGGATCGTGCCGCGCCGCTCAGCGCTCAATTGCCCCAGATCGTTCTCCGATCGCGCCTCGAAGAAACGCAGCACTCCTTCGAACATCTCGGCGGTTAGGAACGAGCCGATCTCTTCGACCTTGGCGCCGATGCGCTCGAGCGACCGGGCCGCCGCATACGTCGCAGCGCGCACCTCGGCGTTTACCGGCAGCCCGCAGCGCATGTCGGGCAGGATCGCGATGCGCAGCTGCTTCACCCACATCTCGAGATTTCCGGCGAGCGCACCGACATAGTCGATCGGCTGGTAGGCGATGCTCATGTAGTCGCGCACATCCGGTTTCGCCAGTTCCATCATCAGCATCGCGCTGTCGGTCACCGTGCGCGTCATCGGCCCGGTGACGCGGCCCAGGAACGGCGGATTCACCGGCACGCGGCCGAGCGTGGGCTTGAGGGCGAAGATGCCGCAGTGCGTGGCCGGCAGACGCACCGAGCCACCGATATCGGTGCCCAGATGCAGCGGACCGTAGCCCGCGACCGCCGCCGCGCCGGCACCGGCGCTGGAGCCCGAGGTATTGCGATCGAGCCGCCACGGATTGCGCGTGACACCGTGCATGCTCGACATGCCCGAGGAGAGCATCCCGTAGTCGGGCATCGTCGTCTTGCCCAGGATGACGCAGCCGGCCTCGCGCACGCGCGCCGCCGGCGGTGCATCAGCCTGCATCGGCGGCAGCGCCTCATTGGCCTTCGTGCCGATCGGGGCGCGATCGCCGCGCGTGTAGATATTCTCCTTGATGGTCACCGGCACGCCGTCGAGCACCGAGATCGGCTGATGCATGCGCCAGCGCGC
>CADECO010000198.1:0-2913 GCA_902825905.1 uncultured beta proteobacterium
TGCGTGGCGACCATGCGGCCGACGATGTCGTTGCTGCCACCCGGTGGAAACGGAATGATGAGGCGAACCGGTTTCACCGGATAGCTCTCGGTGCTCTGCGCATGGGCCAGGTCAGGCGTAGCGACCAGTCCAAGCACGACGGCGCAACACGTCGCTAGCAACTCAGCAAAGCAACTTCTTCGGCGAGCGCTCATCGCACCGCCTCCGCGCCGGCCGCGGACTGCGCGAACAGAATCGATTCCACCGTACGTTTGGTGACGAAGTGCGAGTAATCGCCGTGCTGAGGCACCGGCCGCCAATGCAAGGCGCGCACTTCGCCGAACTCATGCTTCAGTCGCGTCCAGCGCTCGCCGCCATCGCGGCTGCGGAACAACTGGCCGAGATTGGTGCAGGCGAACACCAGTTTCGGATCGCCCGGATGTACCGCCACGCACCACGGTGTGCTGTTGAGCGCGCCGGGCAGGCCGAGGTCGTGCCAGGTGTCACCGCCATCGGTGCTGCGCAGCAGCCTTCCGGTGGTGCCCGGCGGTCCGTTGCCGTTGGTAAGGAACAGCGTTTCGAGCGAGGCGGGGTGATTGACGATGTTGCGCGTGTACTGCCACGGCGAGGCGAGTTTCTGGAAGGTCCAGTTCGCGCCGTTGTCGCGGCTGCGATGCAGGCCGAGATTCGTGGTGGCGAGCAGCACGCGTTCACCCGCACCGTTGCGCGTGACTGCCAGGCCATGCACGTCGCACGACAGCAGGCCACTGTCGGTGCGGGACCAGGTGCGTCCACCGTCGCTGCTGCGGTAGATCCCGCCGATCTCGATCGCGGCCCAGACCGTGTCGCGCTCGATCGGATCGAACAGGATCTGCGTGACGCGCGTGGGCCCACGATTGATGTCGGAGAACTGCGCGACGTCGGGCACGTCGAGCCGGGTCCAGGAGACGCCCGCATCGTCGGAGCGGAACAGCGCAGCGGGGCGTGTGCCCGCGAACACAATGCGCGGATCACGCGGATGCTGGCTCACGCACCATACGTCGCCCAGGGATGCGTCGAGATACGTCCAGTCGGCGCTCGACTCGTTCCAGCGGAACACGCCCATGTCGGTGCCGGCGAACAGATGCTCGGGGTCGGTCGGGTGGCTCGTCATCGACCACACCCGCGCTTCGAGGTACATGCCGGAGTGGCTGTTGGGATGCACGAAGGTCTCGCCGAGATCCTCGCTCAACCAGACCGAATGGCCCGCGGTGCCTACGTACACCGTCACCGCGTTCGTCGTATCCATCGCACTCGTCGGACTCATCGCCACCGGATTCGCCATGATCGCCTCGTGCCTGCGGTTGCGCCGCTTCCTCTGCGCGAGCCTTCTGTCAGGCGGAGGATTGTCATAACATCGCGCGCCTGCTGTCAACGGAGGGTGCGCCCTCCATACAAGAAGACTCGATGAACGATATTTCGTCCTACGATGTGCTGGTGATCGGCTGCGGCAACGCGGCCCTGTGTGCGGCGCTGTGCGCGCGTGAACAGGGCGCGAGCGTGCTGATCCTCGAAAGCGCGCCGCGGCACATGCGCGGCGGCAACAGCCGCCATACGCGCAATCTGCGCGTGATGCACGAGATTCCCACGAGTGTCATGATCGACAAGTACCCCGAGGAGGAGTACTACGCCGACCTGCTGCGCGTCACCGGCGGGCAGACCACCGAGGAACTGGCACGGCTCACCATTCGCGAGTCGTTCGAGTGTCCCGATTGGATGATGGGCTATGGCGTGCGATTCCAGCCCTCGCTCACCGGCACGCTTCACCTCGGGCGCACCAACGCGTTTTTTCTCGGCGGCGGCAAGGCGGTGGTCAATGAGCTGTCGGCGGCGGCCGAGCGTCTGGACGTGCGCATCCTTTACGACACCCAAGTCACGGCGATCGAGCTGGAAGGCGACACCTTCAAGAGCGCGACCGCGATGATCGACGGTCGACCGCAGCAGGTGCGGGCCAAGGCCCTCGTGGCGGCCTGCGGCGGATTCGAATCGAACCTGGAATGGTTGAAGGAAGCCTGGGGCCCGCCGGCGGAAAATTTTCTGATCCGCGGCACGCCGTACAACACCGGCGTCGTGCTCAAGGCGTTGCACCAGCAGGGCGTGCAGTCGATCGGCGATCCGACGCAGTGCCACGCGGTGGCGATCGATGCGCGCGCACCGAAGTTCGACGGCGGCATCGTCACCCGCCTGGACAGCGTGAGCCTGGGGATCGTCGTCAACCGTCATGCGAAGCGCTTCTACGACGAAGGCGAAGATTTCTGGCCGAAGCGCTACGCGATCTGGGGCCGGCTGGTGGCGCAGCAACCCGAGCAGATCGGCTATTCGATCATCGACGCCAAGGCACTGGGCCGGTTCATGCCTTCGGTGTTCCCTGCGATCCAGGCGGGCTCGATCCGCGAACTCGCCGGCAAGCTCGATCTCGATGCGGAGCAACTGCAGCGCACGGTCGATGAGTTCAATCGCGCCGTCAAACCCGGCACCTTCAATCACGGCGAACTCGACGACTGTCGCACTGAAGGCCTGACGCCGAACAAGACGCACTGGGCGCGCGCACTCGACACCGCGCCGTACTCGGCTTATCCGTTGCGCCCGGGCATTACCTTCACTTATCTGGGCGTCGGCGTCGACGAACGCGCGCAGATGCTCATGGCTGACGGCAATCCGTCGAAAAACATGTTCGCAGCGGGAGAGATCATGGCAGGCAACGTGCTCGGCAAGGGTTACCTTGCCGGCATCGGCATGACGATCGGCACGGTGTTCGGCCGCATCGCCGGCAGGGAAGTGGGGCGCTATGTCCGCGGCTAGTGGCGTGAGGAGCGGCGAGAGCAGGTCGCTCGCCGAACTGGTGCGCGAGGGCGAGCGGATCATGACGATCTGCAACGCCTGCCGCTATTGCGA
>CADECO010000198.1:3013-6806 GCA_902825905.1 uncultured beta proteobacterium
GGCAATTTCTACGCGGTGATTCCGCATCAGGTGATGGTGAATACGTTCGGCGGGGTGAGTCTGTTCGTGCTGCTGGCGATGCTCATCGGCTGCGTGCGCGCCTGGCGCGACATCGGCGAACCGCTGAGTGAATTGGGCAAACCATTTGCGTGGCGCCAGGCGCTGAGCGACGTGTTCACGCTCAAGTATCTTCATGGTGGCGGCATCGGTTGCACCGAATCCGATACGAAGCGATCCAAGGCGCGGCGGCTGGCGCATCACTTCACCTTCTACGGGTTCCTGCTGTGTTTCGCGGCGACCTCGCTGGGCACGATCTACCACTACGCGTTCGGCTGGAAGGCGCCATACGAGTATCTCAGCCTGCCGGTGATGCTCGGCACGATCGGCGGAATCGGACTCCTCATCGGCCCGCCGGCGCTGCACTGGCTGCGCAAACAGGCGGATCCGGCCACGGTCGATGCGCAGTACAGCGGGGTGGCCGATGCATTCATCTGGCTGCTGTTCCTCACCAGCCTGACCGGCCTGCTGTTGATGGCATTGCGTGAGACCCGTGCGATGGGTGTGTTGCTGATCGTGCACCTAGCGGTGGTGATGGCCCTGTTCGTGACTTTGCCGTACGGTAAGTTCATCCATGGTTTCTATCGGCTGGCTGCGCTGCTCAAGTACGCGCTCGAGGGCAAGCGGCCGTTCCAGATGATCGGCGGCGAGGGTTGAGCGGGGCCGTCGTGATGCGTGTACGAAGCGCCCGCGATCTGCGTACAGCTGCGTTATCTGCGCAATCCGCGGCTCGTATCGAGGTTGAGTAGAAAAAGGGGGAGGCATGTCGGCATTTCGGGATACGACCATCAGCGTCAACGGCGCCAAGATCGCGCTGCGACGTGGCGGCGCAGGCGCGCCGTTGCTCTATCTGCACGGCGCCAATGGCGTTCCGGGCGTGCTGCCGTTCATGGAGCAGTTAGCGCAGCGGTACGACGTGCTGGTGCCCGAGCACCCGGGATTCGGGCGGTCGGATGAGCCCGATTGGGTCGAGTCGATCCACGACGTGGCGTACTTCTATCTCGATTTCATCGAGCAGCTCGGGCTGGATGGCACGCATCTGGTGGGCACTTCGCTTGGCGGCTGGATCGCGATGGAGATCGCGGTGCGCAACCAGACGCGGCTGCGCTCGATGACGTTGGCGGCGCCTGCAGGCATTCTGGTGCCGTCGCATCCGCCGGCTGACATCTTCCTGATGAAGCCCGAGGAATCGGTACGCGCCTTGTTCCACGACCAGACATTCGCCGAGCGCATGCTGGCGATTCCGCTCACGCCAGAAACCGCCGAGTTGCAGGTGAAGAACAAATTCGCCACCGCGCGCCTGGCCTGGGATCCGCGGCTGCACGACCCCACGCTCGCGCGCTGGTTGCATCGGGTGAAGATCCCGACGCAGATCATCTGGGGCGACGACGACCGGATCTTCGCCCCGGTGTATGCCGAGGCGCTGAAAACGCACATCCCGCACGCGTCAGTCACGATCCTCGAGCAGTGCGGACATCTCGCGCATGTCGAGAAGACCGAACGGTTCGTGCGGTTGGTGACCGAGTTCGCCGCGAAGAGCTGAGGAGACGACGATGAATGTGATGTTCTTTCACCTGATGCCGTACGCGGATGTCGATCTGAAAGAGGCGGCCAAGTACGACACCGCGTGGGTCACTTTCCCCAACACGAACTACGACCCGATCAAGGGCCAGGCGCTCTACAACCGCTATCTCGACGAGACGGTACTGGCCGAAGAGCTCGGCTACGACGGCGTCTGCGTAAACGAACACCATCAGACCTCATACGGGTTGATGCCTTCGCCGATCGTGATGGCCTCGATCCTCACGCGTCTCACCAAGCGCGTGCGCATCGCGGTGCTGGGCAGTGCGATTCCGCTGCGCAACCATCCGCTCACGCTGGCCGAAGAGCATGCGATGCTCGATGTGCTCTCCGGCGGAAGATTGATCAGCGGGTTCGTGCGGGGCATCGGTTCGGAATATCACGCGTTCGGGGTGAACCCGACGTTCTCGCACGAGCGCTTCCACGAGGCGCACGATCTGATTACGCGCGCATGGCGCGATCCCGGGCCGTTTCCGTTCTACGGCAAGCACTACCAGGTGAACTACGTGAACCTGTGGCCGCGGCCGATTCAGCGTCCGCACCCGCCGATCTGGATCCCGTCGCAGGGCAGCAAGGAGACGATCGACTTCGCCGCGCATCCGGACCACCGCTACACCTATCTGCAGACGTTCAGTCCGGTCACTGCCGTGGGCAAGTTCCTGAACATGTATCGCGAAACGGCGAAGCAGTTCGGTTACACGGCAACCGACACGCAACTGGGCTGGGCGGTGCCGGTATACGTGGCAGAAACCGATGCGCAGGCGGTCAAGGAAGCCGAGGAGCACTATCAGAACTTCCGCCACACGTTCCTCAAGATGCCGCCGGAAATGCTGCTGCCGCCGGGCTACACCTCGCGCGAGTCGCTGAAGGCCATCGCGCTGGCGAAGTCCAGCATGCGCGAGCAGAACTCGTTTCAGGCCAACATCGACATGGGCTTGGTGGTGGTCGGCAGCCCCACCACCGTGCGCGAGCGCTTCACCGGTTATTGGAAGGAGTTCGGGTTCGGCAACCTGCTGACGATGATGCAGTTCGGCACGCTGCCCGCCGTTCTCACGGTCAAGAGCATGCGGCTGTTCGGCGCCGAAGTCCTGCCGGCGCTGCAGAAGCTCGGTCCGCGCGGTTTTGAACAAGGGCCCCCGGCGGTAGCGAAGATGCGCGAAGCTGCGCTGGCGAAGTGAAGCGGCGAACGGCATTTTGAAATGCCGAACGGTTTGGGGCGCTATTCGAAACGACACCCAGGCCGCCCACGGTGGCAGCTCAAGGAGGCGACATGAAACTGGTGCTGTTCAAAAGTGGCGTGCAAGCCGAACTCACGCCCGGTGTGCTGACCGATCGAGGTGTGGTGAGCATTGCATCGGCGGTGCAGAAGTCGAGCACGCCGCAGCTCACGATGGAAGGCATCATCAACGACTTCGATCGGCTGCGTCCGGCGCTGGAGAAGCTCGCTGCAAGCGGCGCGGCGACACCGCTTGGCTCAGTGCGCCTCGGTCCGCCGCTGCCGCGTCCGGGCAAGATCCTGTGCTGTATCGCCAATTACTGGGAGCACGCGCAGCGCGAGGCGCGTCCGCTCAACATGTTCATCAAGAATTCCGATGCGGTGGTGGGGCCGGGCGACACGATCGTGCTGCCGGAGCACACCGGGCCGTGGATCTTCATGCACGAGGCGGAGCTGGCGATCGTCATCAAAGGGCCGGCCAAGAAGGTCTCGCGCGAGAACTGGCGCAGTGCCGTGTTCGGCTATACCGCGCTGATCGATGTGTCGGCGCGTGGCGAAGGGCGGCGCACCTGGCCGGCGACGGTGCCGGCGAGCTGGATGGGCAAGTCGTTCGACACCTTTGCACCGATCGGACCGTGCATCGTCACCGCCGACGAAGTCCCCGATCCGAACGACATGATCGTGCGCTTCTGGAGCGACGGTGAGCTTCGGCACAACTACAACACCGACGACATGGAGCATCCGGTGCCCGAGCTGATCGAGTTCTCGACCGCGATCTGCACCATGAACTCCGGCGACGTGATCGCCTGCGGCACCAATCACGAAGGCTTGGGCGCGCTGCAGGACGGCGAGAAGGTCGAGATCGAGATCCAGGGTGTCGGCCGCATGGGGTTGAGCGTGGTCGATCCGCTCAAGCGCAAGTGGGAGCGTGGCGTATAC
>CADECO010000198.1:6816-10404 GCA_902825905.1 uncultured beta proteobacterium
CTCCACCAATCCCGAAGCGGTGAAGCGGCATCGGCCGAAGTAGGTCTGCGTTCGCCTTGAGCGACTGCCTTCGGCCTTAGCGCGCCTCACGCGCCAGCACGCGCTTGAGCATCACCGTCATGGCGAGCAGATAGATCGTCAGGACGGTGAGTGTGAGGAGAGCGGCGGTGAATCCGCCCGACACGTCGGCGATGACGCCCACGATGATCGGCCCGAGCACGCCACCGATCTCGCCCACCATGAAATAGAGCCCGGTCGCTGCGCCCATGTTGCGGGCCGCCACGCCGGGCGCTTCCATCAGCACCAGCAGCGCGATCGGACCCATGATCCGCGCGATGCCGAGCAGCACCAGTCCGAGCTGGATGCCCGCGCCGCTGGTGAACGCGAGCAGCAGCGTCGCCACGATCAGTACGCTATAGAGACTCGCGAGGATCGCCACCCTTCGGTCAGCCGTGGCAAAGCGAGGGATGGTGAGCGAGCTGATGATGCCCACCATCGTCGGCACGCTGGCCCAGTAGCCCGCCGACACCGCATCCATGCCGCGCCAGCGCAGAATCTCGGGCAGCCACGCATTGAGCGCGTGATTGAACATGAAGGCGGCGAGCGCGATGTAGAGCACGGTGCGCACCAAGTCGACCCGCATCAGCTCGATCGATGCCCTGAAGCCGCCGGCCTCCTTGCCGGCAGTGCTCGTGTGCGGGTTGCGCTGCGGCTCGCGTGCCACGAGCAGCCAGACGACTCCGGCGACGAGCGTCAGCGCGGCGAACATCGCGACCGTCAGCCGCCAGCTGTTGTCGAACAGCGGCATGAACACGCTGTTCGCCGACGAGAACGCGAACGCGGTGCCCATGAACGGTCCGGTCATATACAGGCCCACGGCAGTGCCGCGTTCCTTCGGTCCGAACCACTGCGCGATCATCTTCGGTGCGCCCACCGACATCAGCGGGCCGCCCACGCCGAAGATCGCCACCGCCAGGAAGAGCGTGACGAAATCGACGGCCACGGCGCGGGCGAACCCCGACAACGCAACCAGGAAGACCCCGGCGGCGAAACCGGTGCGCGTGCCGAACCGGTCGAGCACCGTGCCCGAGGGAACGGCGGCAGCAATGTAGACGAGCGCCCAGGCGCCCATCACCACGCCCATCGCCGAGTGGCCCAGGCCGAGCGAATCGCCGATCGGGGCGATCAGCGGCGCGAGCGAACCGTTGACGACGCCGAAGCCGAGGTAGCCGAACCACAGCGCCGCGAGCATCGCCCAGCGGTAGCGCGAAGGCGCTGGCTCGGGGGAGGTTGAGCTGCGCGTTGAACTGCGCCGCGGATCGTCCACCGGATCCGCCGGCGACCGTTGCTTCGATTCCCGATCCGCGCCGTCGTGCGCCTGCGTGCTCACGCTGCCGTCAGTGCCGGCATCACCTCGGTGGCGAACAGCGACAGCGAGCGCATGGCGTGCTCGTGCTTCATGTCCCCGAAATAGAAACCGCACAGCATGTAGTTCAGGCCGAGCGTGTCGATCTGCGCCGCGATGGCCTTGCGCACGGTATCGGGGCTGCCCGCGATGGTCGAGCCCGCGGCGATCTCCTGTTCGACGTGCTCGGTCGAGGGCAGCAGGATGCTCGGCCCCTGCACGTTCTCGCGCCACAGCTTGGACAGGCTGGCGTGATAGACCTCGTGTGCGGGCTTGGCGATGCGCAACGCATCCGCGTCGGTGTCGGCCACGATGATGTGCCGGTTCACGCCGATGGCCACGCCGCCCGGGTGCGCGGCGCTCGGCACGTCGGCGCCCGAGCGGGTGGCGAGGCCCGCGCGAAAGGCGTCGATGTTCTTCTTCGCCCGCTCCATCGAACCCAGCGTCACGTAGTTGTAGCCGCGCTCACCGGCCCAGCGTGCGCTGCCCTCGTTGGACGAGGGATACCAGATCGGCGGATGCGGACGCTGCAGCGGTTGCAGCTCCATCGGCACGTTCTTGTAGCGGAAGCGTTTGCCTTCGTGATTCAGCCGCTCGGCGCCGAAGCCCTTCACCAGGATCTCCAGCACTTCGGTGAAAACTTCGCGCGCGCTGTTGGGGTCGACGTTGTGGAAGTTGAGCTCGAACGGAGACACGCCGCGCCCAACGCCCACATCGAGCCGGCCGCCGCTGAGCTGGTCGAGCATGCAGATCTCTTCGATCAGCCGCAGCGGCGAGTAGAGCGGCAGCAGATAGCACAGCGGCCCCAGCCGCATGCGTTTGGTGACGCGCGCGACCGCACCGAGATAGACGCCGGGCACCGGCACGAGGTTGAGCGGCGTGGCGTGATGCTCGGCGACGTGCAGGCAGTGGAAGCCCGCGGCGTCACCGGCCGCCACGAATTCGAGGCGCTCGTCGAACAGACGGGCAAGCGGTCGACCGGAGCGATCGACGTGATCCCACAACGCGAATTTCAAGGTGGTGCACCTCCCGTGCGGGAGGATACCGCGCGAGCGATCCGTGCCGCTATGTGACGCGGGCCCGCGCTCGTCCGGTCAAGGCTTCCGAGCGGTGACGGCGGCGCGGAACTCGCGCAGCTTGGCTTTCACCTTGCTTGCGTTGGCCTCGCCGATGCGGATCATGATCTTGTGTCCGGCCGACTTCGCTTCGAGTTCCGGATCGGCGAACAGGAAGAACACCTTGGGTTGCACCAGCTTGATCGGCCCTTGCACGTTGGGCGCGGCGAGCATGTGATCGATGACTGCGACCAGGCGATCGTTGAAGTACCCGGTGGGATAGCCCAGATCGCGATACGCCTCCTGGAACAGCGGATAGAAGCGCACGTACACCGCGGCGAGCCGACGCGCATCGAGCGATTCGAAGAACTGAACCGCGGACTGGTAGCGCGCGTAGTTGGCGGGGTCGAGCGTGCGATTGTCTTCGTTGCCGAGCACCTTGAATGGCGGCGGGGTGCGTCGCACCACGTTGATGCGGGACGACACCTTCTCGCGCGGCAAGTTGTCGACCGTGGCCACGATGTGCCGGACGAACTCCTGCACCACGGCGTACTGGCGCAGGCGCTTCGGATCGACGATCGGCCCCAGCGAGCCTACGACGGCGTCGTCACTGTCGTTGAGCGTGATCGGGCGCGGCTTGTCGCGGTTCTGCTCCGGATCTGCGGCTTGCGTTGACTCGATCGGGTGCTCGATCTCCGGCTCGGTCTTCGCCTCTTCTTTCGGCGGCTCGGGTGTAGCCGGCTTGATCGGCGCTTCGACCCGCGGCGCAGGCTTGGGTGGAGGCGTCTGATGACGCCAGAAGTAGTAGCCGAGCGCCGCCCCGATGATGACTACGATGGGCACGATCCACAGCAGTGCACGGTTCATGGCGGCGACCCCCTGGGAACTTACTTCAATGGCGCGTCGGAGAACGCTTCGTTCGCGGCCGGTCGTGCCGTGACTGCCTCGTACCAACGCTTGACGTTCGGTACTTCGTTGAGATCGACACCGTGCCAGGTTCGCCGCGTGAGCAGCGGTGCCATCATCACGTCGGCCAGCGAGAACTCCGCGCCCGCGAGATACGCACTTTGCGCCAATCGCTTGTCGAGCATGCCGTAGAGCACCTTGGCCCGCGCCAGCGCTGCCTGC
>CADECO010000199.1:0-7616 GCA_902825905.1 uncultured beta proteobacterium
GCTAGCGCCGCTTACCGCGCCCGACAGGACTGCCGGGCCGGTTGAGCCCTCGCTGCGGTCCGCGGGCCTGTGCACGCCGCTGTGCCAGCTTGGGTGACTTGCCGGTCTTCTCGGCGATCACTGGCAAGCCGGTGTGCTGGGTGCGAAACGGCGCCGCGCGCGCCGCTTTATTGCCGTTCGCCGCGGCGGGCTGGTCTACCGGGACGGCAGGCTTTGCATTGCCGCGCAGGTTGATGCCGCGTGGATCCGCAGCCGGTGCGCCACGCTGCACAAGCTTGTTGTCGCGGCTGCGCGCGATCTTCTCGACGTGCGTGGCACCGCGCCGCTTGCCCTCGGGCGCAACACCCGTGCCGATCGGCTGATGCACCGGCACGAGATGGTGTTTCCCCGGTCCGATCAACTCGGCACGCCCCATGCGACGCAACGCCTCGCGCAGGATCGGCCAGTTCTCCGGATCGTGATAGCGGAGGAACGCCTTGTGCAGCCGGCGCTGGCGCAAGCCCTTCGGGATGAACACCTGTTCGCTGTCCGGCGTGATCTTGCGCAATGGGTTGCGGCCCGAGTGATACATCGCGGTCGCGGTCGCCATGGGTGAAGGGAGGAACGCCTGCACCTGATCGGCGCGAAAGCTGTTCTGCTTGAGCCACAGCGCGAGCTCGAGCATGTCTTCGTCGGTGGTGCCCGGGTGCGCCGCGATGAAGTACGGAATCAGATACTGCTCCTTGCCCGCCTCCTTCGAGTACTTGTCGAACAGCTCCTTGAAGCGGTGGTACTGGCCCATGCCCGGCTTCATCATCTTGCTGAGCGGGCCTTCGCTCAACGCCTCGGGCGCGATCTTCAGATAGCCGCCGACGTGGTGCTGCGCGAGTTCCTTGACGTAAGCCGGTGATTCGTTGGCGAGGTCGTAGCGCACACCCGAACCGATCAGCACTTTCTTCACTCCGGGCACGGCGCGCGCACGCTGGTAGAGCTTGACGAGCGGCGCGTGATCGGTATTCAGGTTGGGGCAGATGCCCGGATACACGCACGATGGCCGCCGGCACGCCGCCTCGATCGCGCGCGACTTGCAGGCGATGCGCCACATGTTCGCGGTGGGTCCGCCCAGATCGGAGATCACGCCGGTGAAGCCGGGCACGTGGTCGCGCACGGCCTCGATCTCGCGAATGATCGAATCCTCGGAGCGGCTCTGGATGATGCGGCCCTCGTGTTCGGTGATCGAGCAGAAGGTGCATCCGCCGAAGCAGCCGCGCTGAATCGCGATCGAGAAGCGGATCATCTCGTACGCGGGGATCTTCGCCTTGCCGTACGACGGATGCGGCACGCGCTGATAGGGCCGCTCATACACCCAGTCCATCTCGGCCGTGGTGAGCGGCACGGGCGGCGGATTGATCCACACGTCGCGGTCACCATGACGCTGCACCAGCGCGCGCGCGTTGCCCGGATTGGATTCGACGTGCAGCACACGCGACGCGTGGGCGTAGAGCACCGGATCGTCGACCACGGCGTCGTAGGCCGGCAAACGGATCACGCTGCGGGCACGATCGGCGTTCTTCACCTGATGGACGAACTTCACGACCTGCGCCATGGGCTTGGCGGCATGCGCTGCGGTGCCCGAAGTCGGCTCCATCGCATAGGGATCCGCCGGCGGTGCCAGCGGGCCGGGCGTGTCGATCGTCGAGGAGTCGATCTCGATCCAACCTTCCGGCGTTGCGGACCGCATGAAGGCGGTGCCACGCAAGTCGGTGATGGTGTCGATCGACTCGCCGCGCCCGAGCCGATGCGCCAGTTCCACGATCGCGCGCTCGGCATTGCCGTAGAGCAGCACGTCGGCTTTCGCATCGACGAGGATCGAGCGACGCACCTTCTCCGACCAGTAGTCGAAGTGCGCGATGCGTCGCAGACTCGCTTCGATGCCGCCGACGACCACAGGCGTTTCCTTGTACGCCTCGCGCGCGCGCTGCGCGTAGACGATCACCGAGCGGTCGGGCCGCTTGCCGCCTTCACCGTCGGGCGTGTAGGCGTCGTCGGAGCGAATGCGACGGTCGGCGGTGTAGCGATTGACCATCGAGTCCATGTTGCCGGCGGTGATGCCGAAGAACAGCTTCGGTCGGCCGAGCGCCTTGAACGCGTCGGCGCTGCGCCAGTCGGGCTGCGCGATGATGCCGACGCGAAAGCCCTGCGCTTCGAGCACCCGGCCGACGATCGCCATGCCGAAACTCGGATGATCGACGTATGCATCGCCGGTAACGATGATGATGTCGCAGGCATCCCAGCCGAGCGCCTCCATCTCGGCGCGCGACATCGGCAGGAACGGCGCGATGCCGAAGCGTTCAGCCCAGAACTTGCGCCAACTCGTGAGTGCGCGCGTGTCCGGTTGCGGCAGGGCGGTCGCGCGCGGGGGATTCATGGTCGAGGCGGTGGCGCTGTCGGGCCGATGCGCGCACGTCGTGGATGCCCGGCTCCATCCGTATAGGCGCGCGAGCCGATAGCAGGTTCCATCAGTGCGCGCCGACGTTCCACGCCGCCCAGCCGCATCCGACGTACCACTGCGGGATCGGGTAGTAGAGGATCTTCTCGAAGCCGCGCTCGCCGGCGGCGGCATGGGCTACCACCCAGTTGCGCGTTTCGGCCGCACCGTTGCCGGCGGCTTCCATGCGCGCATCGAGAAACCTCGTCAGCGTGGCGCGATCGCTCTTGGCGAAGTGCTCCATGCACTCAAGATCGAACGGCTCGTCGATGCGGCCCATGTCGCGCTCCCCGATCGAGTGGCTGAGCCCGCCGGTGGCCAGCACAGCCACCCGTGCGTTCCCCGGGAAGGAACGCACCGCCTGGGCGATGAGATCGCCCCACGCGAAGCAGCGGCGCACGCTCACCATCGGCGGCTCGACGGTGTTCATGATCACCGGCACAAGCGCAGGCGCCTGCGGCAGTTCCATCTTCCACAGCGGAATGCAGATGCCGTGATCGAGCTCCAGTCGATGCGAGGCCGCGGGCTCGAAATCATGATCGAACGCGGTTTTCATCAAATGATTGGCGAACGCGGGGTGGCCGCGCAGCGTGCGATACGGAAACCCCTTCATCCACGGTTCCGGCGGACCGACGTGCTCCTCGCCGACCGCCACGCAGATCGACGGCAAGTTGTTGATGAAGAAGTTCACCCAATGATCGGGCGAGACGATCACCAGGATGTCGGGCTTGGCCGCGGCCATGCGCCGGCCGATTTCGCGATACGCCGCGAGCGCGGCAGCACCAGCTTCCTTGGTGGCCGCGTCGAATGCGCGGACCAGGAGCGGCGCGTGGCTCGCCGCATAGACGCCGACGAGTTCAGCCATGAGCCGCCTCCTGTTGCGGTTTGATTGCCCGCAGCCGCGCAACGAAGTCGGCCTCCGACATGCCCGCGATGACGAAGTAGAACCGCAGCAGGTACGGGTTGACGCGCTTGGATAGCGCCTCGACGTCGTCGGACACGATCGCCTGCTTCGCTTCGGGGCTCAGCGGGTAGCGCTGCAGCACCTTGTCGCGATCGGCGCGGTACTCGTCGGCCGCCGCGGGTGTCTGCAGATCGAAGAACAGTTTGCTCAACCAATAATCTCGCATGACGGCTCCTGGGGAGCAGCCGGGCGATCGCGCCGGGGCCGCTCGAGATTCTGCGATACGAGTGTGCATTGTAGTCGCGCGGGCACGCGCTGAACGCGTGCAGTCGACGGGCCTGGGCAACGCGGGCTGCGGGTGGCGACGGTCTTACAACGACACAAGACGCGCGGCTCCTTTCGCCGAGGGTGAAACACTCGACGCGGCCGGATCAGGCAGGCGACCGAGCTTGGCAACCAGCTTTACCACCGACTCGCGCAACCAGATCTGCGAAGGGTCCCGGTGAGTGCGTTCGTGCCAGACCTGCGCGATCGTGAAACCGCGCACCGGTACCGGTGGCTGAACGATGCGCAGGCGGTCGGAATAGGCGCGGGCCAGCCGCTCGGGCAGCGCGCTGATCATGTCGGTGCGCATCACCACCTCGGGCACCAGCAGATAGTGCGGGACCGACAGTTTCACCCGACGCTTGCGCCCGACTTGCGCCAGTGCCTCGTCGATGGCGCCGGTGAACCCGCCACCGCGCGCCGACACCATCACGTGGTCCAGGTCGCAGTACGTGTCCAGGTCGAGCGTGCGCCGCACACGCGGATGCTCGCGTCTGGCGACGATCACGAAACGCTCGGTGTAAAGCGGACGGGAACGCACATCGGGCGGCGCGTTGGCAGTGCTCATCAGCGCCAGGTCGATCTCACCCGCCTCGAGCAGCCGGCCGATCGCCTCGATCTCCATCGGCTTGACCGCCAGCCGCGAACTCGGCGAGTTGGCTTCGAGGAAATCGATCAGCCGGGGCAACACCGTGAACTCGACGTAGTCCGACGCCGATATGGTGAACGTCGTGGCGCTGGCGCGGGGATCGAACGTTCGCGTGGCCTGCACCATGCGTTCGATGTCGGCCACCCAGGTGCGCACCGGCAGTTCGAGTTCGGCGCCACGACTGGTGGGCAGCATGCCGCCCGCGGTGCGCAGCAACAGCGGGTCACCGAACACGTCGCGCAGCCGCGCGAGCGCCGCGCTGGTGGCCGACTGCGACAGGTGCAGCCGCTGCGCGGCACGCGTCACGCTGCGCTCGGCGAGCAGTGCGTCGAGTACGACGAGCAGGTTCAGATCGACGTTTCGGATATCCATGGCATCGATAGTTTAGATCCACAAATTCGATTGGACAAATATAGGGGTGCTGCCTAACATCCATCGGGTTCGCTGTTTGTTAGGCACGACACGTGTAGGGTCGTATGCGCATGCCGAGACCTTGGCTCGAGACGATTGGATACGTCGGCGTAATCGTCGTCGCGGTGGTGGTCGCGGTCGTGCTGACGATGACGCTGCCCTCGATCGGGTCTCTCGCACCTGGTTCGATGTTGCGGCCGGGTTCGTAGCTGCAACTACGTGCGCGTGAAGGTTTCATTCAGTCGACCTCCGAGGTTGGTCGGCTGATGGCAAGGCTCCTCTGTGGAACACCTCGGGGCTACTCTCTCCCATCCTCCTCTTCGGCCCCGAGGTTTATTTTTTCCGTGAGCATCCCGGAGCGCCTTAGAACGAGGCGCGTGGTTCCCCGAGCTGGCGCACGCATCCTTTGACGCGCTCACAGCTCGACGATGAAGTCCCAGCGGAATTCAGGGTTTTCGCACGCCGAGCCGTCGGGCTGACAGTAGCCGCGCGGATTGCACACCACTCGCGCCTCGCCCAGTGCGTAATCGAAGCTCGTATGGGTGTGGCCGTGGATCCACAGTTTCGCGCGGCTGACCAGCGGCCCGAGGTTGGAGAGAAAACCTGCCGAAGTCAGATCGTCTGCAAAGCGCGGGGCGAGGCTCTTGCGATGCGGTCCGTGATGCGTGATCACGATCGTCTTGGCCGGGTCGCCCGAGGCTAGCGCCAGCCCAAGGTATTGGCGTGCCTGGCGATGCCAGATCAGCGTGTCCTCGGGCACGATGAGTCGTGGGCCCGCGCTCGCGTCGGCTACACGGATGTGCCGGAAGTCGAGCAGATAGCGCTGGCAGGCCGCCATCGCGCGTTGCACGTCGGCGGCCGACTCACCATACAGGCGGAAGTCGGTCCACAGTGTCGACCCGATCAGCCGCAGCCCTTGAAAGGTGATCGCCGCGTCGTCGAGCAGATGCAGGCGCGGTACCCGCAGGTCGGCAACCCTATCGCGCAGCGCGGCACGAAAGGCATCGCGCTCGGCGCCGTAGAACTCGTGGTTGCCGGGCACGTAGATGATCGGCGTCCGGGGAAACGCCCGCAGCGCCCAATCGACCCCCGCGAGCCCCTCGCAGATGTCCCCAGCCAGGATGACGAGATCTTCGCCGCAGTCAGGCGGGAAATACTCCCCGCCGAAATCGATGTGCAGATCGGACAACACTCGTATGCGCATGCCTGATTGTCTCGACCCGTTCGCCGAAAGACAACGCCCCAACCGTACTCATGTGCCGAGTCGGGGGAATGCGCCGGGTCGCGGGAATATCCGGCCGGGTCCCGAAATGAAGAAGGGCGCCATCGGCGCCCTTCGCGTCATGCTGAGCTGAGGGTCATCGCCGGGTCAGAGCGATGCCATCGGCGAGGAGTGGTCCGAGCTGGAACCGGGTTGCGATGGCTCATTGAGGCCGTCGGCCGAACTGGTGATCCAGCTTCCGAGCCGCGCCACCTTGACCGAAGGGGCGTAACGCCTGGTCGTGCCGTCATACGACAGATAGCCCAATGTCAGCAGACTCTTCAACAGGACCGAAGTACTGGATTGCGGGTACCCGAGGCTCGCGCACACTTCGCCCACGGTCGCCGGCGCCTTGCGGCCCGCGAAGAACTCGAACACCTCGAGCACGCGCGCGGCGGACTTCACTACTGTATCGCTCATCGATTCGTCTCTCTTATTGGGCTTGTTGGCTCGATCAACGTAATCCTCGGTCACAGTTGGTCTTGTTCGTTGCCCATTTCGACGACCACCTACTCCGCATTGCCACTCCGGCGATTCGTTGCAACACGGCTTCCCGACCAGAAGGTGCACACCCCATCAACTACATGGATACAAAACGTGCGGCGTGCATTTAACAACTAACTCGGTATGTCGTAGACGTATTCTGACAACATTTTTGTTAAAGAATGTTCTTCTTTTGTTGCAACATCCAAAGACATCGATCGAACTCTGTTGTTAGTGCTTATTTTTTAAGGAGTATGTAGGGGATGCTCCATATCGACTGACGGCGTAAGGAAACAGTACAACCTTATGTTCACGACAAAACTGTCTCAACTTTGCGCTTATCCGGTCAAATCATGCGGGTCGATTCCAGCTCGATCTTCACGACTCACGACAACCGGCCTGAGCTGGGACCGAAGCTGGATGCTCGTCGACGAGGCGGGTGAGTTCATCACGCAGCGCACGCATCCGCAGCTCGCTCGCATCGCATGCAGGATTGATCATGCATCGCTAACAATGACTTCACCGGGGCTCCCCGATCTCATCATTGCGCTGGATCGCGCGCCATCGATGCGCGCGTCGGTATCGATCTGGGGCGAGCGGATCCAGGCGCTGGACGAAGGTGAGCTCGCCGCGAGCTGGCTGGCCGAATGCCTCGGCGGGCACTTCCGGCTGGTCCGGTGGGATGAATCCGTCCGGCGTGCGAGCGATGCGACCTGGACCGGCGCCGACGTGGCGCTCAATCGATTCAGCGACGGCTTTCCGCTCCTGCTGATGGGCGAAGCGTCGCTCGCCGATCTCAACACTCGCCTGCCCGAGCCGCTGCCGATGAACCGCTTCCGGCCGAACCTGGTGATCACCGGCCTGGACGCATACGAGGAGGATTACATCGACACGCTCACCTCAGGGAACATCACGCTGCGTGTGGTCAAGCCGTGCACTCGCTGCGAAATCACCACCACCGACCAGACCACCGGCGCGCGCGGCGCGGAGCCGCTACGAACGCTCGCCACCTATCGCGCCAATCCGCGCGTGGGCGGCGGCATCACGTTCGGACAGAACGCGATCATCGTCAGCGGCATCGGCGAGACGCTGCACGAAGGGATGCAGTTCGAGGTGA
>CADECO010000199.1:7716-10365 GCA_902825905.1 uncultured beta proteobacterium
CCGCTCGCGGCAGTTCGGTACCAATCAGGCTGTCACGCGTCACCAGTTCGGCCAGACGCGTTTCACTCCAGCCGTCGGTTCCGGCCGGCCGCATCGGCAACACCATGTAGCGCATGTCGGCCGACGAGTCGTGCACGCGGATCTTCGTGCCGGGGGCAAGCTCGAGTCCGAACTCTTCGAGCACGACGCGCGGCTCGCGCACGACGCGACTGCGGTATTCCTTGCTCTTGTACCAGGCCGGAGGCAGACCGAGCAGCATGCGCGGGTAACACGAACACAATGTGCACACGACGACGTTGTGAAGCTGCGGCGTGTTCTCCAGCGCGATCAGATGCAACAGCGGCCCGTTGTCGTAGCCGAGTTCGGCCACCGCTTGTTTGGCGTCGGCAAGCAGGCGCGCCTTGAACGCAGGATCAACCCAGGCCCGCGCGACCACTTTCGCGCCGCGCCGATAGTCGCGTCCGTCCATTTCTTCGACCGTGCGATCGACGTCGGCCTGCGTGAAGATGCCCTTCAGGATCAGCAGTTCTTCGACCGCAGCCTGCATCCGTTTGTAGTAGCCGTGGATGTCCTCCTCGGCGGGCGCGTCGGCATGTGTGTTCATGGGAGCCTTCGAGCAGTCGCGGCGGTTTCAGGCAGGTTCGAGCCAGTGCTGAAAGATCTCGATCTCGACGACGTCGGTCGGGTCTTCGCGGTAGTCGGGCCACAGGTCCGTGCTCTTGAATCGCACCCGATACAGCGGCTGCGCGGGCAGGCCGGAGCGGTTGTAGGCCAGCTCTTCCGGATTCGGAAACGCACCGCAGATGCGCTCGATCGTGCCGGTATGGCCGCGGCAATAGTACGGCGTCCGAATGTGCCCCGGCGGAAAGGTGCGCCGTACGCGCACGGGGTCGCCCCGCTTGAACCGCGCTGGTACCGCAGATGGATTCGCGCTCATGTCGATTGACCTTGCTGTCGTTGGCGAGCCTCGATTTCAGCCATCTTGCCGCCCAATTCCTCGATCGTGATCACGCCTCGCTGCAGCAGCACCTGCGCCAGCGAATGCACGACGCGCTCGTCGTAGTTGAGCTTGCCGTACGAATCGGCGAGATCCTCGGTGTTGCGCCGCATTTCGTCCAGCGAGACCATACCCCGGCTCGGCGAGCGAAGCAGGGTGTTCATCGCCTGGGTGCGTTTCGCGTAGGGCTCCCAGTCGTGCTCCTCGCGTGGTACGGGCCCGTCATGCAGGCCGCCCATATCGTGTACTCGTCGCATCGGTTCCTCGCATGCTTGCGTGCGCCGCGTTGGAGGGAAGCGCACCGCGATCATAGCGCCGCGTTCCCGCGGTAGTACAGACTGCCTACCGACGATCGATCGGCAGCGTCTGCGCGCCCTCACCCAGCGCGCGCTGCATCAAGACGGTATCGATCCAGCGGCCGAACTTGAACCCGCTGGCTTCGAGCACGCCGGCATCGGCGAATCCGCAGCCGCGGTGCAGCGCGATTGATCCGGCATTGGCCCGATCACCGATGACCGCGATCATCTGCCGCGCACCCCACAGGGTGCAGGCGTCGATCAGACGCGTGAGCAGCGCGCGGCCGACACCCTGACGCTGCGCCGCCGCGTCGAGATAGATCGAGTCCTCGACGGTAAATCGGTAAGCCGGCCGGGTGCGGAACGGCCCGGCATAGGCGTACCCGAGCACGGCGCCCGCCCGCTCCGCAACGAAGCACGGACAGCGTTGCGCGCTCAGCTCGGTGAATCGACGCAGCATCTCGACGTGATCGGGCGGCTCGATCTCGAACGTCGCCGTGCCGTGTCGCACGTGCTCGGCGTAGATCGCCGTCACCGCCGCGATGTCGCTAGCCGTCGCGTCGCGGATGGAGAACGTACTCTTTGCCGACGAACCCATGGAACCCGCACTCGCCATCGCCGATCGCGCAATCAATGCTCGGCAAAGCCGATGATCACGCGCCGATTGCGCTTGCCCTTGGACAGGATCTCCAGCACCTTGACGCGACCGATCTCGCTGGTATCGCGCACGTGCGTGCCGCCGCAGGCTTGCAGATCGACGCCGGGGATGTCGACCAGCCGTACCGACCCCGCGCCAACGGGCGGACGCACACTCATGGTCCGCACCAGCTCGGGATTGGCCGCAAGCTCTTCGTCGGTGATCCAGCGCGTGCCTACGGCGTGGCCGGTGGCGACCAACTCGTTCAGCCGCGCTTCGATCTGCGCTGCATCGAGTTGCCCGCCCTGCAAATCGAAATCGAGCCGCGCGCGATCGCCATGGATCTGGCCACCGGTCACCGGCGCCCCCACTGCCGCACAGAGCAGATGCATGCAGGTGTGCAGCCGCATGTGGCGATGGCGCCGGTCCCAGTCGATCGTCGCCGTGACCCGCGCACCCACCGCCGGAAGCGTACTTCCGGGCGCGGGCACGTGAATGACTTCGCCGGGCGCATCGCCTTTGATGGCGTCGACGATCGTGATCATCGTGCCATCGGCGGTCGTGAGCGTGCCGGCATCGCCCGGCTGCCCACCGCTGGTGAAGTAGAACACCGTGGCGTCCAGCTGAATGCCGCGAGCGTCGCACGCGATCACGCTCGCCTCGCAGCTACGCAGATAAGCATCGTCTCGAAACCGCAGGGCAGTGGTCATCGCCAAGGC
>CADECO010000200.1:0-8502 GCA_902825905.1 uncultured beta proteobacterium
ATGGCCGTAGCAGACCGGACCCGGGCGGGCGCCGGCGCTCTCGGGGCCGACGCCGAGTCGACGGCCGGCGTCGACCCGCGCGATGGAGCCGCCGCCCGCGCCGATCGTGCGGATCTCCACCATCGGCACGCGCACCGGCAGTCGATCGATCTCGCCCTGGTTCACGAGATCGATGCGATCGTCGCGCACGACGGAGACGTCGTAGCTGGTGCCACCCATGTCGACACCGACCAGCGCCTTCTCGCCGAGCGCGCGCGAGAGATGGAGCGCGGCAAGCGCGCCGCCACTGGGCCCCGAGAGCAGCAGGCGCACCGGCTCGCGCGCAGCCGTGTCCGGGGTGCACACGCGGCCGTTCGACTGCACGATCAGCAGGCGCGGTGCAAAGCGCTCCGCCGCCATGCGCTGCGCGAGGCGCTCGAGATAGGCCTTCACCACCGGCATCAGCAGCGCGTTCAGCACGGTCGTCGAACTGCGCTCGTATTCCCGGATCTCGGGGCTGATCTCCGAGGAGATCGACAACTCGACCCCGGGCAGGGCGCGCGAGAGATGTGCCTTGATCGCCTCCTCATGCGCCGGATTGACGTAGGCGTTGAGCAGCGCGATCGCGATGGTGGCGACATCGAGCTTCGCGAGGCGCCCGGCGAGGTCGTCGAGCGCCGTCGCTGCGAGCGGCGTCTCGATGGCACCGGCCGCGGTCATGCGCTCGACGATGCCGAGCCGGCGATCGCGCGGGATCAGGACCGGGAAGGGGCGCGGCCGCACCGAGTAGACCTCGCGGCGCGCGTGACGGGTGATCTCGAGGACGTCCTCGAATCCGGCGGTGGTCACCAGCGCGCCGCGCGGGAATTTGCGCTCGAGCACCGCGTTGGTCGCGATGGTCGTGCCATGCAGCAGGTAACCAACATCGCCGAGAGCGAAGCCGAAGCGCTGCGCCGCCTCGTGCACGCCCTCCATCAGGCCGATCGAGGGATCCGCCGGCGTGGTTGCGATCTTGTGGCTGTGGATCGCACCACGGCGCGCATCGAGAATCTGAAGATCGGTAAACGTGCCGCCGATATCGACGCCGATGCGGATCGGCTGGCTCGCAATGGTCAACTCGCAACTCCTGGACGCGGACTCAAGAATACGGGCCGCACTCTAACCGCGCGCCGCTGCGCGACCAGCGTTGAGTTCGCGCTCACAGCCAGCGGCGGACGCGCGCGCGATAGGCCGGGTAGACGTCCGGAAAGCGGCGCTCGAGGAAGCGCTCCTCGCGGTCGACGACCAGGACGCGCAAGGCGACCAGCACGGCGGGGAACAGCACGAGAGGCCATGCGAGCGACAGCGCGAATGCAGCGCCGCCATAAATCAGGTTGAGCGCGAGATAGATCGGATTGCGCGACCACGCGAAGGGCCCGCTCGTCACCAGCGCGTTGACAGGGTGATGCACCGGAATGCCGGTGCGGGCGCGATGCATCGTCCAGGCTGCCCAGAGCGCGATCAGAATCCCTACGGTGGCCAGCGCCACGCCGAGCCCGATCGAGAGGGTCCGCGACGGCGTGGGAAGGATCGGCAGCGTCGCGACGAAGCGGTCGAGCGCCCAGCCGGCTGCGAAGGCGGCCGCGTGCAGCAGAGGCGGGTGGAACCCGATGCCGGGGGTTTCCGATGCGGAGGACATGCGGGCAGTCTAGGCGAAGCCATTCCGCGGCGCGCGGCGCGCATGCGGGCACTTCGCTAACCGCACGCCCTGCATGCCGCGGAACGCGGTCAATTGGATCCTGGAATCGCCCGTGCCACCCGCCACTCAGCTCGTCTCCAACCGTCCGCTGCTCGGCATCGGCCTGATGTGCATCGCGGGGACCGTGCTGCCGTTCATGAACGGCGTCGGCAAGCTGCTCGCGCAGAATTACCCGCCTGAGCAGATCATCTGGGCGCGGCTGGTCTCGCACCTCGTCTGCGTGCTGGTGGTGTTCGGGCCGCGCAACGGGTTGTCGCTGTTCCGCTCCAACCGCCCCTGGATCCAGCTGTCGCTGTCGCTGACGATGCTGATCTCGACGACGCTGTTCTTCTTTGCGCTGCCGCATATCGGCCTCGCCAAGGCGTCGGTGATCAACTTCGTCTCGCCCTTCCTGGTCATGCTGATGGCGCTGCCGCTGCTGGGCGAGCGGCTCGAGCCGCGCCGGTTCTGCGCCGTCCTCGTCGGCTTCGTCGGCGTGGTGATCGTGATCCGCCCGGGCGGCGACGTCTTCCAGTGGGCCAGCGTCGCGATCTTCGTCAGCGCGGCCTTCTACTCGCTGTACCAGGTGTTCGCGCGCATGGTCGCCGGCCACGACCGGCCGGAGACGTCGATCCTCTACAACGTGCTGGCGGGCGCGATCGTGATGTCGATGTTCATGCCGTGGTCCTTCGTGATGCCGAAGACCTGGCTGCACGCCGCACTGATGGCGAGCATGGGGCTGATCGGCGCGATCGGGCATTACTGCGTCGCGCGCGCGATGCGCTACGCCGATGCCGGCATCATCTCGCCCTTCAACTACGTGCAGCTGATCGCCGCGGTCGGCGTCGGCTATGCGCTGTTCGGCGATTTGCCCGACGCGTGGACCTGGGTCGGCGCCGTCGTGATCATCGCCGCCGGCGTGTTCATCGCGGGGACCGAGAGCCGCGGCGCGCGGCGGAGAATTTAGCTCAGACGCCCCTCCTCATTCGAGGAGGGGCGTCTGAGGATCCGCTACCGCTTCGGGCTCGCCGCGCGGTCGACCTTGCCGTTGCGCACGACGACGCCGTAGTCGCGCTCGGCGCCTTCGGGCGTGACGTAGCCCTCGGCGAGATCGCGATCGATGGCGTCGAGGCTGCGCTTCTTCGGATCGCCGTAGCCGGCGCCGCCGGCGAGCGTGAGCGAAACGACTTCGTCGCCGCGCGTCAGCGTCACCAGCGCGCCGGTGCCGAGATCCTTGCCTGACACGTCGGCCCCGACCGAGCCGCCGGGCGCGCCGCCGGCGAGACCCGGATAGGTCATGAAGCGACCCTCGGGATAGACGCCGGCCAATGTCGCGTGGCCGTCGGTCGCCAGCTTGCGGAAGCGCACGACCTGACCGAGCCCGCCGCGATGCGCGCCCGCGCCGCCGGTGTCAGGGAGGTAGGCCTTCTCGAGGCAGACCGCCGGCGTCCGCGCCTCGAAGAGTTCGATCGGCGTGTTCGCCGCCGAGGTCGGCCACATCAGGCCGGACTTGCCGTCGGCCTTCTCCGACGCGCCCTGGCCGCCGCCCATGAAGAGGTGATCGTTGTAGGTGCGGCCGTCGGCACCGCGGCCATAGACGAAGACCGCGACGGGCAGGCCGGTATTCGCCTGCACCTGCGCCGGCATCGCCGGCGCGAGGGCCTTGAACAGGTTCGGCGCCACGTACCAGCCGACGCGCGTGCGCATGTTCACCGCCGCGGGCTTGCGGCAGTTGAGCGCGCTGCCCTCCGGCGCCTTGACCGTGAACGGGCGGTAGCAGCCCGCATTGCCGCGGACATTCGGGGTCAGCATGCATTTCAGCGGATAGGTCGCGTGCGCCGCCGTGTAGTTCATGGTGCAGTTGTAGCCGCCCTGCGGCAGCTGCGGCGGCGCGCCCTCGAAATCCACCTCCATCGCGTCGCCGGTCACCGTGATCTTGACCGGGAAGTCGAGCTTCTCGCCGAGCGGGTTGTTCGAGATCGTGCCGGTGTAGACGCCGTCCGGCACCGCGCGGATCGCCGCGCGCATCGCCGCCTCCGCGCGGTCCTGCACGATCTTCGCGAGCGCGCGCAGATCGTGGATGCCGTACTCGTCCATGAAGGCGATGAGCCGCTGCGCGCCGACCGCATTGGCCGAGACCAGCGCATGCAGGTCGCCCAGCACCTGCTCGTTGTTGCGCACGTTCTCGGCGATCAGCGTGAAGAGGTCCTCGTTGGGCACGCCCGCCTTGAACAGCTTCATCGGCGGGATCTGGATGCCCTCCTCGTAGATCTCTCGCGCGCGCATCGAATCCTTGGTGCCGCCGATGTCGGAGACATGGCCGACCGTGCCGACCAGCCCGACCAGGCGTTCGCCGCGGAAGACCGGCGTCACGATCGCGATGTCGAAGAGATGCCCGGCGCACAGCCAGGGATCGTTGGTGATCAGCACGTCGCCGGGCGCAAGCGTGTGCGGCGGAAATTTCGCGAGCATGTGCGCGACGGTCTGCGGCGCGGTGCCGGTAAAGCCGGGCACGCTGAACGTGCCCTGCGCGAGCGACGCACCATTGCCGTCGAACAGCACGCACGACAGGTCGTAGCCTTCGCGCACGGTGATCGAGAACGACGAGCGCACCAGCGACAGGATCATCTCGTCGGCGATCGACACCAGCCGGTCCCACATGATCTTGAGTGCGATCGAATCGAATCGCGCACGCCCCGATCGGCCGTCGTTCATGCGTCCTCCCGTTGCAGCTCGGCAATCAGGCTGTGCTGCGCATCGACCGTCACGCGATCGCCCGCGCCGATGACGCAGGTGGATTCGTTCTCTTCGATCAGCGCTGGTCCGTCGAGGGTGTCACCAGGGCTAAGCGCATAGCGATCGTAGACCGTGCACTCGACGAACACGCCAAGATCGGGGTCGTACAAGCGCCGGGAGCCCTTGCGAGGCAATGCGGACTTGCGCGTCGCTTGCGCCTTGCCCGCCGCTTCGGGCTCGTTTTTTCTTGCGTCCTTGCCCGAAGCCGGATCGCGACTGAAGTGATAGCCGGCGGCGCGCATCGGCAGCGGCCCGACCGCTTCAACCTTCCAGCCGGCGATCTCGATCGGCGAGCGCGGCATGATCGACGAATAACGCTGTGCATAGGCTTGCTCGAACAGCGCGGGCAGCCGTTCGAGCACGCGCGCCGTCTCGCTGTCGGGCACAACCACCTCGACGTCATGGCCCTGCCCCACGAATCGCATGTCGAGCCGCCGTACCACCGTGACATCGGCATCGGCAACGCCCGCATCGCGCAATACCTGCCGTCCCTCGGCCACGAGCGGGGCGAACGTTTCATCGAACGCGATGGACGTCAGCGCATCGAGCCGCGCGCGCTGGGAGCGGTACGTCTCGAACGCCAGCGGACTCACCAGCAGCCCAAGCGCGGAAAACACGCCGGCGCCGAGCGGGACGATCACGCGCCGGATGCGCAGCTTGCGCGCGATGCGGATCGCATGGGTTGGACCGGCGCCGCCGAAGGCGACCATCGCACACTGACGCACGTCGAACCCCAGTTCGGCCGCGTGCGTGCGAAAAGCGCGGGCGCAGTCTTCGTTGATGATCTCGTGGATGCCGAACGCCACGCGCGGCACGTCCAATCCCAATTGCTCGGCAAGCCCCTTCGCAATCGCCGCCTCGCTCGCGGCCTGGTCGAGTCGCATCGCACCACCGAGAAAGAAGCCGGCATCGAGACAACCGATCAGCAGATCGGCATCGGTGAGTGTCGGCGTCGTACCGCCCTGTCCGTAGCAGACCGGCCCCGGCTTGGCCCCGGCGCTGCGCGGCCCCACGCGCAGCAACCCGCGCTCGTCGATTCCGGCCAGACTGCCGCCGCCTGCGCCGATCTCGATCAGATCCATCACCGGAATGCGCAGCGGCAACCCGCTGCCGGCCTTGTGCTCGTGCACGCGCGCGACCTCCACGTCGAATCGCTTGATCGGCTCTCCCTTGCGCAGCAGCGCGCCTTTGGCCGTGGTGCCGCCCATGTCGAAGGCGAGCAGATGCCCCGCGCCGGCCGCTCGCCCGAGGTGGCTGCTCATCAGGATGCCCGCTGCGGGCCCCGACTCGATCAGCCGCACCGGATAGCGACGCGCGAGCGCGGGCGTGACCGCGCCGCCGCTGGAGGTCATCACGTGAAACGTGCCGCGAAAGCCGCGCTCGGCCAGGCCGCGCTCGATCCGATCGAGATAGCGGTCGATCACCGGCTGGGTGTAGGCGTTGACCGTCGCGGTCGTCCAGCGCTCGTACTCGCGCATGAACGGCACGACGTCGGCCGAGCCGCTCACATAGAGCGATGGAAAGTGCTCGGCGAGCACACGCGCGGCCAGACGCTCGTGCTCCGGATTGGCGTACGAGTTGAGGAAGCAGATCGCGACGGCCTCGATCCCGCGTTCGTGCACGAAGCGGTGCAGTTGTTCGCGCAGGGCCAGCGGATCGAGCACGCACTCGATCGAGCCATCGTGGCGGACGCGCTCGTCGACCTCTAGCCGGTCGGCTCGCGGTACCACCGGCGCTGCGAACTTCAAGCGCAGATCGAACAGGTCGTAGCGGCGTTCCAGGCCGATGTCGACCACGTCGCGGAAGCCGCGCGTGACCAGCATGGCGGTGCGCGCGCCCTTGCGCTCGATCACCGCGTTGGTGACGAGCGTCATGCCGTGCACGATGCCCTGTACTGCGGTGATCGCCACGCCGCGCCGCGCCAGCAACCGCTCGACGCCCTCGAGCACGCAGCGCGACGGATCATCGGGCGTGGTCAGCTGCTTGTGGACGCTCACCTCGCCTGAATCGTCGTCGATCAGGGCGAAATCGGTAAACGTTCCTCCGATGTCGATGCCGATACGGTGGCGAGTCATCGTCGAGCGACAGGCAGCGACAAGCAAACTTCAGGGGAATTTCCAAGGGGGCGGCGTAACGCCGGCGGAAGCTGCCTTCTTGGAGCGTACACACCCCCTCCGATGTCGATGCCGATACGATAGCGAGTCACCAAAAAAATCCTCAGCTCCAGCAGATTCACGCGCTGCGCAGCGGGCCCGGCGCTGGGTAGAATCGGCTTCGTTTATCGGGCGATTATCGACTAGATTCCAATGTCGGGCGCCCGGCAAGCTCGACGCGCAGATTCAGGAGTCGCACGCATGATCCTCGGCCGCACCTACGAAGACAGCCAGACCTCGCGCAAGCACTACGTGCTGCCCAACGGCACCGGTTTCTGGAAGAGCGAGTACATCATCTCCGACTTCAAGCACGCGCCTGCGCCGCACGCGCTGCTGGTCGAGCAGGACCCCAATCAGGTGATCCTGCCGCACTTCCACGAGCAGAATCAGTTTCAGGTGATCATCAACGGCGGCGGCCAACTCGGTCGCAACGAGGTCAAGCCGATCACCGTGCACTACGCCGGCGCCTACACCGGCTACGGCCCGATCACTTCCGGCGATGAAGGCCTGTGGTACTTCACGTTGCGTCCGATGATGGACAACGGCGCGCAGTTCCTGCCCGAGTCGCGGCCGAAGATGAAGCCCTGGCCCAAGAAGCACTATCACTCCGCGCCGCTACATGCGTTGCCGGCCGCTGCACTTGGCGTGCTGGCAACGCCCGAATCGATCACGGTGCAACACGACGACGACGGCATGCGCGTCGAGACGATCCGCGTACCGGCCAACGCCAGCGCCACTGCGCCCGATCCCGCGCAAGGCGGCGGACAGTTCTTCGTGGTCACCGGCGGCAGCATGCAGCTCGAAGGCAAGCGCTACGGCCGCCTGAGTTGCGTGTGGGTGGCGCACACCGAAACGGCGATGAACATCCAAGCTGGTGACGACGGTGTCGAGCTGCTCATGCTGCAGTGCCCGCGCGCCGACTACCGGCCCACTTACGATCCGGCCTTGTACAAGTATCCCGACTAGCGATGCGCGCGTCGCCTCAGCAGCGACGCACGCTTGCTTGGCCTCAATTCACCGTCATGCCGTGCAGCCCGGCATAGTCGGCCACCGCGGGTGATCGCCAGCCGGCGAGCAGCTTGCTCTCGAGCGCGTACACCTCGACGTCGAGCGGGCGGCACACCTTGAGCGGATCGGTGGCGTTGGGCCCCCAGATCGGCACCGACATGTCGCCATGCGGGCAGGTCGAGATCGCCGCCAGCAGATCGATCTCGGCGAAGAACTCGAAGTAATCGCCGGGTTTCGCCGGGCATGGTTTCACGTAGTACTGATGCGCTTCGTTGGTCATGCCGGTGACCTGGAACACGTTGAGCACGTCGTGCACGTCTTCTTCGGCGAGACGATGCGGTGCGATCGCGCGGATCAGATTCGAGTGACAGCAGCAGTCGAGCTCCTGCCCGGTGAGCAGCTTGTGCACGTACGGATCGCAGCGCGTGCCCAGCAGATCATGGCAACCGGCGCCATCGCTGTCGTAGCCGTAGCCGACGGTATCGGCGACCACGGTTGCCATCGGACGCATATACGGCAGACACGACCAGAACCGATCGAACACGCGCATGTGTGCGCTGTGCAGTTGCTTGGTGCGTGAGGCCCAGAAGCGTTCGCGCGGGTTGTGCAGGCTCCACAGGTTGAGATCGACGACCTGCGGCCCTTCGGAAAGCTGCAGCCGACAGACTTCGCCCGCCTTCACCACCCAGGCGCGGCCCGAGCGGATCGGCACGCGAAATCGCTCGCGCAGCGTGCGGCCGGCGGTCGCATCGCCGAACGCACGATAGACATTCTGGGATACGGCCAGCGGTGATCCGGTCTTGGCCTCGTAGAGCGGTTTGGGCATCGATGTCTCCTTTCGAGCGGACA
>CADECO010000200.1:8602-10342 GCA_902825905.1 uncultured beta proteobacterium
AAACGATGACCCGGGTCCATCATCGGGCCAAGTGCCGCGTCACATACAGAGGGGGAGTCCATCGTGCGCCGAATTGTTCGCCGAGTTGTTCGCCGGATTGTTTGCCCGCTTGTTCACCCGATTGTTCGCCCGCTGGCCGCCGCAGCCATCGTGGCGGCATCAGTCTCGATGGCCACGGCGCAAACCGTGACCTTCAGGTTGCACTCGTTCAGCGCACCGCAGGCGCTCGATCACACCAAGCACCTCGGTCCGTGGGCGGAGAAGCTCGCCAAGGAATCGGGCGGGCGCATCAAGGTCGAGGCTTACCCCGCCCTGCAGTTGGGCGGCAAGGCGGCCGATCTGGTGCAGCAACTGGAAGACGGCGTGGTCGACATGATCTGGACGCTGCCTGGCTTCACCCCGGGCCGCTTCCCAGGCATGGAAGGCGTCGAGTTGCCGTTCGTGAACACCGGGCTGTCGGCGACGATGAGCCCGGCGATCCTGGAGTTCGCGCAGAAGCATCTGCTGACGAACGAGTTCAAGGGCATCAAGATCATCTGCATCCACGCCACCGACGCCGCGGTGCTGCACACCGTGAAAAAGCCGGTGAAGTCGCTCGATGACTTGAAGGGCATGAAGATCCGCGTGGCCGGCCGGTTCATCGGCGAGGCGGTCAAGGCGTTCGGCGGCACGCCGGTGGGCATTGCGCTGCCGGGTGTGTACGAAGCGCTCGCCCGCGGTCAGGTCGACGGCATGCTGATCAACTGGGCGATCACGCAGCCGTTCCGCTTCTACGAAGTGTCGAAGGTGCACGTCGATACGCCGATCTTCCAGAGCGCGCTGATGACGTTGATGAGCCAGAAAGCGTACGACAAGCTCTCGCCCGATCTGCGCAAGGTGTTCGACGCCAACTCCGGCATGGAGTACGCGAAGTACATCGGCAAGGTGTGGGACGAGACGACCGAACCGGCGAAGAAGGCGATCCGCGACAACGGCAACACGGTGTATGCGCTGTCCGAAGGCGAGCGCGAGCGCTGGAGAAAAGCTGCGCAACCCGCCTACGACGCGTGGATCGGCGAGATGAATCGCCTCGGCCGGCCTGGCAAAGCAATGTTCGACGATCTGCTGGCGATCACCGCGAAACACGGCCGCAAGTAGCCGCGACTGGTCCGGTAAGCGAGCGGTCGTTGCAGACCCGGAATTCGATCGCACCCAGGGCCGCACACGCGTGAGATCGTGAGATGAATATTTGAACGCGCAGTCGCAGCCGCAGGATCGAAGCGAAGGTCGACTCGGCCGCGGCCTCACCAAGGCGGCTGAGTGGCTGGCCGTCGCCGGCGGCCTCGCGCTCATCGGGGCGATGCTGGTAACGATCGCCTCGGTGATCGGTGCGCGTTTCGGCACGCCGCTGCTGGGCGACAACGAGATCGTGGAGCTGCTGGTGGGCATCGCGATCGCCTGCTTCATGCCCTACTGCCACCAGCGCGGCGCGAACGTGATCGTCGATTTCTTCACGATGAAAGCACCGCCGCGTCTGCGCAGCCTGCTCGATGCGATCATGAACGTCGCGTTCGCGCTGATCATCATCGTGCTCACCTGGCGGCTGCTCGAAGGCTCGTACGATCAATGGGCACGCCAGCGCGTCAGCATGTTCCTGCAGATCCCGCAGTGGTGGGGATTCGCGGCGGCATCGCTCGCGTGCGTACTCTGGGCGCTCACCAGCCTGCGCGTCGCAGCCGACCATCTGCGCCGGATGCGTAG
>CADECO010000201.1:0-4225 GCA_902825905.1 uncultured beta proteobacterium
CGCCGAGCCAGAACAAAAGAAACACCACTACGCCGAAGAACAGCCAGCCGTAGATCAGGTGATCCACGCCTGCGGCGATCTTGTTGTCGCTCAGATGGCCGAGCATCACGATCAGATACGCACGCACCCAGTTGGCGACGATCGGCACCGCGAGTGCGAGCAACATGAACGCGAGACGACGCCAGATGCTGCGATAGGCCAGGTACGCGAACAACGTGCCGCCCATGAACGAAGCGATGAGGTAGCGCACGCCGCTGCATTCCTCCACCACCGACCAGGAACCCGACGGAATCACGAAGTCCATGCCCTCGCGATACACCGGCACCCCGGTCAGGCGCAGCGATGCGACGGTGAAATCGGCGGTCCACTCCATCAGCGTGGGCAGCGTGAATTCTCCGAACGGCACCGCGAACAGCAGGAACGCGAGCGGAAAGGCGAAGGTTCGCGCGAACCGCCAGCCAAGCAGCGCGATCAGTCCGGCCTGGAGCATGAACACCAGCGCGAACTGCCGGCCGACGTTCACCACCGCCAATTGCGAGACCAGCCACAGCGCGCCAGCACCAAGCAGCGCCAGCAGCGCCGGCAGGAATGGACGGATCGCCGCCGCATCGAAGCGGTGTCGCTCGCGCCAGCCCAGCCACAACGCGATCGGTACGACCACCAACCCGTGCGCGAACGTGTCGCTGCGCAGCCACGTGTCGAGCATCGTCCACGCGGTGCGCCAGTAGAACGCGATGGCGGCGAGTACGAAAAAAACGGCCGGCAGAGCGGCCCGGGTATCAGTGGCCGGCACGCTACTCACCCGTGCCAGCGTAACGCACGTCGCACGCGAGGCTCGGCGCTACCGCGTCACGCCCCTCAGCCATGCATCACAGCTTACTCAGCATGGCCGCCGCTTCGTCGCGTGCGGGGCTCGGATCGGTCGACTTGGCGATCAACTCGAGTTCCTTGCGAGCGGCGACCTTGTCGCCCGACTTGATCAGTCCGCGCGCGAGGTTGAGGCGGATCCCGTTCGCGCGCGGCGCCAGGCTGACCGCCCGGTTGAGCATTTCCAGGCCACGCTTGTCGTCGCCCTGCTCGATCAGCAGCCACCCCAGCGTATCGAGCACGGCCGGACTGTCGGGAGCGAGGCGGTGTGCGTCCTCGGCGTACTTCAGTGCGCCGGGCTCACCCAGTTGAGCACTCACCCAGGCGAGGTTGTTGAGGAAAGTAGGATTGTTGGGTTGCAGCGTGATCAGTTCGCGATACCGATCGGCTGCAGCCGCGAACTTCCGGTCGTGCATTTCGCGCTCGGCCAGGAACACGCGCGGCAACGGATCGCGGACACTCTCCTTGCTCCAGCGCTCCACATAGCGTCGCGCTTCGACGTTGTCGGCGACGCCGGCGAGCGTCGCCATGATCCGACGTGACACCAACGCTTCGCCGCCAAGACGCTGTCCGGTGCGATAGGCATCGAGCGCGACGCGCCATTCCTTGCGCATTTGCTGCAGATCGCCCTCGATCACCCAGCCCAGTGCGTCCGTGGGCCGCGCCTTCTGCACCGCGCGCGCTTCGGCCAGCGCCTCGTCGGTGCGACCAGCCTGCGCCAGATAGATGGCGACGTCGCGATGCAGATCGACGCGTTGCGGATCGAGCGCGATGGCGCGCTTGAGGGTTTGCGCGGCGCGGGTGTAATCCTTGGCCGCGGCGAATGCGCCCGCAAGCCTGATCTGCGGTTGTGCGGCCTTCGGTTGTTGCAACGCGTTCTGGCGCAACGTTTCGATCGCCTGATGGATGTTGCCGGCCGCCTGCTGTGCTACCCCTAGCGCCTCGATGATGCGCGGGTTGTTGGGAATAAGGGTGTTGGCTTCCTGCGCCACCTGCAGCGCACGTCGCGCGTCGGCAGTGCTAACCAGGTGATCGATCAGCGCCAGTCGCGGCTCGACCGCAGCGGAGTCCGCTCGCACGGCCCGTTCCAGCACCGAGCCGATCTCCTTGGCATCGGCGCCGGTGCCACGCAGCGTCGCGGCATAGGCGAGCAGCACCGCGCTGTTCGCCTGGTTCTTGGAGACCAGATCCTCGTAGCGTTGCCGCGCAGCGCCCGACTTGCCTTCCAGCACGTCGATCTGCGCCAGCGCGCGCAGCGAGGGTACGTATGCCGGCTGCAGGCTGAGCGCTTTTTCGTGACTGGTGCGCGCGCTGGCCAGATCGCGCTTGGCCTGGTGCGCCGCACCGGCCAGTTGGTGGGTAAGCGGATTGTTCGGCTGCTTCTGCGCCAGCCGCGCGACGGCCGCGAGCGCCTTGTCGGGAGCGTTCTGGCGCAGGTAGTTCATCACCAGAATGACATCCGCGTTGTAGTCGGTGTCGTGGCCGCGGGCGATCGCTTCCAGCTCAGGCACCGCTCGTGCAGCGTCACCGGTTGACAGCCGCACTTGCGCAAGCCGGGTGCGAATCGCGGGATTGTTCTTGTCGGCGGCGATCGAGCGCTCCAGGAACTGCACAGCGTTCTTCATGTCGCCGGCGGCCAGATAAACCTCGCCGGCGAGCGCGAGCGTGGCGGCATCGGGGTTGACGCGATTGAGCAGCGGCTGCAGCGTCTCGAGCGCGCGATCGGCCTGCCCGCCGCGGGAGTAGGAACCCACCAGCATGCGTCGCGCCGTGACGTTGTCAGGCGCCAGCAGCAGCGCCTTGCGCAGATACTCCTCGGCGAAACCGAGCGAGCCGGCGCGCAGTTCGACCGAGCCGGCAAGCACCAGGCTCGGCACGTGCTCGGGATGCACCTTGAGCACCGACTGCACCAGGTTGCGCGCGTCGCCAACGCGCTCCTGCATCATCGCAAGCGAGGCCTCCAGATACAGCATCGCCGGAACCGGGGTACCAAGCTTGCGCGCGGCTTCCAGATACTGCGCCGCCCGTTCGAACTCGCGCTTCTGCAAGAGCGCCGAGACCAGTGCGTAGCGCGCCTGGGTCGCAGTCGGACGCAGCTTGACCACCTTCTCCAGCACATCGATCGCCTCGAGCACCTCGCCCTTGGCCATCGCCAGCTCGCCGCGCAACAAAGTGGTCTCGACACCATCCGGCGCTTGCGCGGTCAGGCGATCGATCAGGCTGCTCGCCTGCTTCAGGTCGCCCGCCATCAGCGCCAGCCGCGCAATGCCGGCGGTCGCGCCTTCGTGGTCCGGACGTGCCCGCAGCGCCTTGGCGAACGCCGCGTTGGCCTCCTTGGTCTTGTCCAGCCGCGTATAGGCGTGGCCGACGAGTGCCTGCAACTCGGCTGTGCCTTCGAGGGTCCCTAGGCTGATCTCCGCGAACTCGTCGATGACCGCCTGGTAGTTGCTCGCCGCGAGCATCGCGCGCGCCATCATCGGATTGACGCGATCAGGGGCCGCACCCAGCTCACGCGCGCGCCGAAACTCGGTTAGCGCGCCGGCGGTGTCACCCGTCTCGAACAACACGCTCGCATAGGCGAGCCGGGTCTCCAGCGCGTTGGGATCGAGCTGGATCGCGTTCTTGAACTGGATCGCGGCGGACTTGTAGTCCTTCTTGGCGAGATAGCTCTGCGCGGACTTCGTGTAGCTGGCCGGATCCTGTTTTCCACAGCCTGCGACCAGCGCCATGCCGACGACTACGACGGCCATCGTCAAGCGATGGGAATGGATGGAACGGAGGGTCACGTTGGGCTCCTGGAGAGCATGTCGGGAGCGGGTGCCGGATGGCACGATCGCCGGGCGGCGCCACGCGCGCAAACCCCGAGTTCAACGTGCGAAAGTTAGCGATCTTTCATACTTCTGACGACATCTCAGCAGAAGCACGTGTGAACTGCGTCCCGTTCGGCGGCGGCCGTTCAGCGGCTCAACCGCTCGTCCACCGCGACGATCCAGTGCCGCACCGGGAGTGGGGTACCGCCCTGCAGATGGGTGAGACAACCGATGTTGGCCGTGGCGATCGCAGCCGGACTGCCCGCCTGCAGCGCAGCGAGCTTGTTGGCGCGCAATTGCTGCGAAAGTTGCGGTTGCAATACCGAGTAGGTCCCGGCCGAGCCGCAGCACAGATGCGCATCGACCACCGGCGTGAGATCGAAACCGCACGCACCGAGGATCGCTTCGGCCACGCCGCGAATCTGCTGCCCGTGCTGCAACGTGCACGGCGCGTGGAATGCGACGCGCTCACGCGGCCGCGCCGCCACCAGCGCCTGCAAACGGGGCAGCTCGGCGTGCACGACTTCGGACAGATCGCGCGTCATCGC
>CADECO010000201.1:4325-8314 GCA_902825905.1 uncultured beta proteobacterium
CCAAACACGCCGGGCCGCGACACCACCTGCGCCAGGCCGGCGCGCGTGAGCCGATCGGCCAATGGCCGGTCGACGCGGTCATCGACGACCTTGCGGCCGATGTCGAGCAGGCGACCGTACTGCACGCCGGACGGACAGGTCGTCTCGCACGCGCGACAGCTCAGGCAGCGGTCCAGATGCAGTTGCGTCTTCGCAGTGACCGGCGCGCCCTCGAGTGCCTGCTTGATCAGATAGATCCGGCCGCGTGGTCCGTCGAGTTCGTCGCCCAGCAACTGGTAGGTCGGGCAGGTGGCGGTGCAGAACCCGCAGTGCACGCACTTGCGCAGGATGCGCTCGGCCTCTTCGCCGTCGGCCGTACCCTGGAATTCGGTGGCGAGGTTGGTCTGCATATCACCAGCCCGGATACATGCGGCCGCCGTCGAAGATCCGGTGCGGATCGAACGTCGCCTTGAGATTGCGATGGATGCGATCGAGCGGCGCGGCGGGCGGCGTGAACACGCCCACCGACTTGTCGCCACCGCGAAACAACGTGGCGTGGCCCCCGGCGTGCTGGGCCACCTCGCGCAAGGTTTTCGGATCGGCGTTCGACGCCAGCCAGCGCAATGCCCCGCCCCACTCGATCAACTGCTCCCCCGGCAACTCGAGCGGCGCGGCAGGCGACGGAACCGATACGCGCCACAACGGCATCGCGCCGCTGAAGAGCGCCAGTTCCTGCTCGCGTATCGACTGCCAGTACTGCGCGGCCTGCTCCGCCTCGATCAGTTCGCCGCCGAGTTTCTCGCGCGCGGCGCGGACTGCAGCCTGCGCCCCCGACAGCCGAACGCCAAGGTCACCGCCATGCCAGGCCGAAGCACTGATCGGCAGCGGCCGGCCCGCCCAGCGATTGAGCGATTCGATCGCACGCGCCTGCGGCAGCTCGAACTTCAACGTCACCTCGCTTACCGGCAGCGGCAGGACTTTGATCGACACCTCCAGGATCACACCTAACATTCCCATCGAGCCGGCCAGCAAGCGTGCCACGTCGTAGCCGGCGACGTTCTTCATTACCTGGCCGCCGAAACTGTGCACGTTGCCTTGACCGTCGAGCATACGCACGCCGAGCACGTGATCGCGCACCGCGCCGGCAGCCTGGCGCCGCGGGCCGGACAAGCCGGCTGCCACCATGCCGCCGACGGTCGCTGCCGCGCCGAAATGCGGCGGCTCGAAGGCGAGCGTCTGACCGCGCTCGCGCAAGGTTGTTTCCAGCTCCGCCAGCGGCGTACCGCAACGTGCCGTGATAACCAGTTCACTCGGCTCGTAGGCCACGATGCCCGAGTAGCCACGCGTATCGAGCGCACTGCCGACCGGTGCCTGGCCGTAGAACGATTTGGTCTTGCCGCCATGGATCGACAGCGTGGACTTCGCGCCGATCGCAGCGCGTACTGCCCGTTGCAGCGCTGCGAGTGTGTCTGCCAATGCGGCCGGTGCGCTCAAAACCGCGGCAGCTCCGGAAACGGCAGGCGCCCGGCGCTGATGTGCATCCTGCCGAACTCGGCGCAGCGATGCAGCGTGGGGATGTTCTTGTCCGGATTGAGCGTGCCGGCCGGATCGAACGCGCTCTTGATGCCGCGAAACAGCGCCAGTTCCTCGGCGGTGAACTGTACGCACATCTCGTTGATCTTCTCGATGCCAACGCCGTGCTCGCCGGTGATCGTGCCGCCCACCTCGACGCACTTGCGCAACACTTCGGAGGCGAACTGTTCGGTGCGATGGAGCTGGTCGGGATCGTTGGCATCGAACAGGATCAGCGGATGCAGGTTGCCGTCGCCGGCGTGGAATACGTTCGGACAGCGCAGCCCGTACTTGTCTTCCATCGTCGCGATGAATCGCAGTACTTCACCCAGCCGCTTGCGCGGGATGGTGCCGTCCATGCAGTAGTAGTCGGGTGAGATGCGCCCGACCGCGGGAAACGCCGCCTTGCGACCGGCCCAGAACTTCAGGCGCTCGGCCTCGTTTTGCGAAACGCGAATGCCCGAGGCGCCGGCGCCTTCGAGCACGGTGCGCATGTGCTCGATTTCCTCTTCGACTTCTTCGGGCGTGCCGTCGGACTCGCACAACAGGATCGCCGCGGCGTCGAGGTCGTAGCCGGCGTGCACGAACTCCTCGACCGCACGCGTGGCGGGCTGATCCATCATCTCGAGTCCGGCCGGGATGATGCCGGCGCCGATCACCGCCGCGACCGCATCACCCGCCTTCTCGACATCGGCGAACGAGGCCATCACGCAGCGCGCAGTCTCCGGCTTGGGCAGCAGCTTGAGCGACACCTCGGTGGTCACCGCGAGCATGCCTTCCGATCCGGTGATGAGTGCGAGCAGATCGAGCCCGGGCGCATCGAGCGCCTCGGAACCGAACTCCACGCGTTCGCCCTCGGCGGTGAAGCCGCGCACGCGCAGGATGTTGTGCACGGTCAGGCCGTACTTGAGGCAGTGCACGCCGCCGGAGTTTTCGGCCACGTTGCCGCCGATCGAACAGGCGATCTGCGACGACGGATCGGGTGCGTAGTACAGCCCGTATTGGGCCGCGGCTTCCGACACCGCGAGGTTGCGCACGCCTGGCTGCACACGCGCGATGCGGGCGAGCGGATCGATGGCGACGATGCGCTTCATCTTGGCGAGCGAGAGCAGCACGCCCTCAGGCATCGGCAACGCGCCGCCCGACAGGCCGGTGCCCGAGCCGCGCGCCACCACCGGCACCTGCAGGGCACGACAGGTGCGCAGCACGAAGCCGACCTCGTCCTCGTTGTCCGGAATGACGACGAGGCCGGGTACGGCACGATAGGCCGAGAGCCCGTCGCATTCGTATGGCTTGACGTCTTCCAGCGCGTGCAGCAGGCGATCGGCCGGCAGTCGGGCGCGCAACTGCGCGAGGAGTTCGGCGCGCCGCAGGAACGCGGCGCCGGAGGCGAGTTGGTTCACGCGATCGATGGTAGTGACAGCGCTCTACAGCGTCAATGCGGGTGCCGGGCCTGCAAGCGAAAGCCGACGCGATACGGGGCGGGCACATGCCGGTTTGCTACCATTGCGCGACTCCAATCGGGTGCTGCTCCACGGAACACTCCGTTGCTCGGCTCGGTTGCTCGGCTCGCTTACGCGGAACAACTCGTTGAATTCCCCGCTGCTCAAACGGCTCATGCCGTGGTCGCACTGGTGGCCGCTGGTGAATCGCACCACGCTGCGCGCCGACCTGCTCGCCGGACTGGTGAGCGCGATCGTCGTGGTGCCGCAAGGGGTGGCGTTCGCGACGCTGGCCGGACTGCCGCCGCAGTACGGCCTGTACCTGGCAATGGTGCCGGCGATCGTCGCCGCGCTGTGGGGATCGTCGTGGCACGCGGTATCTGGTCCGACCAACGCCGTGTCGCTGTTCGTGTTCGCCACCCTCGCGCCGCTGGCCACGCCTGGTTCGGGCGAATACGTGCAGCTCGCGCTCACGCTGTCATTCATGTCGGGCGCGATCATGCTGCTGCTCGGTCTCGCGCGCCTCGGAACGGTGGTCAACTTCATCTCGCACACGGTGGTGATCGGCTTCACCGCCGGTGCGGGCCTGCTGATCATGGCCTCGCAGCTGCGCAATTTTTTCGGCGTCGAGATTTCGCGCGGCCAGTCGTTCCTCGCTACCGTCTGGGCATTCATCACCCAGCTGGGCAACGTCCAGCCGTTCGTCATACTCGTGGGCCTGATCACGCTGGCCGCGGGACTGCTCGCGCGGCGCTATTGGAAGCGCATGCCTTACATGATCGTCGCGGCGGTGGCAGGTACGCTCGCCGGCGCCGGGCTCAACGAGTGGTTAGGCGACACCCGCACCGGCATCCGGACGATCGGCGCCCTGCCCTCGGCGCTTCCGCCGCTGTCGCTGCCTGATCTTTCACCAGGCACGCTCGCGCAGCTGGCGGGCATCGCGCTCGCGGTGACGATCCTGTCGCTCACCGAGGCGATCTCGATCGCCCGGGCCAT
>CADECO010000201.1:8414-10274 GCA_902825905.1 uncultured beta proteobacterium
AACCGGACTTCGCGACCGATCATGCGCAGCCTGGTGCCCGACCCGCGTCACAGCGAACGCAAGATGACCGAGGTCGAACCCGGATTGCAGGAGTGTCCGCAGCTCAAAATCCTGCGCATCGAGGGTTCGATCTACTTCGGTGCGGTCAACCATGTGGCCACGCACTTCGACACGCTGCGCTCGGCCAGTCCGACGCAGAAGCATCTGCTGGTGATGGCCAAGAGCATCAACTTCGTCGACGTGGCTGGTGCCGAACTGCTCGCGCACGAGGCGCAGCAGCGTGCCGCAACCGGCGGTCGCCTGTACTTCTACAGCCTGCGTCAGCCGGTGCGCGACATGCTCGATCGTGCCGGCCATCTGGCGATGATCGGCAACGAGAACGTATTCGCTTCCAAGGATCAGGCGATAGCCGGCGTGTTCGCGCGACTCGATCGCGATATCTGCGCGAACTGTCCGGCGCGCATCTTCGTCGAGTGCGCGTCGGTACCGAAGCGCGGTTGACGCCGCTGTTGATGCCGCAGTTGACGGCTCAGTTGATGCCAATCCCGCTGGTTGGCGTGGACACTGCAGCCGCAGAGCGTGCGCTCCACGGCGATCGTTCCGGCAATGCCTGCGCACACGCAGGCGTTTCTCGGAGACAATCGCGGCCAGCGCGCACGCCAGCCCCCTCAATGCGACAGCACAACCGCTACGCCACGACACCGGCGTACACCACCAAAGACAAGTCCGAGATTCGCGAGTTGATGCACCCGGCGCTGCACGGCTGCCGCGGTGCGAGCCTCGCGGAGGCAACCGTATATCCCGGCGATCGCACGCTCTTGCATCGCCACCAGGTCACCGAGGAGCTGTATCACATCACCCAGGGCACCGGACGCATGCAATGCGGCGACGAGGTGTTCTGGGTGCAAAGCGGCGACACCATCTGCGTTCCGCCGAACACCGCGCACAACATCGAGAATGTCGGCTCGGTACCGCTGCGCATCCTGTGCATCTGCACCCCGGCGTACTCGCACGACGATACCGAGCTGCTGTAGCGCGTCGCATCCGTGGCGCGCAGTGGCGTGAATTCGCATCCCTCGACGCGGCTCGTTCTTTTGCAACTCAACTGGAGTCATCGATGACAGGCAGTACGAATGTCGCGCTCGTCGCAGGCGTGGGCGACGGACTGGGCAGCGCGGTCGGGCGGCGCTTCGCCCGTGCAGGCTTTCACACAGTGCTGGTCGCGCGTAACGCCGAGCGGTTGACTCGCATCGCGCGCGAGATCGAAGTGGCGGGCGGCCGCGGCATCGCCTATGTCGCCGATGTGCGCGACGAGTCGGCGGTGTCGAAGCTGTTCGACGACGTGGAAGCGAACATCGGTCCGATCTCGGTCGCGGTATTCAATGCCGGCGCCAACTATCGCGCTTCGATCCTGGACACGCCGGCCGACATGTTCGAGAAGGTCTGGCGACTGGGTTGCTACGCCGGGTTTCTGGTCGGGCGCGAAGCCGCGCGCCACATGGCTCCACGCAACAAGGGCACGATCATCTTCACCGGCGCGACCGCGAGCGTGCGCGGCAGCGCGAACTTCGCGGCGTTCGCATCGGCCAAGGGCGGCCTGCGGCAGATCGCGCAGAGCATGGCACGCGAACTCGGGCCGATCGGCATCCACGTCGCTTCGGTGATCATCGACGGCATGATCGACACCCCCGCGGTGCGCGAACGTTTCGTCGATCGCGTCGCGCAGACCGGCACCGATGGCTTGCTCAAGCCTGCGGATATCGCCGAGATCTACCTGCAACTGCACAGCCAGCCGCGCACGGCTTGGACGCACGAGGCGGATCTGCGTCCGTGGGCGGAAAAGTTCTGAGGACGGCTAGC
>CADECO010000202.1:0-5432 GCA_902825905.1 uncultured beta proteobacterium
CCATGTGGCCCGAGGCATTGCCCGCGGCGGTGCCGGTGCTGGACACCGCCACGCCGATGCCATCGCAAACGCGCGCATACGCATCGGCCATGTTGACCGCGCCCTGCTCGCTGCGTGCCGGCACGAAACGGATCGGCGTCGGCTTGCCTGCCTTGGCCGCGGCATCGGCGCGCCGTCCAAATGCATCCAGGATCGGCATGTTGTGGATCGAGATCACCCCGAACGCTGCACGCACGCCGCATTGCTCGAGGAACGCGGCGATCATCTCGCCGACGGTGATGCGCGCTGGTTGGTCAGCCATGAGTGCGATGTCCTGGATGCGGATACGAGCCGATTGATTGCGAGAGTTGCATGCGAGCCGTGCGAACTGGGGTCTTCAAGCTGCTGCGCGATCGCCGCGATAGCTCAGCTGATTGGACAGCTCGCCCGCGGCGCCCATCACCTTGTCGACCAGCGCTGCGCGCTCGCTCGCCCCGATCGCCTCGCGCTGCGACGTCACACTGATCGCGGCGACCACCCGGCCGGTACGGTCGTACACCGGCGCGGCAATGGCCGAGATCCCGCGTTCGTAGAACGATTCGCTTACTGCGTAGCCGCGCGCCCGATCGGTGTCGAGCAAGGCAGCCAGCGCGGAGACGTTCTTCGGGGTGTGGGCGGAAAAGCGCTTCAGCTCACGCTCCGGAAACAGCTTGCGCAGCTCGGCCTCGCTCATGTCGGACAGCAACACACGGCCGAGGATGGTCGCGTGCGCCGGCATGCGTGTGCCTACGCTCACGCTGCTTTCGAACGCCGAGGCGCCGGCAAATCGCAGGACGACCACGACTTCGCGACCGTCGCGGATCACCAGTTGCGCCGGCAAGCCGGTGTCATCCCGCAATCGCTCGACGATCGGCCGCGCCAGCTCGCTCATGTCCAGCGAGGCGATGTACTCGAAGCCCAGCCGCAACACCGCCGGTCCGAGCCGGTACGCGCCGCTATCGGTCATCGCCACCATCTCGAGATGCTGCAACGTGTGAAGCAACCGGAACACGGTGGTGCGCGGAATGCCGAGCGCACTCGCGATCTCCGGTGCGCTGATCTCGCGGCGATTGCGATCGAACAGCATCAGGATCGCGAGGCCTCGCTCCAGCCCGGGCACGATGTAAGCGTTGTCGTTGCCGGCCATCGCTTCAATGCATCACGAAGCCGCCGTTGACCGGCAGCAGCTGCCCGGTCATGAACGCGGCCGCATCGGACAGCAGAAACACCACCACGCCGCTCAGATCCTCGGGAACCTGCGCGCGTTTGAGGGCACGACCGTCGAGATAACGTTGATGCCGATCGGCGGGCACGTACTCGGTGGCCTCCACCAGCGTCAGCCCGGGCGCGATCGCGTTGACGTTGATGCCGTCGGTACCCAACTCACGCGCCATCGAGCGCGTCATCGCGATCACCGCCCCTTTGCTCGCAACGTAGGCAAGCAGACGTTCGGCACCCCAAAGCGCAGTGTCGGAGGCGACGTTGACGATGCGGCCTCCTCCGGCGCGACGCAGATGCGGCAGCACCGCGCGGGTCATCAACCAGGTGCCGCGCACGTTCACGCTCATCACGCGATCCCAGACATCCACGTCGAGCGCTTCGAGCGACTTGCCGCCCGAATTGGTGATGGCGCCGTTGTTCACCAGGCCATCCAGACCGCCGAGTGCTTGCGACGCCTGCTCCGCGCAACGCTCGATCGACGCCGGCGAGGACAGATCGAGCGCCACGAAACTCGCGCCGATCGCCTGGGCGGTCTCGCGTCCGGCGTCCTCAAGAATGTCGGCGATTGCCACGCGCGCGCCGGCGGCGATCACGGTCTCGGCGAATGCCCGTCCCAAACCGCGGGCGCCACCGGTGATCAGGATGCGTTTGCCTTGGAGGGTCATCGGATCATCCGCGGGGATCTGCGCAATCTGCGGTTCGCCGTTGCCGTAAGCCTTACGGCCGCTTGATCTTCGACAGCGGATGATCGGCCGGATAGTGCGGGGTGACCGGCTTGGGTGAACCGAGCATCACGCACATCAGCGCGTCTTCGTCACCGATGTTGTGCTCTTCGCGCCACACGTTCGGCGGTACCGAAATCAGATCGCGATCGGACAGCACCGCTTCCCAACGCTCGCCATCCTTCTCGCAGATCACCTTCATCTTGCCGCGCATGACGAAGAAGATCTCTTCCACGTCGGTGTGGATATGAATTGGCCCGATGTGCCCGGCCGGGATCAGCATGGTCGAGAAGGTGAAGTGCTCGGAGGGCACGACGTTGGCATCGGACTTCACGCCGGTGCCGCCGGTGCCGACATAGCGCATCTGGGCACGCCGGAATTTCGGGTCGTAGTCGGCCTGGAACTTCAGTGCATCCCAGTCGTACTTGCGCGTCGAGAAGCGCGCCACGCGTGATTCGAGCATTTCGGCGAGCGTTTGTTTCTTGGTCGCTGCTTCGGCTTGACTCATGGTCGTTCCTTTCGAGGTGGAGGTCTTCACTACGCGGCGCTGCGTGCTTCACCGGCCGGTTGCGCCTGCGCCAGCGCATCGAGTTGCGACTCGGCGGCTTTCTGCATGACCCGCCGCACGCGCGCGAGCCCCGTGTCGTGTTGATAGAGAAATTCCTTCGCGCGCGCATCGGGCGCCATGTGTTCGAGCACGAAGCGATCCTGCTCGAGCACCGCCCAGTGCAAGCCCTCGAGCCGTGTGCGGTACATGAACTGCCATACGTCGCGCACCCAGCCCGAACACTTGCGATTGCGCCAGAAGAACACGCAGCAGTTGTTTTCGTCGACCGGCGTGACGAAACCGAGAATGCCGAAGTTGCCGCCCGGTCCAGCATTGGGGCGATAAGGAATCGCCAGGCGCAGCCACGTCGCACCGGACTCGCCGAATTCCACCCAGTCGAAGTTCACGTCGCGCTGCGTGGTCTTCTCGAACGTCAGCCCGGTTGCCGTCTTCTTCACCTGCATCGTGGCCGTCTTGTCGCCCGAGGCCATCGAGTGCGACAGCGCATGCAGATAGGCGCCATGCATCGGGTCCATGACGTTATCGATCGCGTAACGGTAATTGCACTGCCATTTGGCGAAGCACAGGATCGCGCCGTACTCGTCTTCACGCCCCAGCTCATCGGGCAGTTTCAGCTCGCAGGGTTCCTGATGCAGCGCATCGCCGGAGTATCCGACGATGCCGCCGCGCACTTCCTTCACCGGATAGCGCTTGACGCACTGCTGGCCTTCGAGCGGACAGGCATTGACCGCGGGCACCGTGCGCACCGTGCCGGTACCGTCGACCTCGATGCCGTGATACCAGCATGCGAGCCGATCGCCGAGGTTCCAGCCCAGCGACAGCCGGGCGCCGCGATGCGGACAGCGATCTTCGATCGCGTGGATCGCGCCGGAGTCATCGCGCCACAGCACCAGGTTTTCCGACAGGCGCGTAATGCCCACCGGCGCGCCCGCCACCGCCCAGCTCGGCAGCACCGGATACCACTGGTTGAGCAGTCCGCGGTTCATCAATCGCTCGACAGCTTGCGGGTCGGCCATGATCGAAGGTCCTTGTCGATGGATGCGGTTGGAGGCGGTTGGAGGCGGGTTCGAGGCGGCAGTGAGGCGCGTGGATCTACTGCATTTTGATGTTCATCTCCGGCAACGCTTTGGCCCAGTGGGCGCGCTCGGAGTTGACGCGGCTCGCCATCTCTTCGGGCGTGCTCGCCACGATCTCCACACCCAACTGCAGCACTTTCGGGGCGACATCGGGATGACGCGCCGCCTTGACGATCGCTGCGTGCAGTCTCGTCACGATCTCGCGCGGCGTACCGGCGGGCAGCACCATGCCGTGCCAGTTGTTGAACGCGAAACCGGGAATACCGCTCTCGGCCACCGTCGGAATATCGGGGAAAGCCTGCGCGCGCCGGCTGTCGGTGAGCGCGATCACCTTGAGCTTGCCGTCGCGCACGTACGGCATCACGCCGATCACCGGATCGACCGACATCTGCACGGTGCCGCGCAGCAAGTCCTGCAGGCTCGGCGCGCTGCCGCGATAGGCCACTTCCACCATTGCCCCTGGCGCACCGGCCGCGCGCTGGAACGATTCGGTGGCGACCTTGGAGATGATGTTGCCGTTGGCGTAGAACACCTTGCCCGGATTGGCGCGGATGAAGTCGGCGAACTCCTTGGCGTTGGTCGCGGTCACCGACGGGTGCACCGCGATGGCCAGCGGCACGTTGGCGATGTGGGTGAGCGAAACGTAGTCCTTGGCCGCGTCGTACGGCAGCTTGGAATACAGCGTCGGGTTCATCGTCAGCGCCGAGCCGATGACGTAGCCGATGGTGTAGCCGTCGGCGGCCGACTTGGCCACGAACTCCATCGCGATGATGGTGTCGGCGCCGGGTTTGTTCTCCACCACTACCGGCTGGCCGATGTCGTCGGTCATGCGCTGGCCGACCATGCGCGCCACCAGATCGGCCGAACCGCCCGGCGGAAACGGCACGATGATCTTGATCGGCTTGTTGGGAAAACCCTGCGCCAAGGCAAGCGGTGCGAGCGCGATCAGCGCGAGAGCGGCGATCGAGTGACGGAACATCAGGCGACAAAGCATGTGAAACCTCATGAATTCATCATTGCAAAGGAGTGATCATCGGCGGCGCGGCACCATCGGCCGGGCGTGGCAAACGCTCAACCGAATGCGAGCTTGCCCAATTCACGCATCGTCGATTGGAAGTTGGCTTCGGTCCAGGCTTGATCGTCGGGCGTACGCATGCCCTCTCGATTGAGCGCGGCAACGATCTCGGGCAGTTCGTAGATGCGCTGAGCGAAAATCTGCTCGAGCGCCGAGGCCAGGTTCAACTCGTAGTTGCCGGGGATCTCGGGCCGCGTCTGCCAGGTGATGAGATCGCGCTCGCTCTTCTGGAAGATCTGGCCGCTGCCGGCGTTCGGACTGCGTCGCGGATTGCGATACGCCTCGAGATACGGATTGAAATCGGCGATCACCCCTTCGGTGTTCGCGGTGGGCATGTGCGCCCGGGTCAATCCTCGTTCGGCCATGGCGAGCGGCCTCCTCTGGCTGGGTTGGCTGGATTTCGCTGGGTGGTGGGTTCGGCGCGAGCGGGGCGCCGACGATCAAACCTGCACGAACACCTTGTTGCCTTCGACCTTCACCGGATACACCGCGACGTCGCGCTCGGCCGGCGGATTGGTGCACTTGCCGGTGGGAATGTGGAAGCACGCCTGATGCAGCGGGCACTCCACCGTCTCGCCGTCGATGAATCCGCTCGATAGCAGCGCGTATGCATGCGGACAGACATCCTCGAGCGCATAGAGCTTGTCGCCGAGCCGGAACAGCCCGATCTCCTTGTCGCCGACTTTCACGCCGAGCGGGCCGTCTTCGGTGACACCGTCGGCGGTCGCGACTTCATGCCAGGTACCGGACAT
>CADECO010000202.1:5532-6634 GCA_902825905.1 uncultured beta proteobacterium
CGCGAGCGTGGTCATGCGCTGCACCACGTCGGGCATCTTGAGGATCTCGTTGACGTGCCCGTTGATCGCCTTGATGACCTCGGGGCGCGTCCCTTTGGGCGCCATGAAGCCCTGCCACGCCGGCACTTCGGCATCACGGAAACCAAGTTCGGCGAGCGTCGGCACGTCAGGCGCGAGCGGTGAGCGCTTCGCGTCGGCCACCGCCAGATTGCGCAGCTTGCCTGCGGCGATGTGCGGCGCGACCGGACCGAGCGTGGTGTACATCATGGGGATGTGGCCACCGACCAGATCATTGATCGCCGGGCCGCTGCCGCGATACGGCACCTGCTGCAGCTTCACGCCGGCCGACTTATTGAACAACTCGCCCAGGATGTGCATCGGCGAGCCGCTGCCGGGACTCGCGTACGAGGTGATCTTGCCGGCCTTCGCCGCACCGACCAGATCCTTCATGCTGCCTACCCCGCTCGCGGTCGTGGCGACCACGAACAATGATTGCGTGCCGACCTGGATGATCGGCGCGAAGTCGTTGAGCACGTCGTACGCCGCACCGGTACCGGGCTTGAGCACGAGCGGTGCGGTCGAAAAGGTGTTCGGCGTGAACAGCAGCGTGTGCCCGTCAGGCGCAGCCTTTGCGACGAACGAATTGCCGATCGTGCCGCTCGCGCCGGTGCGATTCTCGACCACGACCTGCTGGCCGATGCGCGGCGTGAGCTTCTCGGCGAACACGCGCGCGAGCGCGTCGGTATCGCCACCCGGCGGAAACGACACGATGATCGTGACCGGTTTGCTCGGCCAGGCCTGCGCCAGCACCGGCGCGCCATGCACAGCGGTGCCGAGCGCACCGCAAGCCATCAAGGTGGAAACGAGCCGACGACGATGATTGTTCATTACGAGGTCCCTCTCCCGGTGCATTTGTTCGATGGTTGGTTCGATGGTTTGTTCCATACGTTGCTCCACAGCTCGTTCCATATATGGAACACCAATCCATATATGAAACGAGCTTAGACCTCCGGGCAAGCTCTGTCAACGCGTCGTCGTCAACGCGCTGACCGAGGTGCGATCGAGGTACGCCTCGAGTTCGTTGGCAGCGCTAGGGCCGCGC
>CADECO010000202.1:6734-10265 GCA_902825905.1 uncultured beta proteobacterium
CCGCCGCCACCCGTACCACTTGGACTCGAAGTCCCGTCCAATGCGAGCGCGCCGCTATTGCCTGGATCGAGCCAGTCGCGCAACCGTGACGCCGAGGTGCCGCCGCCGGTGAAGCTCGCACTCAACTTACCGAACCAGTCGGGATCGGCCGGTGCGGTGCACGCCGCGCTGCCGCCGAAGAGTTGACCGACGCATCGCTTGGACGTCGCGTCCCACAGACATGCGCCGGAGGAACCGCCTTCGGTGGTGCCGTCTTCCCACGCATCCACCCGCCAATAGTTCGGTGGATCTGTTGCAGGCGCATTTGGCTGCGGCGTACTAGTCACTGGGTTGTTATTGAACGAGATCGACTTCTCGTCGCCTCGAGGATGATGAATGCTTACTGACGCGGACGGGATGGCACCTCTGGCATCCCACCCAGCGAAGTACACGTTGAAGGCTGTATCCGGTCGACGTGAGAGCTCGACCAGCGCGAAATCACTCGCCGCGCTGTTGGCCCGAAGCACCGCACCGCTCTGGTTTTGTCCCAGACTGCCTCCACCTTGCGCTCCGCATGTAGCTGACTGGTAGTTCCAATAGAAGACAAGTGTGTCGTCGTTGCTGGTCGTGATCTCGCAATGGTTGGCTGTCAAGAAATACGGTGCACCGTTCTGCGCGGTGTTGTTCATGAGCTGACCGGTGCACACGAACTGGCCGCTGATGGTGTACCGCGCCACAGAACGGATCTGATCGCGCCAGGCATTACCCTCTGGGCACACCACATCGTTGTTGCACGCCCCAGCCAATGCGAATTTCTCCAGGCTGCGGTAGCCCTTATTGATGCTGCCCAGCGTCAACGCGGGAGCAGCCGCACCGCGCGGCATGAACAGCTCGACGATGACCTCATCGCCTTCGATGATCGGCGTGGCGAGCCGCCCGTGATGGCTACGATCGCGCGCGGTGTATGCCCCCTCCACGCGGCGACCGGCGGCGTCGTAGATCCACAGCTTCGCGCCCTCGGGCAGATCGAATTGCGTGAAGATGAGGTTGAGGCTCATCGCCTCGGGGGCATGCACACGCAAGCGCCACATTCGACCGTCGGCCACGTCGTGCCAGGTGCCCGCATTCGTCGGGGTCATCGCGACGGCCTCGCCGGCCGCGAAACGCGCCGGTGCCGGTTGCGTGCGCTGCGCCTTCTCGAGCTGGCGATCCTGGGCGAGCAGCAACGCGCGATCGACCTGCGCGACCACGCGGCGATCAACGTGCTCGAGCCAGCGATCGGCCATCTTGAAGCTCTCGGGCACCTCGCCGGTCTTGGCGAAGGCGAGTGCCGGCACAAGCAGGCTCGCCGCCGCGCACAGCCCCAACAGCGTTCGGGTTGTCAGAGTCATGGTTGTTCTTGTTGGTGTTGTCATCACGCGATACCCCCTTCTCGATTCACCTTATCAATTCAATGTTCGAAAGGCCTTGTTCACCGCGCCGATCTCGACCGTCGGCTTTGTCGCACCGGCAGGCGTGAACAGCTCCACCACCAGCTCCTCGCCCTCGATGATCGGGGTGGCGAGTCGCCCGCGCGGACTGCGATCGCGCGCGGTGTACGGTCCTTGAATCAGCTTGCGTGCCGGATCGTAGAGCCACAGCTTCGCGCCTTCGGGCAGATCGAAGCGCGAGAAATTCAGATTGATGCTGAGCGCCTGCGGTGCACGGATCAACAGCCGCCACACCCGTCCATTGGGCACGTCGTGCCAGGTGCCGGCGTTATCCAGCGTGAACGCCACCTCCTCGCTCACGGCGAACCGCGTCGGACCGGGCCGAGCCTGGGTGCTGGCCACTTCGCGTTCGCGCGCCAGCAGACTCGCACGATCGATCGGTTGCATCTCCTTGCGGTCGATGCGTTGCAGCGATCGGTCCTGCAGCTTGAAGCTCTCGGGAGACTTGTCCATGGGATCGGCGCCCGATGCACAGCCGGTGAGCGGCGCCACGGCGAAGGCGGCAGCCAATACACACCACAGCAGGCTCTGCGTCGCTGCTTTCTTCGTCGCTTTTTTCATCCTCGCTTTGTCGTGCTGCTTCGGGCAACCCGCCGATCGTAACCCGCACGCCCGTCCGTCGCATGACCGATCCCCCGCGCCGCGCCACCGAAGGGCAGCCGAGCGTCACGCTTGCGCAACCGCGCGTTACGCTCGCATAACAACACGCCGGAGCGCTACCATTGCGCCCCGCCTTCGCGCGGCCCCTGCCGGGTCGTCGCGCCCAACCTCAGCGCATCGCACACCGCGTCGTTTCACTCAGGAGATCCGCCATGTACACCGATGTCTCGCTCTTCATCGACGGCAAATGGACCGCGGCCAGCGGCGGCCGCACACTTCCGGTGGTCAACCCCGCCACCGGCAAGCAGATCGGCACCGTCGCGCACGCCGAGAAAGCCGACCTCGATCGCGCACTGGAAGCCGCCGAGAAGGGTTTTCGCATCTGGCGCAAGACCTCGGCATTCGAGCGCTACAAGATCATGCGCAAGGCGGCCGACTTGTTTCGCGCGCGTGCCGATCAAGTCGCCTCGCTGCTCACGCAGGAGCAAGGCAAGCCGCTCGCCGAAGCCAAGGGCGAAGTGCTGGCCGGTGCCGATGTGATCGACTGGTTCGCCGAGGAAGGCCGCCGCGCTTACGGCCGCGTGATCCCGGCGCGCGCCGAAGGGGTGTATCAGCTCGTGGTGAAGGAGCCGGTCGGCCCGGTGGCCGCGTTCACGCCGTGGAACTTCCCGATCAATCAGGTGGTGCGCAAGCTCTCGGGCGCGCTCACCACCGGTTGCTCGATCATCGTCAAGGCGCCGGAGGAAACACCGGCCTCGCCCGCCGAGCTGATCCGCTGCTTCGCCGACGCAGGAGTGCCGGCCGGTGTGGTCAATCTGGTGTACGGCGTGCCCGCGGAGATTTCCTCGTACCTGATTCCGCATCCGGTCATCCGCAAGATCTCGTTTACCGGCTCGACCGTCGTCGGCAAGCAACTGGCCGCGATGGCCGGTCAGCACATGAAGCGCGCGACCATGGAACTGGGCGGCCACGCACCGGTGATCGTGTTCGACGATGTCGACGTCGATCAGGTCGCCAAGATGATGGTCGGCAGCAAGTTCCGCAATGCCGGTCAGGTGTGCGTGTCGCCGACGCGCTTCCTGGTGCACGAGAAGGTCTACAACAGCTTCGTCGACAAGTTCGTCGCCGGCGCCAAAGCGCTCAAGGTCGGCAATGGTCTGGAGCAAGGCATCAACATGGGCGCGCTGGCCAATGCCCGCCGGCCCAAGGCGATCGAAACCCACGTCGAAGATGCGCAGAAGCACGGCGGCAAGGTGCTCGCCGGCGGGCATCGCATCGGCAAGGAAGGCAATTTCTACGAGCCGACCGTGGTGGCCGAGTTGCCCAACGACGCCAAGGTGATGAACGAGGAACCGTTCGGGCCGCTGGCGGTGATCAACCCGTTCAAGACCTTCGACGACGCGGTGCGCGAAGCCAATCGCCTGCCCTACGGTCTGGCTGCCTACGCCTTCACGCGCTCGGC
>CADECO010000203.1:0-4386 GCA_902825905.1 uncultured beta proteobacterium
AGGCGTGAAAAGAAGGCTGCTGTACAGCCGCTCAGCCGCTTAGCGGTGCTGCAGTTCGGCGCGGCGCGTCGCCTTGGTGATGAGCAACTCCTGAAAGAACCCGGTGCGTCGATGCACGTGCCGGCCGATGAGCAGGTTCCGCAGCACCGTCGCGTGCTCGAACAATTCGATGTTCTGGAACGTACGCGCAATGCCATGCTGCGCCACCTCGTGCGGACCCATGCCGGTGAGATCGCGGCCTTCGAACACGATGCGCCCGGAGCTGGGCGGATAGATCAGGCTGATCAGATTGAAGATCGTCGTCTTGCCCGCGCCGTTGGGACCGATGATGGTGAACACCTCGCCCTTGCGTACGTCGAAGCTCACGTTGTTGACCGCGACGATGCCACCGAAGCGGATGCCGAGTTTCTCGGCCCTGAAGAACGGCGCGTCGGCGCCATCGGCCATCGCCGCTGCGGTGATGCTGCCCGGCGCCGCGGCGCTCGGCGAAGTCAGGTCCACGCTCACTTCGTCCGCTCCGATTTCATGAACGCGCGCTGCCGCCGGAACATGCCGCGGCGATAGAACGGAAACAGCGTGAAGTAGGTGCGGATCTTGAGCCAGCGGCCGTGCAGCCCCATCGGTTCGAACAGGATGAAGCCGATGATCACCAGGCCGAATACCAGCGACTGCAGCCCCGCCGTCGGAGTGGCCCCTTCGGGCAGATAGTCCTTGGCCAGCGCGATCATCTGCGGCAGCAGGATCACGATCGCGGCCCCGAACACCGCCCCGTGCAAACCACCGACTCCGCCCAGGATGATGATCGTTATCAGCTCGATCGAGACGATCAGTCCGAACTGATCGGGCGTGATGAACGAGAGCTTGTGCGCATAGAGCGCTCCGCCCAGGCCGGTGAGTGCCGCCGAAATCGCGAAGGAAAGCGCCTTGTAGCGCGCCAGATGGATGCCCATGCTGGCCGCGGAGATCTCCGAATCGCGAATCGCGACGAACGCGCGGCCGGTGGGCGAACGCATCAGATTGAGCACGCCGAGCGCGGACAGCACGACGGTGATCAAGCACACGTAATAGAACGCGTTGTCGCTGCCGTCGAAGCTGTAATCGAACAGGCGCATCGACTTCACGTGTTTGCCGGCACCGCCGCCGGTGACTGCCTCCCACCGCGTGAGGATTTCCTCGACGATGATGCCGAAGGCGAGCGTGGCGATCGCGAGGTAGATGCCACGCAGGCGCAGCGCCGGCAGGCCGACGATCACGCCGACGCCCGCCGAAATCAATGCCGCGGCCGGCAGCGAGATCAGGAACGACACGCCGTGCGACTGCAGCAGCGCTTCGGTGTAGGCCCCCACGCCCAGAAATGCCGCGTGACCGAGCGAGACCTGGCCGGTGTAACCGGTGAGCACCATCAGACCGAGGCCGACGAGCGTGTAGATCAGCACGAACACGATCTGCGAGAGCAGGTACTCCGACAGCAGCCATGGCGCGAGCAACGCGAGCACGCCCAGCAGCCCGTACCAGAACACCTGCCCGCCGTGCTGGAACAGCCGGACGTCTTGCTCGTAGCTGGTCTTGAACAGGAATCGCATCGTGCGTTGGCCTGTGTTCCTCTAGACCTTCTTCAGCTGCCGTTCGCCGAATAGGCCAGAGGGCTTGATCATGAGGACCAGCAACACGACGATGTACGCGGCCGTGTCCTTGAAGCCCTCGGGCAGATAGAACCCTGCGAGTGCTTCGACCACGCCGATGATCAGCCCGCCGACGATCGCGCCCGGCACGCTGCCGAAACCGCCGAGCACCGCCGCCGGGAACGCCTTCAGCCCGATGAAACCCATGTTGGCATGCACGAAAGTCATCGGTGCAAGCAGGATCCCCGCGAACGCCGACACCGCTGCCGACAGTCCCCAGATGAGCATGTTGATGCGCGGCACCGGAATGCCCATGTAGTAGGCGGCGAGCTGGTTCTGCGAGGTGGCCTGCATGGCGATGCCGATGCGGGTGAAGCGGAAGTACGTGTACAGCACAACACACAGGGCGATAGTCATGCCGATCACCGCGAGGCTCTGCGTCGGCAGCACCAACTGGCCAAGCTTGATCACGTGGTCGGCGAACGGCGTGGGCAGCGAGTAGGTTTCAGTGCCCCAGGCGGGGATCATCGTGACCACGCCGCGCATGACGTAGCCCATGCCGATCGTGACCATCACCACCGTGAACGCAGGATGGCCGAGCACGGGCCGCAACACCAAGCGTTCGGCCAGCATGCCCAACACGGCCATGACCGCGATCGCGAACACGATCGACACCCAGTAGGGCCAGCCGAAGATGGCGGCGCCGGTGAGCGCGAGGAATGCGCCCAGCATCATCAGTTCGCCCTGCGCGAAGTTCACCGTCTCGGTGGCCTTGTAGATCAGCACGAAGCCGAGCGCGACCAACGCATAGACGCAACCCTGCGCCACCCCGGAGATCAGGAGCTGTGCGAGCTGGACGATCTGATCCAACATCCTCCTCCTTGGCTGGCGCTGGTACTGGTGCTCTTGCGGGTGGAATTGCGCGCAGCCACCGCGTGCGTCGCGATGACCGTGTCTGATTCGCCCCGGCCCGACGCTTCCCGCCGCGGCGTGGATCCACCGACGCTGAACGCCGTTCTGTGTTGTGGTGCCGTGTTGTGGTGCTGTGATGCGCGTGCGTACTGCCGGGTGTGGCCCTAACACCCTTGCTCACGATGCCGGACGCGCGCGGCAATCAGCGAGTAGACCGCATCGACCATCGGCATGGCAACACCGGCCTTGCGCCCCAATTCGAGCACCGCGCCGACGATCGCGTCGATCTCCAGAGGGCGGCCGCGTTCGAGGTCCTGATGCATCGAGACCTTGGTTCGCCCCATGGTGCGGGCGAGCGCCAGGCGCTGGTCGATCGACATCGCGATCGTCTGACCGTAGGCGGACGCCACCGCCATCGCTTCCTGCATCTGAGTGCGGATCATGCGGATCAACCCCGGATCGGCGTTGATCTCGTCCATGCGCACCAGGCTGAGCGCGGCAACCGGGTTGTACGAGAGATTGCCGATCAGCTTCATCCAGATGTCGTTGCGGATGTTGGGCGAGATCGCGGCCTCGAGTCCGCCGGCAGTGATGGCCTGCGCAAGCGCCTGCACGCGCGGCGTGGTGCTGCCATCGAGTTCACCCAGGTAGTGCATGCGCCCGCCAGAATGCAGCACCACGCCGGGCTCGATCACCTCGCCGCCCGAATGCACCACGCAGCCGACGAGATGGCGCGGGTCGACGGCCTTGACCATCGCGCCATCGCGATCGAGGCATTCGATGCGCGTGCCTTCGAGCGGGCCACCATGGCGCTGGAAGTACCACCATGGCAAGCCGTTGATGGCCGTCACCACCGGCGTGTCCTCGCCCAGGATCGGGCGCAACCGCGGCAGCATCGGCGCGATCGAATGCGCCTTGAGCGCGATGATCACCGCGTCCTGCACACCGAGTTCACCCGGCTGATCGGTGGCGCGGAGTTCGTAGCGGCGCTCGCCCCGATCGAGCCAGCGCACGGTGAGGCCGGACCTGCGCAACGCATCGAGATGCGCGCCGCGCGCGACCAGGCTCACCTCATGGCCTGCCTCGGCACACGCCCCGCCTAACAGCCCGCCGATCGCCCCCGCGCCGACTACGACGATCTTCATCGCGTTCGCCGTGGCAGAGGTTGCCTCGTGATCGGCTCCCGCATCAGCCCGGGTTTCATGCCGCCTGTTTCGCCGCGGCCATGCGCCGCGCGTTCTTCTCGGCCGTCCAGGCAGTCAACTCGTCGTGCGCGCTCGCGCGCTTCTTTGCGACATAGTCTGCCAGCGGCATCTCGTAGGTCAGCTCCAGGCGCACCCCGTTCGGATCGAAGAAGTAGATCGAGTGCACAAAGTGATGATCGGTCGGGCCGATGACCTCGACGCCCGCTGCATTGAGCCTCGCCTTGGCCTGCGCCAGTTCGTCGAGCGAGCCGACCTTGAAGGCGATGTGATTGACCCACTTCGCGGTGTTGGGCGAGGGCACCGAAGACTGATCGTCACCCAGATCGAAGAACGCGATGCACGAGCCGTCAGTCATCTGGAAGAACAGATGCACGTACGGGAAGTACTCGCCGGTGCTCGGCACATTGTCGGCGCGGATCACGTGCACCAGCGGCAGTCCGAGGATGTCCTCGTAGAAATGCCGCGTTTCCTCGGCGTCGCGGCAGCGGTACGCGTAGTGATGCAGGCCGTGTACCGGGACGGCAGCGGGTTGGGTACGGGAAGCGGCGGCAACGGTCATGGAGGTCTCCTCGTTTCGCGACGGCCAGGCAAGCAGCCGAGCGTACTCGACGGGCGCGGTGAAATCCACGATTCGCCGGAGCGCGGCC
>CADECO010000203.1:4486-8375 GCA_902825905.1 uncultured beta proteobacterium
TTTGCGACCTGGTGGAGGGCGCAGGTCCGGGAAATCGAGCCGAACGTGAGGGAAATTCGACATTGCAGGCACACTTCGTGAACACTGCTTTCGAGATCAATACAAAAAACCACCCGTAACGTCTAGAATTTCCTACAAGACTGTCACACTTCCCTCGGTGACGCGACCACCCTCGTGACGCGTACGAATTCTCTTTCCGGTGCCCTGGCGCCCGGTGCCTTGATCGTTGCCCTGAGCCTCGCGGTCGCGGCGGTATTCACGCACGTGCCGTGGTTTTCGTTCGCCCTGGGCTGGCTGAGCGATTTCACCTCGCAGATCACCACCGGCCGGGCCGACTGGAACAACGTCGTCGTCATCGATCTGAATCCGGAACGCACACGGGCCGGCCGCGATACGACACGCGCCGACGCGCCAATTCCGCGCGACACGTTCGCGGTCGTCAACCGGTACCTGGCGCGCATCGGGGTCCGGGCGATCGTGTACGACGTGAGCCTGATCGAGCCCGATCGCAACGACTCGACGCTGAGCAGCACGTTCGATTCGAGCGTCGTACTAGCCGGCGCCGGGTTGCCCAGCTATCCGAGCGCGGCCGAACGCCGTCGCCGCGACGTACAGTCCGTCGGGATCGCGGTCAACACCCAGGGCGCCGAGTTGCCGCAGCTCTACCAGTGTAGCGAGTTCCAGTTGCCCAGTGCGACGCTGACGCGCAACGGCCGTTCGGTGGTCGGCATCGTCAACACGATGCCCGACGACGATGGCGTCACCCGGCACATCCCCCTGCTGCACACCGCGCAGGGCGTGCTGCTGCCCTCGATGCCGTTCGCAGCACTGATGGCGAGCGAGCGTCTGCGCGCCCAGGTGCACGCATCCCCTGGCCGGGTGGGTCTGGGCATCCGCTCCTGGAGCACCAACGAATCCGGCGCGGTGCATCCACGCTTTCCGCGCAACGTCGATGAGATCCCGAGCTTCACGTTCGAGCGCCTGGCCGCACTTGCCGCCGGCGGCCCCGCCGATCAGGTGCTCGAAGACGCGCTGCGCAATCGCGCGGTGTTCATCGGGAGCACCCATCCGAGCCAGACCGGGCTGATCGCCACGCCGGCGGGTAAGATCTCCAGCGTGCAGTTGAGCGCGATGAGCTATGCCCAGCTCACCAGCGGCAAGGTCTTCCGGCCCTCGGCATTCGTCCTCAACCTTTCGCTGATCGCGATCGCCCTGATCCCGGCGCTGCTGCTGGCCGGGCGGACCGAGTTGCCCACGCGCACGGCCGGCTGGGCGGCGGTGCTCACCGCCACACTGCTTCCGGCAGGCGTAGGCCTGATGACCGCGGCGCTCGGCTCGCCAGTGCAGTGGACCTTCGCCGCCCTCTCCGGCCTGGTGGGCATCGCGATCGCGTTGTCGTACTCGTATTTCCTCACCGTGGAAGACCGCCGCCGGCGCTCCTACGAAAACATGGCGATGGAGGAATCCACCCGGCTCAAAACCGAGTTCCTCAATCACCTGACCCATGAGCTGCGCACCCCGCTTACCGCGATCATGGGCTTCAACAAGGTCAACCAGTTCACCGACGAGTTGGGCAAGCAGCAGCGGATCGCCAACAGCGCCATCATCGCGCGCAACTGCGACCACCTGCTCACCCTCATCAACAACAACCTCGACCTGGCCAAACTGGAAGCCGGTCAGCTCTCGATCTCGCGCCAGCCCGAGGACCCCGAACCGGTGTTCCGCGACGTCATCGCGACGATGAAAGGGCTCTCGGCCGACAAGCCTATCGATCTGCGCTACATGCGCCGCACCGCCCTGCCCGATGCGCTGATGCTCGACGTGTTCCGTCTGCGCCAGGTGCTGATCAATCTGTTGGGCAACGCCGTCAAGTTCACCGGGCGCGGATCGGTCGATCTGGTGGTCGCCTGGCACGTCGCGGTGCTCGAGATCGAAGTGCGCGACACCGGGCCGGGCATCGCACCCGAGGCCCTCGACCGCATCTGGCAGCCGTTCAAACAGGCCGACCTCACCATCGGCCGTCGTTTCGGCGGCACCGGCCTGGGCCTGGCCATCGCGCGCCGCCTGGTCGAGTTGATGGGCGGAGAGATCACGGTCGAATCGCAAGTGGGTGTCGGCACGACCTTTCGCGTCCGCCTGCCCAGCGAAGCGGCGCCGCGTCGCACCTCGGCCGAATCGGTGGCCCCTGCAGTCGCCAGCCGCAGCCGATTGAGCGGGCGCATCCTGCTTGCCGACGACAACGAAGATCTGCGCAATCTCGTGACCTTGCTGTTGCGCAATCTCGGGCTGCAGGTCAAGGGCGTCGAGAACGGTCTGGCAGCCGTGGAAGTGGCCGTGACCGAGGAGTTCGACGTCGTGCTGATGGACATGGAAATGCCGGTGATGAACGGCTACGAGGCCGTGCACGTGCTGCGCGCACGCGGCTACACCGACACGATCTTCGGCCTCACCGCCCACCAGGAAGGCATCGAAGTGTCGCGTGCGATTCTCGCCGGATGCGATGCCGTGCTCACCAAACCCGTTTCGCTCGACAGTCTGAAGCAGGCCCTGACGCCGGTACTGGAGCGTCGCGCCGCCGCGCGCGCCAACGCCACGTTGCGCAAGGCGCACTCCTGATGCGCCCCGCCCGACGACCGCGCCCCTCATTGGAACAATGAACGCCATGGATACCGACACCAACACCGCGATCGTGGTTCGCGTCGAGGGCGAGCTGCGTGAACTGGTTCCCCGGTTCCTTGCCAACTGCGCCCGCGATGTGGAGATTCTGGCCCGGGCCGCTGCGCAATCTGACCTCGACACCGCACGTAAGATTGGTCACAGTCTCAAGGGTGTCGGCGGGGGTTACGGCTTCGACGAGATCACGCGATTGGGCGCATCGATCGAAACCGCCGCCAAAGCGGGGGATGCCGGCGCCGCACATGCTGCGGTCGAGGAACTCCGGTCCTATTTGAAAGCGGTCTACGTGGAGTACGTATGAGAGTCGCAATTCTGGAAGACGATCCAGCCCAGATCGATTTGGTTACGCTCTGGCTCAATAACTCTGGATTTCATTGCCACGTGTTCACGTACGGCAAGGAACTCACCCGCGCACTGGCGCGCGAGAGCTTCGACATCTTCCTGCTCGACTGGGAACTGCCCGACATCTCCGGCGCTGAAGTGCTCCAGTGGATCCGCCAGAACGTGCGCGACACCACGCCGGTGATCTTCACCACCGCGCGCGACCGCGAGGAAGACATCGCCGCGATGCTCAAGGCCGGCGCAGACGACTACCTGGTCAAGCCGCTGCGCAAGATGGAACTGCTCGCGCGCATGCACGCGGTGATGCGCCGCAGCCGCAACGAGAAGCCCGCCGACGACGTGTTCGAGATCGGCGAGTTCCGCGTCAACGTCGAGTCGCGCACCGTGCATCGCCACGGCCAGCAGGTCGAGCTGACGCAGAAGGACTTCGATCTGGCGGTATTCCTGTTCCGCAATCTGGGCCGGCTGCTCTCGCGGGGCCACATCCTGGAGAACGTCTGGGGTCGCAGCCCGAACCTGAACACCCGCACCGTCGACACCCACGTGAGCCGGCTGCGCTCCAAGCTCGGTCTGGTGCCCGACAATGGCTGGCGCCTGGTTGCGATCTACCAGCATGGCTATCGCCTGGAGCAAATCCAGCGCGAGGAGCAGGCCGAGTCGATGTCGACCGCGGCAACGCCGTCGTAATCACACTCAGACCTGCCATCGACGGCGGCCCGCGGGCCGCCGTTTTGTTTTGCGGGATGCGGCCGGACCAATCCTCGCAACCGGCGTCGCGCATGCAGCGATCGCGCGCGCCCGTCCCGTAGAATGCCCGCGACTCCTCTCCTGGCTTTCACCTTCCGATTTGCCTGCCGATACGCTGGTCGCC
>CADECO010000203.1:8475-10257 GCA_902825905.1 uncultured beta proteobacterium
CCAATACGCCGGTCACCGAAGCGCTCGCCCCTGACGCGCTCGTCGAGTGCGTCGGCCTCACCAAGACCTACCGTGGATCATCCAGCCGCGCGCTGGACGGACTGAGCCTCAAGGTTCCGCGCGGCAGTTTCTTCGGGCTGCTGGGGCCGAATGGCGCGGGCAAGACCACGTTGATCGCGATCGTGTGCGGCCTGGTCGCGCCGGACGCGGGCAAGATCGTGTCCGGGCAGCCGATCGGCTTGGTACCGCAGGAGCTTGCGTTCTATCCCACGCTCACGGTCGAGGAGAACCTCGCGTACTTCGCGGCGATGCATCGCCTGGATCGAACCCGTCGCGCCGAGCGGATCGAATATTCGATTGCCATCGGCCGGCTGGAGGCGGTGCGGAAGCAACGCGCCGGCACGTTATCGGGCGGGCTGAAGCGGCGACTCAATCTGGCGATCGGCGTACTGGCCGCGCCGGCGCTCTTGGTGCTGGACGAACCGACCGTGGGTGTCGACGCGCAATCACGCCGGCATCTTCATGAGTCGCTGCGACGGCTCAATGCCGCGGGCACCACAGTGATCTACACCTCGCACTATCTCGACGAGGTCCAGCATCTGTGCGATCGGCTCGCCGTGATCGACCACGGCCGGCTCATTGCGCAGGGGCCGACCCGCTCGTTGCTGCGTCAGAACGTCGTGACGCTGCGCGCGCGCGAGGTTGTCGACGCAGCCGTGATGCAGGCGCTGCAAGCCCTGCCCGCCGTCACCGCGGTGCGCCAGGACGCCGATCTGATCGCACTGATCACCGAGGAGCGTGAGCGGACGTTGAGCGCAGCACTCGAGGTAATGAAGTCATTGGGTGTCGCGGTGCAGGAGGCGGGCTTCGGTGCGCAGAGTCTCGAGGCACTGTTCTTCCAGTTGACCGGCACCCATTTGCGTAGTGAAGAACAAGACGAGGTTCGAGACCAAGCGCGCAACGAGCGCGACGAACCCACCGCGGCCCGATGAGCGTGCTCGCGGCCAGTATCGGCAAGGAAGCACGCGTGCTGTTGCGCGACCGCGAGGGGTTGGCGATTCTGTTTCTGATGCCGCTGGTGTTCGTGGTGATCATGTCACTCGCGCTGCAGGATTTCTTCCGGCCGGGCGACGCTGCGCGGTTCAGCTTCGTGGTGCTCGACTATCATCGATCGATCGACACAGGTCCGGCCACCGCGAACCTCGGTGGGCGAATCGCCGCGGGCCTCCGAGATATTCCCGGGCTGCGCGTCAAGCACGTTACAGCGGACGCCTCTGCGGACACCGAGCCACGCGACGCAACGTCGATCGTGAAGGCCGTGCAGCGCGGTGAAGTGCAGTTCGCGCTCATCATCCCCGCCGATGCGAACGATCGACTTGGTGCGGCACTGCGTGAGCGCGATCCACGCCGTCGGTTCTTGCCGCAACCCGAAGCGCCCGCCGACGCAGCCGATCGCAAAGATGCCAGTACGCGCGTCGAACTGGCGTTGATGGCCGACCCGGGGCTGCGCGCCGATCAGCGTGCCTTGGTGCGCACGGCCCTGGAACGCGTGCTGCTCGGCGTGGAGATCGAGCAGACTGTGCGCCTGTTGTCGGGATCCTCGGGGTCCCGAACCTCAGCGGCGGGATCCTCAACGTCCGGTCCCGTGGCCGGTGGCGACTCGATGGGTGGCGTGCTGCATTTGCGCGAAGCGTCCAGCGACAATACGACGATGCCGAACTCGACGCAGCAGAACGTGCCGGCCTATTCGCTGCTCGCGATCTTCATGCTCGTGGTGCCGTT
>CADECO010000204.1:0-3920 GCA_902825905.1 uncultured beta proteobacterium
GGCTGGGCGGTGCGTCAGGCGGTGGCCGAGAAGGTCGTCGACACGATGGACATGACGCAGATCGCCACCGAGCTCGCCAAGCGCGCGGGCATCCTCGAGGCCTACAACAACGCCATCAATCGCGGTGCGGCGGGAATGGGGCTGCGCGGCAAGAGCTTCGACTACGCGCTCGATCCTGCCAGGGAGCACAGCGTCGATGCGATCTGGGATGCGGTCGCCAAAGCCGCGAGCCACGACCTGTCCGACGGCAAGCAAGTGCACGATCTGGCGTGGTTCAAGGAGAACGGCTACATGCTCGCGCCGTTCTCGCAGCTCGACTGGTATCTGTGGCCCTCGATGGTGCGGCAGAACCTGCGCTTCGAGCTGCCGTACCAGGAACGGCTGGTGCGTCACGGACGCGAACTGGCGCATCGCCTGCACGAGACCGGCATCGAGTGGTGGGATACGCAGTTGAAGGAATACGAGTTCATGCCGGAGTACATGCCGTTCCCCGACATCTGGACCGACTACGTGAAGCATCGCGGCAAAGATCCCGACGACTATCCGCTCTGGGCACTGACCGCGCGCAGCATGCAGTACTCATGGGGCGCGAATGTCGGCATTCCGCTCATCAACGAGGTGGCCAACAACATCGCCGGCCACAAGGGCGTGATCATCAATCGCGTCACGGCGAAGAAGCTGGGCATTGCCGAGGGTGATCCGGTGGCGATCGAATCGGTGTCGGGCATCACGCGCGGAAACGCCGTGCTGCGCGCGGGAATCCGACCCGACACGGTGCTGATGATCGGCCAGTTCGATCACTGGAAGACCCCGTACGCGAAGGATCTGCACCTGCCGAGCCTGAACTCGGTGACCGATCTGTCGCTGTCGCTGACCGATTCCACCGGCAGCGGGTCGGACATCATGCGCGTGCGGGTGTATCGCGAGGCCCGCGCGCAGGATCGCGCAGCATGAGTGCGACATCCGCAGCCGCAGGCACGTCCGCCCACACGCCGCGCTGGGGCATGACGATCGACGTGAACCGGTGCGTCGGCTGTCAGACCTGCACGATCGCTTGTAAGCATGCGAACGACACCGTGCCTGGCGTGCAATGGCGCAAGGTGATCGACGTCGAGACCGGCGAGTTTCCGAATGTCGAGCGCCTGTTTCTGGTCACGGGCTGCCAGCACTGTGCCGAGCCGCCGTGCGTGCCGGTCTGTCCCACCGGGGCAACGAAGCAGCGCGACGATGGTCTGGTGACGATGGATTACGACGTGTGCATCGGCTGCGCGTACTGCGCGGTGTCGTGTCCGTATCAGGCGCGGACCATCGTGCACGAGGAGCGCTGGTACTACGGCCAGGCGACACGGCAGGAAGCGCACGTGGCGCACGATGAGCGCCTCGGCGTGGCGCAGAAGTGCACCTTCTGCGTCGATCGCATCGACGGGGCCAAGCAAAAAGGCCTCAAGCCCGGCGTCGATCCGTCGGTGACGCCCGCGTGTGCCTCGTCGTGCATCTCGCAGGCAATCCAGTTCGGTGATTTCCGCGACCCGACCAGCCACGTCGCTCAACTGCTGCGCGAACGTGAGAGCTTTCAGATGCACGCGCAGCTCGGCACTGATCCGCAGATCAAGTACCTGTACAGCACGCCGGCCGTGCCCGGCCGTGACCCCGCCGCCGAGGACGCCGACGAGGAGCGGCTCTCCGATCCGGTCAACCCGCTGGTCGGGTCGTTGCAGACATTCTGGGATTGGCGCGCGGCGATGAACTGGTGCTTCGGCGGCACGAGTTCCGGTCTTGCGGTAATGGCGACCGTATTCGCGCTGTTGGGGTGGATCAACGCCGACGCACTGCCGCGGGTGTTCGTCGTGGCCGGGGTGTTGATGGCGATCGGTCTGTTCTTCGTGTTCCTCAAGATCGGCCGCAAGCTGCGCTTCTGGCGCGCGGTATCGCGTCCGCACACTTCGTGGATGTCGCGCGAGCTGTACGTGGTGCTGCTGTTCTATCCGGCGGTGCTGGCGAGCCTGATCACACGCCATTGGCTCGCCTACGCGATCACCGCGTTGGCCGCGCTCGCGTTCCTGATCTGTCAGGCGAAGATCCTGCACATGGCGCGCGGCATTCCCGCGTGGCGCGTGCCGCTCGTCCCCTGGATGATCATCGCCACCGGTCTGCTCGAAGGATTCGGGTTGCTGCTCGCGCTCGGTGCGATGGGCGCGGGCATGCTCCCCGCCGGCGCTTCGCTGAGCGTGGTCGGACTGGGGTTGGTCGCGCTCAACGCCTGGCTGTGGCAGGCGTACCGATCGAGCGCCAAGGTAGACGGCGTTGTCCCGCTGTCGCGCAAAGTGATCGACGAGGCGACGCCGATCGTGCACGGCATTGCGCACGTCATGCCGGTCGTCTTCTTCGGACTGGCGCTGCTGATTCCGGAGATTCGCGGCGCACTGCTCGCGGCGGGCGGGTTGACGGCCGTGTTAGGCGGCGCGATCTGGAAATTCACGGTGATCGTCAACGCAGGCTACCAGCAGGGATTCGCCCTGGCGAAGTGGCCGCAACGCGGCTCGGGCTCGCGTGCGGCACCGGCACGGTTGCAAGGGCTGGCGACAACGCGGACGTGAGGATTAATAAGCATGAGCGACAAGGGCGTGACGACATGAACGACGAACTGGCGTATCGCAGTCTCGAAGAACTGGGTGCGGGTCTGGCGCGCAAAGACTTCTCCTCGCGCGAACTCGTGCAGGCGTATCTGGCGCGCATCGAGCGCGGTAACGGCAAACTGCACGCTTACGTCGACGTGTATCGCGACGAAGCGATAGCGGCCGCCGAGTCGGCCGATCGCCAGCGCGCGGCGGGCTTGGTGCTGAGCCCGTTGCACGGCCTGCCGATCGCGCTCAAGGATCTGTGCGACATCAGCGGCAAGGTCGGACAGGTCGGCTCCAAAGCCTGGGCCACGCGCAAGGCCACCGTCACGGCGAGCATCGTCGAGCGTCTGGTGAGCGCGGGCATGGTGCTGCTGGGCAAGACACACATGGTCGAATTCGCGTTCGGTGGCTGGGGCACCAATCCGCTGTGCGGCGCGCCGTGGAATCCGTGGGATCTCGCCACTCATCGCGTGCCCGGCGGATCGAGCAGCGGATCGGGCGTCGCGGTCGCGGCCGGACTGGCGCCTGCGGCCATCGGCTCAGACACGGGCGGATCGGTGCGCATCCCCGCCGCGTTCAACGGTATCGTCGGGTTGAAGACCACGTTCGGATTGATCAGCCTGCATGGTTGCTTTCCGTTGTCGAGCACGCTCGACACCATCGGGCCGATGACGCGCACGGTCGGCGATGCGGCATTGCTCACCCAGGCGCTGGCCGGCCCCGATCCACGCGATCCGGGCACGCTTGCCGCACCGGCCTTCCGCATGCCAGACCTGCAAGCGCCGAACGTGCGCGGCATGCGCGTGGCCATGCTGCCCGAGTCGCAGTACCCGCCCGGTGTCGATCCTTCGGTGGTGCAGGCCACGCGAGAGGCGGCCCGAGCGCTGCGTGAACTCGGCGTGAGCGTCGAGGAACGCATGTTTCCCTTCGACATGGCGGAGCTGGTAGTGCGCAACGGCCAGTTGATCGCCGCCGAAGGATATGCCGTGCATCGCGCCTACATCGAAGACGAGTCGCAGGCGATCGGCAAATTCGTGCGCCAGCGCATGCTCGCCGGCAAGAGCGTGACCGCAGCCGACTACGTGCTCGCGCGCGAGCATCAGCGCCGGTCTTCGGCGCAGTTCGTCGATTGGATGGAAGACAGCGACGCGCTGCTGATGCCTGGTGCGGCAACGCCGGCGATCGCGCTGAACGAGGTCGATGAGGCCATTGCGCCGTCGGGGTTCACGCGCGCCGGCAATTACCTCACTGCCTGCGGCCTGTCGGTGCCTGCCGGATTCTCGCCCCAGGGCCTGCCCG
>CADECO010000204.1:3930-10207 GCA_902825905.1 uncultured beta proteobacterium
GCCCGTCGGCGTGCAGTTCATCGGCAAGCCGTTCGGCGAGCGCACGGTTCTTCGCATCGGCGCGGCGTTCGAGCGGGCCACGGGGTTCTCGCGCAAGACGCCCGATCTGCGCGCATTGTTCAAATAGATCGAGATTCAATCAGGCGGCAAACCCTCGGTTTCCTACCCAAGCGCTCACCTGCTGGAGATTGTCATGCGTGTTCGATTGTTGTTGACGGCTGCCTGCCTGATCGCAGCTACCCATGTTTCAGCGCAGATCGCACCGGGCCGCACCTGGCCCGAACTCAAGGAGGCCGTACTCGATCGCGTCAACCGGCAGGCCTATCCGCTGCATGGCTACAAGGTCGAAGACGTGCGCGCCATCGTCGACAGCATCGGCTCGCTCGACCGCGCGGAATGGGCGCGTGCCTGGAGCGCGACCGGCGAGCGCTACTGGAACGAGGGTCGCGCCAAAGAAGCGGGCGATCGCGCGCATGCGCGCGAAGCCTACTTGGCGGCCTGGCGCTACTTCAGCTTCGGTGCGTGGCCCACTCAGAACGTGCCGGAGAAGAAACGCGCCCACGAGCGCGCCACGCAGGCATTCCAGGCGTACGCGAAATTGATCGACCCGCCGATCGAAGTCGTGCGCGTGCCGTTCGAGGGTAAGGAAATCGTCGGCTACCTGCAGTTTCCAGCGAACGCAAAGAAGCCCGCTGCGGTGGTGATATCGGTGGGCGGCCTCGATGGCTACAAGGAATTCGTGGTCGAGCAGTACGGACCGGGATATCTGCCCGCGGGGCTCGCGTATCTCGCTCTCGATATGCCCGGCACGGGCGATGCGCCGATCAAGATCGACGTTGGCGCCGAGCGCATGTACTCGCGTGTCATCGACCATCTGCTCACGCGTGGCGACATCGACGGCAAGCGCATCGGCTTCCAGGGAGTTTCCTGGGGCGGACACTGGGCCTCGCGCATCGCCTACGTCGAGCCGACGCGCCTGCGCGCGGTGGTGAACTGGGCCGGCCCGGCGCACGGGTACTTCCAGCGCGAGTGGCAACTCAAGGCCCTGGGCACGCGTGAGTACCTGTTCGATCTGTTTCCAGCGCGTGCCGGCGTGTACGGCGCCTCGACGCTGGAGGAGTTTCTCGCCTATGGTCCGCGCATGTCGCTCAAGGACGGCGGCTTCGTTGGCAAACCCACCGCACCGATGCTGCTGGTGAACGGTGAGCGCGACACGCAGGTGCCGATCGACGACCTCTACATGGAACTGCGCTCGGGCTCGCCGAAGGAGGCGTGGGTCAATCCGCAAGGCGGGCACATCGGCCGCGGCAAAGACTGGCCAGACGGCCGTATCTTCCGCGAGGTGATCGTGCCGTGGTTCGTGCGCATGCTGCGACCGTGACCGGCATCGGCTCGATGTCAGCCTGATGCAAACGAGCGTGCTATTCAACATCTGCTACGGCACTTGTTCGTCCCGGACGTGTCGAACCGGCTCACTCACGATGCGAAGGACACTGTCTTGCACATTCTCAATCTGATGCTGCGCGCGTGGCGTGCATGTGGCGTCGCGGGCGCGGCGTTCGCGCTGCTTTGTGGCGCCGCCGTTACGGGCGATGCTCGCGCGCAGACGGATCGGCCGGCGTTGTGGAAGATCGCCGGCGCGAAGTCGAACGTGTATCTGTTCGGCTCGTTTCACATGCTGCCCGCGGAGGTGAAATGGCTGACGCCCGCGCTCGAACAGGCGCTCGAGGAGGCCGAAGTCATCGCGCTGGAAGTCTTGCTGAGCGAAATGACGCCGCAGGGCGTCGAGATCGAGATCACGCGCTCGGGATTGCAGCCCAAAGGTCAGAACCTGTTCGCCGGCCTGCCCGAGGCGTTGCGCAACGATCTGCGCACGGTGGCCAGCGAGTTGGACCTGCCGGCGGCTAACCTTGCACCGATGCGCCCATGGCTGGCCGCGCTCACTCTCAGCATGCAGTTCGTCGCCCAGCAAGGGTTCGATCCGCGCGACGGTGTCGAGTTGCAAGTCGAGGCCTGGGCGCGGGAGAACAAGAAGGAGATGCTCGGCTTGGAAAGTGCTGGCTCCCAGCTGGGCCTCTTCGGCGCGTTGTCGAAGGAGGAAGACACGCAGTTCCTTGCCGCGACGCTACGGCAGATCCACGAAACCCCGAAGATCCTCGACGACATGCTGGCCGCCTACCGCAGCGGTGATACGGCAAAGCTGAATCGGTTGATCCATTTCAGCCTCGAATCCTTGCCGCAGCTTCGTCAGCGACTGTTTCGCGACCGGCACGTGCGCTGGCTACCGCAGATCGAGAAGATGCTTGCCACCGGGCGCACGCATCTGATCGTCGTCGGCGCCGGTCATCTGGTCGGACCGGACAGCCTGGTCGACCTGCTGCGCAAGAAAGGCATCAAGGTCGAAGGGCCGTGAGCGGTTTGCCGCGACTCAAGCGGCGAACGCCGGCATGACTTCGCGCGCGAACAGGCGCAGCGAATCGCGCGACAAGCCGAAATCCATCAGCAGCACGTACTCGACGCCGAGCGCTTGCAGATGCTGGAGTCGGCGCACGATTTCATCGGGCGGTCCGAGCAGGGCGCATTCCTCGGTGGCGACGCGCGCCGCCTCGGGGGAGGCCGGCACGGCGAGCGAACTCCAGGTCGCGTGCGGATTGACGGTAAGCAAGCGCACGTGCTCCAGAAACGTCCCGCGTGCCTGGATCTGCCGTTCGCGCTCTGCTGCGTTGGTCGCCAGGCACAGGCTGCGCGTCACGCCGATCGACATCGGATCGAATGTGCGGCCGGCCGCCTGCACCGCATTGCGGTAGATCGCCACGCGCTCGCCGATCACCTCGGGCGTGGCGAGCTGATCGAGCAACAGGTTCAGTCCGATCGTACCCGCGAGTTCCAATACCGGAGCGGTGCCGGCACCGATCCATAGCGGCGGATGCGGGCGTTGCGTCGGACGCGGCTCGACCACCACGTCGTCGTAGTGCCAGCGCTTGCCGTGATGCGAGAACCGCCCGGGTGAGGTCCACGCCTTGCGGACAACCTCCAGCGATTCCTCGTAGCGCTCCTGCGCTTCCTCCAGCGGCACGCAGAAGCCGCGAAACTCGCTGTATCGGTAGCCGCGCCCAACACCGAAATCGAGGCGTCCGCCGGAGAGCACGTCGACCGTGGCGGCCTGCTCGGCGAGCAGCACCGGGTTGTGCCAGGGCAGAACGGTGACCGCGGTGCCCAGGCGCATGCGTGTGGTCTTCGCGGCGAGGTACGCCAGCAGATTGAGCGAGGCCGACACCTGATTGAATCCGGTGAAATGATGCTCGACCATGAACACGCTGTGGAAGCCGAGCGCTTCGGCTTCGCACACGTACTCGATGTAGTCGACGTAGTCGCGCGCACTGTCGGTGCCGGCACCGGCAGCGTTGTCGCCCACGCGCGCACCTCCGAATAATCCGAACTTCACGGTGTTACTTCCTCCATCGTGGCCGCGCTTTCATTGCGCCCAGGCTCGAAACGCCTGCACGAATCGATCGAGCATCGCCTTTGGCAGCCGGTCGATGCCCGCGGCAGCGACTCTTCCTCCGCCGCCCGGGAATTGCCGGCATAGCGCATCGGCGTCATGCCGGGTCGTGCGTTGCGGTGCACGTACGCTGACGATGAAGGCTAACCCATCGGTACTCGGGCAGAGCACCGCATGGGCGCGGGACGGGTCGTGCGCAGCCAGGTGATGCGCGAGACTGCCGATGACGCGGCGGCTCGAGCGCGAGTCGGGCAGCACGATGATCACGCTGGCCGGGCGCGCGTCGAACGGGGTCACGGTCAAGGCCGACGCCATGTCCTGCGCGCGCATCTCACGCAGGCTCGCGGCGATCGGATCGTCCGAGTCGAACGCGAGCGGATCGTCGTGCCGGGCCAGCCGCCGATAGAGCGCATCGGGATGGATGAGCAGATCGTCGAGCGACTCGCCGTACGCGCTGTAGTTGAGCGCTTCGCCGAGCGCCTGCATGCGATCGGTGGTGGACGATTCCAAACCGATCGATGCCGCGAGCTGCCGCGCGGTGTCGCCCAGGTTGTCGCCGAACGCCGCGGTGATCGCCCAGCGGCGGAACCGACCATTGAGGTGCCGGTCGACCAGTACGCTGGTGCAGATTGATGCCCCGGTGTCGATGTGCGCAGCCAGGTGCGGATGCGCTGGAATCGCACCGGCGTAGTGATGATCGAAGTAGCGCACCTGCGCGCCTTCAGTGAGTACGCGCAGCAGATCGTCGCGATTACGGTCGAGCGAGATGTCGAGCACGGTGAGCTCGACGTCGGGTGCACCCGACACGCGTGCCAGCAATCGAGTGTCGCGCTTGATGCCGGTGATCAGCGTCGATTCGACCGGTTCGGCCAAGCGAAGCTGGCGCAACGCGCACAGCCCGTCGGCGTCACCGTTGAAGACGTCGATGTAGCGCATCGCGATGGTAAGTGTTCGGGCCGGCGTTCATCGTTCGAGCAGCCGGCCTCAACCCAGCCGCGGATCCGGAGCGATCGGTACCGGCGCGTACGGATGCGCGGCCATGACGTCCATGTCGAGCGTCAGCCCCAGGCCGGGCTCCATCGGCACGGTGAACGCGCCGTCGGTCAGCCGTGGCCCCTGTCCGTGCACCACGTCGAAGAACAGCACGCTCTCGCCGAGCTGGTACTCGAGCTGATCCACCGCCGGCGCAACGGCGGCGACGTGCAGGCTGGCGAAATTGCAGACCGGCCCGCTCGGATTGTGGGGCGAGAACGCCGTATTGCACTGACGCGCGAGCTGCGCCACGCGCAGCATCTCGCGATAGCCACCTACGTACTTCACGTCGGGCATGACCACGTCGAACAGGCCTTCGTCGAGCAGCGGCCGGAACGATGCGACGCCCACCTGCGTTTCGGCGCCGGCCACGCGCACGCCGCGATCATTCGCCAGCCGCCGCAAGCGCTTGAGCACCGGCCACCAGCCCGGTTGCTCCGACACCGGACATTCGAACCACGTCACGCCAAGCTCGGCCAGCTCGATCAGCACGCGCGTCGCGGTGGCGGCATCGAAGCGCCAGTGGCAATCGACCATCACGCTCACATTTTTGCCGACCGCTTCGCAGATGGCTTGTACGCGTTGCACGCCCAGGGCAACCGCGCTGCGGCCGGCATCGCTGCCGCAGGTGCGCGGCATCACGTTGTCGAACGGCGCGATCTTCACTGCACGGAACCCTTGCTGAACGGCGGCGCGCGCGCTGTCGGCACACCCCAGCGGGCTGCGATCGGCCGTGGCGCGATTGATGTTTGCGTAGACCGGAATATGTTCGCGGCGCAGCTCACCCAGGACGCAATTCAGCGGCAGTTCGCGCGCACGGGCGATGAGGTCGGTGATCGCCTGTTCGATCGCGCTGGTGGCGGCGCTCCAGGCCAGCCCGCCCGGTCCGCGCGGCAGCACTTCGATCGCATCGCGCGCGGTGCTCGCGTCCATGCCGATCAACGCTTGCGCCTGCATGCGCACCGCCTCGCGCAAGATCGGCTCCATGCCGTTCAGCGACGCTTCACCCAAACCGACATTGCCATCGCGATCGTGCGCGGTCACGAATACCCAGTTGGTCTTCGGTGACACGTTGAGCACGTGGGTGCGGAGGTCGGTGAGCGTCATGAGTGGGCAGTCGTCGATCGCCTGCGGGTTGTGTGCGATCACGCCTATTTTGCCCGCTCGTGCCGCGCAGCGGCGCATTTCCCGCGACGTGGGAGGCTCGTGTATCGTCCGGACCCGGGGTGCAACCGGAGACTCGGGCTGGTGACGGACGCTTGGATCGGGGAACGCGATCGCGACAGGAAGATCGTGGCGCGCTGGCTGCTGGTGTGCTGCGCGATGGTCGCGTTGATGGTCGTCATAGGCGGTGTGACGCGCCTTACGCGCTCGGGCCTGTCGATCGTCGAATGGCAGCCCGTCATCGGCGTGCTGCCGCCGCTCAACGAGGCCGAGTGGCAGGCGATGTTCGACAAGTACCGCCAGACGCCCGAGTATCAGCAGGTCAACAAAGGCATGTCGCTCGAGGCGTTCAAGGGCATCTTCTGGTGGGAATACCTCCACCGGTTGCTCGGGCGCCTGGTGGGGCTGGTGTACCTGATTCCGTTCCTGTGGTTCATCGTGCGCCGCCAGGTCGATGGCGCGCTCGCCTGGAAGCTCGCCGGCGTGTTCGTGCTCGGCGGCATGCAGGGCGTGGCCGGCTGGCTGGTGGTGCCAAGGGGGCTGATCGACGACCCGAGGGTTCATACGGCCCGGCGGGCC
>CADECO010000205.1:0-4246 GCA_902825905.1 uncultured beta proteobacterium
AGTGACCCGTCGGGCATGGCGAGGTTGCCGATCATGCGGATCGCCTCGTGTTCGGTCGGCTTGCCGCGCTGCTCGTCGAGTTCCACCAGCAACGCGAGATAGGGCACGTGCTCGCGGAACGCCGGTTGCACCGCATGGCGCACTTCGGTGTACGAATACACCGTGCCGCGGCCGCTCACCGGTGCCCAGTCGAACGCGTTGCCTGAGCACCAGGGGCACGCCGGTCCGGGCGGATAGCGCAGCAGCGCGCACGCCTTGCAGCGCTGCAGCCGCAACTCGCCCTGCGCACAAAAGCGGAAGTACGCTGCATTCTCGTGATCGAGCTCGGCGATCGAGAGCGTCATGCCGAGATAGGTGCCGGTCTGTGTCATTGCGTGCTCCGGGTTCAATTTCTAGCGTGCGTCGCGCGCCATGACCAGCGCCGAGCCGTACGCGGGGGTGCCCCAGCCGAAGTTTGCCGTCACGTCCACCTTGCGCACCTGGCGGCAACCGCCCTCGCGATAATCGTAGGTGTGGGCGCGACGGCCATCGGCACCGATCGGGCACGAGTCGTCGGCGTCGTGGCGAAGCTGGCGCACGTTCTCCACCACCATGCTCACGCCGTGCGTGTAGCCCTCGCACAGATGCCCGCCCGAGGTGTTGTTGGGGCGGCGTCCGCCCAGCTCGATGATGCCGCTTGAAACGTACTGTCCGCCTTCGCCCTTCTTGCAGAACCCGTAGTCCTCGAGCTGCAGCATGGTGGTGAAGGTGAACGCATCGTAGGAGCCGGTCACGTCGATATCGTCCGGACCCACACCGGCGGCGTTCCATAGCCTTGGTGCCGCCCACTTCGCCGCGACGGTGGTGATCGGCCCATGCTGGAAATGCATGTCGGCGCGCGGCTTGCACATGCGACCTACCACGCCGAGGATCACCGCCGGCGTATGTCGCAGGCTGCGCGCGCGTTCGATCGACGTGACGATGATCGCGGTGGCGTTGTCGGTTTCGACGCAGCAATCGAGCAGATGCAGCGGCGTGCAGATCATGCGGCTGGCCAGCACGTCCTGCACCGTCACGCGCTTGCGATGCAGTGCCTTGGGATTGTTCGATGCATGTTTGGCGTGGGCCACGCGCACCATTGCCACCTGTTCGGGCGTGGTGCCGAACTCGTACATGTGCCGCATGAACGTCGGCGCGAACCACTGCCCCGGGGAGCGCCAGCCGTAGGCGCGATCGTGCAGGTCGTCGCCGCTCACCGGTGTTTCGGCGCGACCGGTGCCGCCCACGCGCGACTGGCTGTAGCCGTTCATTGCGCGATAGATCACCACCGTCGAGCACATGCCAGCCTCGATCGCGCCGATCGCCAGGCCGACGAGCGCTTCGGTGCTCGATCCGCCGCCGTGCACGTCCATGAAGAAGTTCGGCCGGATGCCTAGATCGCCCGCTACCAGCGTCGAGGCGACCGAATCCCCCATCTGGTAGGCGAGCATGCCGTCGACGTCGCGCGCGGTGAGGCCGGCATCCTGCATGGCGTTGCGGATCGCCCAGCAAGCGAGCGCGCGGGTGGTCATCCCCGAGCCGCGTGTGTAAGTGGTTTCGCCCACGCCGACGATCGCGTAGCGACCGCGCAGGTGGCGCGCGCCTTCGATGACATGTTCGCTGGTCTGCATGATGAGCGGTGCGAGCCTCGTGGTGGAATCGACTGAAGATTACATGATCGTCGCGCTGCACTATGCTCTCTCGCGTGCCGCACACATGAGGAATCGATCGTGACCACCGTGACCCCTGTTACGACTGCGTCGCCTGCTGAACACGGGTCGATGTCGCGTGCTGGCGACGCCACCGCCGATGCGGCAGCGATCGCCGATCAGGCGCGTGCCAGCGTGCTACGCGCCGGGCGCCTCACCATCGGCGATCTGCTGCGCGCCCAGGCGGGCCGAACGCCCGATGCGCCCGCGGTGACCGAGGGCGAGCGCACGCTCAGTTATCGCCAGTTCAATGCGCGGGTGAATCGGCTCGCCCAGGCACTGCTCGCTCGTGGCGTCGTGCACGGCGCGCGCATCGCGGTGCTATCGGAAAATCGTCTGGAGTACGTCGAGCTGGAGTTCGCCTGCGCCAAGGTCGGGGCCATCGCCTGCGCGCTCAACTGGCGATTGGCCGATCCGGAACTGCAGCATTGCGTGCGGCTGGTGGCGCCCAGCATGGCGATCGTCTCGCCGCGGTTTGCCGAGGCGCTCGGGCGGATCGATCATGGCGTGCGCGACGTGCTCACGTTGGGCGCGCCCTATGAAGCGGCACTCGCGAGTGCGACCGAACGCGAACCGGCGATCGAGGTCGACCCCGAAGACGGTCTGCTGATCCTCTACACCAGCGGTACGACCGGGCTGCCCAAGGGCGCCCTGATCAGCCATCGCGCTGAGATCGCGCGCATGCACGTGTTGCGTGAAGAGCACGGGCTCGCCGCGGGTGAGGTGTTCATCGCCTGGCCGCCGATGTTCCACATGGCATCGAGCGACCAGATGATCGGCTGCCTGTGCACCGGCGCGCACGTCATCGTCGTCGACGGCTTCGATCTCGATCGCATCCTCGCGATCGCGTCCGAACATCCGCTGTGGTGGCTGATCGTGCTGCCCGGAACGGTGGACCGGTTCTGCGCCGAAGTACGCGCGCGCGGCATGCGGCCCAAGGGCGTGAAGATCGTCGGTGCGATGGCCGATCTGGTGCCGCTGCAGCAGCTCGCCGAGATCACCGCGTTGCTGCAGGCGCCGTTCGCCAACACGTTCGGGGCCACCGAAACCGGATTGCCGCCTGCGTCGGCCGGCATGCTGCCGATCGGACGTGCGCCCGAGAGCCTCGCGAAAACGGTCAGCACCTTGTGCGAAGTGCGTCTGGTCGATCCCGACGACAACGACGTCGCCGACGGCGAACCCGGCGAACTGGCAATTCGCGGCCCGACGCTGTTCAGCGGCTACTGGAACGCGCCTGAGGCTACCGCCAAGGATTTCCGCGGCGGCTGGTTCCACATGGGCGATGCCTTTCGGCGCAACGCCGACGGCACGCTCAGCTTTGCCGATCGGGTGAAGTACCTGATCAAGTCCGGCGGCGAGAACATCTATCCGGCCGAGATCGAGCGCGTGCTGCTTGGCGACGCTCGCGTGGTCGAAGCCGTGGTGGTGCGCAAGCCCGATGCGCAATGGGGCGAGGTGCCGGTGGCGTTCGTCGCTCGCAACGACGAGCAGCTCACGGCTGAGGTGCTAATCGAGCGCTGCCGCAAGGAGCTCGCCGGCTACAAGCGGCCGAAGGAGATCCGCTTCGTTGCGTTCGAGGATTTTCCGCGCAGCACCACCGGCAAGGTGCAGCGCGGCGAAGTGGAGCGCTGGCTGCGGTGACCGATCTTTGGTTGCTACACCCGGGAACGATGACCCACGTCGCGATCAGGTCCGCAGCGCATCGATCAGCGTGCGCGCGTTGGGCAGCTCTTCCAGGTGCCGCACCATGTCGATCAGGGCCGAAATGCGCGAGCCGGGCAGCCGCGCCCCTGCGTAAGTGCGGAACTTGTCGTCCAGTTGTGCGTTAGTGAGGGGATTCTCCGGCGCACCGCGCGGCTGCTTGCAGTGCGTGGTGAGCGTGCTGCCGTCGCGTAGCACGATGTTGGCGATGGTTTCCTGCGAAGTGAACTGCGCGTTCATGTCGATCTTGACGTGCGTGCCTGCGAACGCCTTGAGCGTGGGATCGTCGTAGCGCGCGGGCTCGTATTGCGCGAGCGTGAGCGCCCGATCGTGCAGCGCGGCGGCTACCGCATAGTGCGCCGACAGCAGCGCCTCGAACTTGCCTTTGTAGGTGGCGAAGCCGCCGTGCATGTCGAAGGTGATCTTGCTCACCGTGAGCTGCACGCGATCGATCTTCGCGGGCGCGATCGTGTGCTGCTCCAGCAGATCGAACACCGCGGTCACCGCGCCCTGGATGTTCGTTGCCGCCGGCCACGGCCGCAGCGCGAGTTGTTCGAGTTCCCAGCGTTTGCCCAATTCACCGAGCGCAAGATCGATGCGACCGCCTTCGGCGTAGGTGTTGTACAGGCCGCCATCGCGCGCAGTGAGGAATTCGCGTGTGGCCACGAATTTCTGTTGCGCGAGCAGCGCGGCCATCAGGCCGGACAGTCCGCCGCGGCACTGATGGAACTTGACCGTCGGCGTGCCCCAGGCCGCGAATGTGCCGGCGGCCTGACTGCCCGCCAGCCCGAACGCGCGGGCCATCGTCTCGTCGTCGA
>CADECO010000205.1:4346-5772 GCA_902825905.1 uncultured beta proteobacterium
CCGGCGGCCTGACTGCCCGCCAGCCCGAACGCGCGGGCCATCGTCTCGTCGTCGAATCGCAGCAATCGACCAACCGTGGCTGCCGCACCGAACGGCCCGAGCACGCCCGGGCCATGCCAACCCTTCTTGCGGAACACCGGATAGTCCAGCCCGAGGCCGACACGCGTTGCGACTTCGCAGCCGGCGATGATCGCGGCGAGCAGTTCGCGCCCCGACAGCGCGTCGCGTTCGGCGATCGCAAGGGCCGCCGGCAGCACCTCTGGCATGATGTGCGTGAGCGTGGCGCGATGCGTATCGCACATCGTCACCGCAGTCACCAGAAAGCCGTTGAGCAGGGTCGCGCCGGCAAGCGAAAGATGCCCGCCGCCGATGATCGAGGATTCGTTCGACTGTCCGAGCGCGCGTGCGAACCCTGCGACCTGCGACGTTTCCTCGCCCTGGTGGCCCGCTAGCGCGCAGGCGAGCGCATCCAGAATGACGTTCTTGGCATACGCGACGGTGCGCGGCGGAATCGCAGCCAGATCGAGATGGGCGGCGAATGTCGCCAGGGCTTGGGTCGGTTCGGTTGTCATCGTGTGGGTCGTTCGCCTCGGTCGAACCGAGCATAGCCACGATCGGTGCGGCTCGCTATCCTTCACTGCTGCCCCGAACGTCCGCCGCCGACTCCCAACGAAAGGAACCTTTGCATGAGCAGCCGCATTCGCGCCAACGGCATCGAGATGAATTACCGGCTGGAAGGGCCGGCCGGCGCCCCGGTGCTGATGCTCAGCAACTCGCTGCTCACCGATTACGGCATGTGGGACCTGCAGGCCGCCGCGTTTTCGCGCGAACACCGGCTGCTGCGCTACGACTCGCGCGGGCACGGTGGCACCGAAGCCACCACTGGTCCGTACACGATGGAACTGCTGGTGGCCGACGTGGTTGGCCTACTCGATGCGCTCGGCATTCGTCGCTGCCATTTTCTCGGCCTGTCCAAGGGCGGGATGATCGCGCAGCGCCTCGCCGCGCAGCACGGCGAGCGCCTGTACTCGGTCAGTCTGTGCGACACCGCCTGTCATCTGCCGCCCGAGTCGGTGTGGGACGATCGCATCGCGCTGGCGAAGGCCAAGGGCACGAGCGCCTTCATCAAGCCGATGACCGAGCGCTGGTTGACGCCGGGCTTTCGCGCCGCCAATCCGCAGATGCTGGAGAAGATGGGCACGATGATCGCGCGCACCGCCGTCGACGGGCTGGTGGGTTGCGCGCACGCGATCAAGAAAATGGATCACACGGCGCTGCTGGCATCGATCAATGTTCCCACGCTGATCGTCGTCGGCGAGCAGGATCCGGGCACGCCGGTATCGGCCGCGCGCGTGCTGCACAACGCCATCGCCGGCTCCGAGATGGTCGTCGTCGAGGATGCGGCGCATCTGCCCAACATCGAGAA
>CADECO010000205.1:5872-8355 GCA_902825905.1 uncultured beta proteobacterium
CGGCGTCCACCGACGCCTTGATGACCGGCGCGCAGTACCTCGACAGCCTGCGCGACGCGCGCGAGGTCTACATCTACGGCGAGCGCATCGCCGACATCACCGCGCACCCCAGCGCGCGCAACGCCGCCCGCTCGATCGCGCGGTTATACGACTCGCTGCACGATCCGGCCCAGCGCGACGCCCTGACGATGGTCGATCGGCACGGCATCCGCACCCATCGGTTCTTCACCGCCAGCTACTCCGCGCAGGAACTGCTCGCCGCACGTGACGCGATCGCCGCGTGGGCGCGCCTGTCGTACGGCTTCATGGGTCGCACCCCCGACTACAAGGCGGCGTTCATGGCCACGCTCGGGGCCAATCCGGAGTTCTACGCGCCGTTCAGCGACAACGCGCTGGCCTGGTACAAACGCTACGCCACGCGCGGGTTGTTCCTCAATCACGTGCTGGTCAATCCGCCGGTCGACCGGCACAAGCCGGTGCATGAAGTGGGCGACGTGTTCGTGCACGTGGTCAAGGAAACCGACGCCGGCATCATCGTGAGCGGCGCCAAGATGCTCGCTACCGGATCGGCGCTCACGCACGCCACGTTCGTCGCGCAGAACAGCGCGGCGCAATTGGAGCAAGGCAAGGCGGAGGATTTCGCGCTGGTGTTCATCGCACCGATGGACACGCCCGGTTGCAAGCTGATCTGCCGGCCCTCGTACGAGCAGGCGGCACACAGCCCGTTCGACTATCCGCTGTCGAGCCGCTTCGATGAGAACGACGCGGTGATCATTTTCGACAACGCGTTCATCGCATGGGAGAACGTACTGGTCTACCGCGATGTCGAGAAGGCCAGGCGCATCTACGCCGCCTCGGGCTTCATGAATCGCTACAACCTGCAGGGCGGCACGCGCCTGGGTGTGAAGCTCGATCTGATGTGCGGTCTGCTCGCCAAGGGGCTGGCGGCCAACGGCACGGACCAGTTCCGCGGTACGCAAGCGGCACTCGGCGAGCTGATCGCCTGGCGCAATCTCACCTGGGCGATGAGCGCGGCCATGGCGCTCGATCCGCAGCCCGGGCCGGGCGACTCGGTGATGCCCAAGCTCGAATACGCCTCCACGGTGCGGCTGTTCTCGACCATGGCCTGGCCGCGGGTGAAGGAGATCTTCGAGACCTATCTCGGCGGCGCGCCGATCGTCACACCGTCGAGCTACAAGGACTTGCAGAATCCGATGCTGCGTCCACTGCTCGATCAGTACTACCGCGGGTCGTCGAGTTCGGCCGAGCAGCGCATCAAGCTGTTCAAGCTCATCTGGGATGCGATCGGCACCGAGTTCGGCGGCCGGCACGAGATCTACGAGCGCAACTATTCCGGCAATAACGAACAGATGCGGCTCGATGCGGTGAACTTCGCCCGGCAGCGCGGTATTCTGGACACGTGCGTGCAACTGGCCGAGCGCTGCATGGGCGACTACGACCTGGCCGGTTGGGTGGATCCCACGTGGCGATCTGCCGGGCAATGATCCGCGTGGCGCCCGAATTGTGATGAACCAACAAGAGAGTCCACCGGCGAAGCCTGGCAACACCGAGCGCGGCAAACGCAGCGTCGAGCCTCACATCGGCTTCACGCTCGACGCGGAGGCGGCACGCCGCGGCAAGCTCGCGCGCGAGTACCGCGTCAATGCGATCCAGATCCCGCTGCTGCGCGTGGTGGGGTTTGCGTTGCTCACCGGTGTGGCGCTCACGCACGACCTGCTCGTGCCGGCAGGCATTCCGGTGCGCGACCTGCTCGCGCTGGCCGCGTTGAACGCCAGCTACTGTCTGCTCAGCTGGGCGGCGCTGCGCCGCTTCTACGGGCGCACCGGACGGTTCGATCTCACGCTGTTCTTCCTGCACACCGACGTGATCGTGTGGCTGTTCACGCTGCACCACGTCGAGGGCAGCCAGATGCTGCTCGCGTTCTTCCTGCTGGCACGCGTCGGCGATCAGGTCGGGTTCGGCTTCCGGCGCGCGTTCTACTTCAACCACATCGTGGCGCTGGCGTATCTGGCTTACGGCGGCTTGATCGCGATGCTCGGTGCGAGCGCGTTCGGCTGGGACGATCGCCTTGCCGTGTTTGTCGCGATCTACCTGACCGGCGCGTACATCGCGTGTACCGGTTTCGTGGTCGAGTTCCTGCGTCATCGGTCGAGCCAGGCCGTGCGGCAGGCGCGCAATCTGGCTGTTGCGCTCGATCAGAAGACCAAGGAGTTGCAGTCGCAGGCAAGCGAGTTGGAGGCCGCCCGGCTGCAGGCCGAGAGCGCCAATCAGGCCAAGTCGCGTTTTCTGGCGACGATGAGTCACGAGATCCGCACGCCGATGAACGGCATCCTCGGCATGATCGAGCTGCTGCGCGATACCACGCTCACAGCGCAGCAGCGCGAGTACGCCGACGCGGCGCACTACTCGAGCGACGCGCTGCTCGCGATCCTGAACGACGTGCTCGACCTGTCGCGCATCGA
>CADECO010000205.1:8455-10199 GCA_902825905.1 uncultured beta proteobacterium
CGCTTCGAGGTGCGCGACACCGGTATCGGCATCGCGCCCGAGGCGCGCGAACGCATTTTCGAGCGGTTCGCGCAGGCCGACGAGTCGACGACGCGCCGGTTCGGCGGCAGCGGTCTGGGTCTGTCGATCGTGCAGGAACTGGTCAAGCTGATGGGCGGGACGGTCGGGGTCGAAAGCGAGCAGGGAAGGGGGTCGACGTTCTGGTTCCAGGTGATGCTCGAAAAATCGGCGGTGGTTGCAGCCAGCACCATCGAGCAGCAACCGCGCGGACGCCGCCGCTACAGCGCGCGCGTCCTGGTGGCTGAAGACAATCGCATCAATCAGATCGTCGTCCAGCAGATGTTGCAGAAGCTCGGCTGCCGCGTCGACGTGGCGGCCGATGGGGTCGAGGCGCTCGAATCCGCATCGCGGCAGCGCTACGATCTGATCTTCATGGACTGCCACATGCCCAACGTCGACGGCTACGAAGCCACGCGCAGGATTCGTGCACGCGAAGCGAGCACACGCGCTGCACGTACGCCGATCGTCGCGCTCACCGCCGGCGCGCTCGTCGAAGATCGCGAAAAGTGCTTTGCTGCCGGCATGGACGATCATCTCGGCAAGCCGGTCAAGCCGCACCAGCTCGATGCGGCGCTCGACCGTTGGACGCAAAGCGCGGTCACGGCGGTGTAAGCCGTTGCGGACCTGAGCCACTCTCATGCGAACGTTCGACATCGCGATCATCGGCGGCGGCGTTGCTGGGTTGACCGCCGCGCTGTTCGCTGCGCGCCTGGGCCGTTCGACCCTCGTGCTGTTGAATCCGATTGCCGGCGGACAGCTGGCGACGATCAATCGCATCGAGGACTTTCCCGGCTTCCCCGAAGGCGTGGCCGGCTACGACCTCGGGCCCGGCATTCAGGAGCAGGCGGTCGCCGCGGGCGCAACGGTCGAGATGGGCGAAGTCACCGCATTGCAGCCAGGCGAGGGAAGCTGGCGGCTGGAATGCACAGACGGGCCGATCGAAGCGCGCGCGGTCATCATCGCCACCGGTTCGACCCCGCGCACGCTCAACGTGCCGGGCGAAGAACGTTTCGCCGGCAAGGGCGTGAGTCACTGCGCCAGTTGCGACGGGCCGCTATTGCGCGGCAAGGCGGTGATCGTGGTGGGCGCGGGCGACTCCGGCATGCAAGAGGCGCTGGTACTCGCCGAGTTCGCGCGCAGCATCGTGGTGTTGGAGCAGGGCGTGGCCTCGGCTGCGCAAAGCGTCTATCGCGATCGCATCGCCGAGGTTGCGACGATTCAGTTTCGCCCGCAAAGCACGCTCGAAGAAGTGCTTGGAGACGCTGCCGTGACCGGCGCGCGAATTCGCGATGCAGGTTCGGGCCAGAGCGAAACACTCGCTGCCGATGCGGTATTCGTCTACACCGGGCTGGTTCCCAACACGTCACTGGTCGAAGGGTTGCTGGCACTGGATGCAACCGGCCGCATCCCCACCGACGCGTCGATGCGCACGACGCGGGCAGGGTTGTTCGCCGCCGGTGATGTGCGCGTCGAGTCGGCAGGGCAGGCGATCACCGCCGCAGGCGACGGTGCCACCGCTGCATTCGCTGCCCATCGCTACCTGCTGTAACGCAGGCATTGCCGCGCTCCTGCGGCGCCGGTAACCTGCGTTGCTGCAATCGAATCGTCATCCATCGGAGCGTTTCATGAGTGAGCCACTGAGCGTGCTCGACCCGCGCGGCTACCCGCCGTTGATCAAAGGCAA
>CADECO010000206.1:0-10168 GCA_902825905.1 uncultured beta proteobacterium
TAGGTAGTCGATGCTCAGCAGCTCAGCGACGGTCAGCCCCTGGCGGGCGGCAGCGCGCGGCAGTTCGCGCTGGAACGCGCGAAATCGCTCCCAGATCTTCTCGCCGCCGGGTGCGCGCTCGCGTCCGCGTGTGAGCAGTCGAAGCTCCGAGCTCAGGAAATGGCGTACCGCGTCGATCGCCTGGCGTGGCTCGCCGTGGTGCATTTTCGGGTCCAGCCCCGACACGTCGCTCATCGTGCGTTGGTACTGGTACGCCGCCCGATCGAGGACCAGGAACTGCTTATTGCGATGCTTCGGGGCGCCCGAATGCATCATGCCGACGAACAGGCCGCATTCGAACGGCATGTTAAAGCGCGGCAGCTCGCGCGCCCGCGCAGGCAGGCGGCTCACGTCGTGAATCGACAGCCGGCTCTGGCGCATGAGGGCAATGATCTTCTCCAGCCGGAGGCGGCCATTGACCTCCTGCAGGGCGATCTGCGGGGCGAAGCTGCAGTCGATGACCGCGAACGCGATCGAGCGCAGCAGCGGCAGGTATTGCTTGTCGAACGGGCAGTTGATGAAGACCCGGCGTTCGTAGCTCGCCGCCGGGCGCCTGACGGGACGGCGGATCAAGCCGTCTTGAGCATCGCACGCACCATCGCGCGTCGCTGCGATGGCGTAAGCCGGCGCTGGCCGATGACGTTGGGGGCGAACACGGCGCGCGCGTACGATTGCGCCGGCTTCCGCGTTGCCGAACGGGCGACCTTGCCTACTTTGGTGGTGGATTTCGTCATGGCGATGGGGTGAAGCGGGATTTTGATCGGCGGAGCTTCGATCCGAACCCGCCGATTGTAATGCCAACGCGTCCGATCGTGACGAGGTCGGTGCTCGATGGTCGAGGAAAAACCGCCGATCCGACGCGGGCTGCGAATACCATAACGCCGGACCCGGCCGCTGGCTAGCGCGTGTCGATCTTTCCGCGGACCGGTCCTTCCCGGTCTTTCCATGAGCCCATTCTTTCGCGGCGATGTATCCGATCACGCAGGCTGAGGATGTCACGATGTCGATGAACCGCGTTTCTCCCGCCCGGTCATGAGTACAACCAGACGTATTGCGATTGTCGGTGCCGGCCTGGGCGGCCTCACAGCCGCACACGCGCTGCGCAAGCAGGGCTTCGATGTGGTGGTGTACGAGCAGGCGAGCGAGCTCGGCGATTTCGGGGCGGGCATCAATATCGGCCCGAACGGCGTGAAGGTGTTTCGCGAGCTTGGGCTGCTCGATGCCCTGCACGCAGCGAGCTTCGAGCCGAGCGGCTTGATCTGGCGTAACTGGGACGACGGGCGCCAACTCAATCTGGTGCCGATCGGCGAGTCGGTGCGCCTCTATGGCGCGACCTACTACGTGGTGCATCGCGGCGATCTGCATCGGGTGCTGTCGTCGTCCTTGCCCGACGCATGCGTGCAACTGAACAAGCGTTGCGTCGCGATCGAGCAGTCGGCGGACGCCGTGGGGCTGTCGTTTGCCGATGGCACGCAATCGGAGTTCGACGTCGTGATCGGCGCCGACGGCATTCGGTCCGCGGTTCGCCTCGCGGTGTTCGGCAATCACAGCGCGCGCTATGTCGGCACGATGTGCTGGCGCACGCTGGTGCCGGCAAGTGCATTGCCGCCCGACATCCACGATGGCAACGTCACCCAGTGGTCGGGCGACACGCGCGAAGGATTCGTCATCAGCTACTTCGTGCGCCAGGGCAAGTTCGTGAACATCGTGGCGGTACGCCGGCAGCCCGACTGGACCGAGGAGTCGTGGTCGATCCCCAGTTCGCGTGAGGAGTTGAAAGCGGGCTTCCCCGACGTCGGGCCCAGGTTGGCGCCGATCTTCGAGGCCGCAACCTCGGTGTACAAGTGGGGGCAGTTCACCGGGGAGCACGCCGTGGACTGGACGCGCGGTCGGGTCACGCTGCTGGGCGATGCGGCCCACGCGATGCTCGCCACCTTCGGGCAGGGCGCCAACATGGCGTTCGAAGACAGCTACGTGCTCAGCCGCTGGCTGGCCGAGCATCGCGACGACCCGCAGCGCGCGCTGGCCGGCTACGAGGCCGCACGCAAGCCACGTGCGACGAAACTGCAGGCGATGTCGCGGCTGGAAGTGCAGTTCAAGAAACTCGCCACGCCGTGGGATCACCTGCGTCGCGAACGGGCGTTCGTGCGCAACTTCGGCATGCGCACCCGTGCGATCTATCCGTGGATCTTCGGCTACGACGTCGTCGAGCACTGGCGCAGTGCGCCATGAACGAGAGGGGAAACTGCATGGGGATCCTCGGACATCTGGCGCGATGGAGTGTCATCGCGATTTGCGCCGGTGCCGGGTGGGCGAGCGCACAGACGTGGCCGGTCAAGCCGGTGCGGGTGATTCTCGCGATCGGCGCTGGTTCGGCCGTGGATCTCTCGGCGCGGCTGATCTGCGAGCGATTGTCGCGTGCACTCGGTCAGCAGTTCGTCGTCGACAACGTACCTGGCGCATCGGGCATTCTCGGCGCGCAGGCCGCGGCGCGTGCCGCCCCCGATGGCTACACCGTGTTCTACGGTGCGGCATCGCATCTGGTGAGCAACGCGTTCACGTTCAAATCGATTCCGTACGACCCGGTGCGCGACTTCGAACCGATCGCGATCATCGCCGACAGCGGTCCGTTCACGGTGTCGGTACATCCCGATCTTCCGGTGAAGTCGTTGGCCGAGCTCATCGCGCACGCCAAGGAACGGCCAGGCAAGTTGTCCTACGCCGTGGATGTGTCGAGCGGCTACAGCATCATCGTCGCCCGATGGCTCACGCGCGCGGCCGGACTGTCGATCGAAGAGATCTCGTACAAGACCGTGTCCCAGTCGGTGCAGGACACCGCGGCGGGGCGGACGCAAATCCTGGTGAGCTCCATCACCGCCGCCGATGCCTTCGTTCGCGCGGGAAAGTTGCGGCGCCTCGCAGTGAGTTCGGTGCGGCGGTTTCCCGGCCTGGAAGATCTGCCGACGATCGCGGAGACCATTCCGGGCTTGCAGTTGGAAGGATGGTTCGTGCTCGTGGCGCCGGCCGGAACGCCCGCGCCCATCGTCGAGCGGCTCAATCGCGAGCTGGGGCTCATCTTGAAGGAGCCCGAGATCATGCAGCGATTGCTGGCGATCGGGCTCGCCACGACCGGTGCGAGCACCCCGCAGGGGGCTGCCGAGTTCATGCGCGCCGAACGCGAGCGCTGGACGCGCATCGTGAAGGAGGCGGGGCTCGAACCGCAGTAACGCTGGATCAGGTCCATGCCGCGAGCGAGTCGCCATCGCCACCATGTCTACGTGATCGAGCTGCATCCGCGCGTGTGGAACAACGCCCGGTTTCGCGCAGCCAATCCTGATCACGACATCCTCAAGCCGTGCGTGTACGTCGGCAGCACCGGTCTCACGCCGCAGCAGCGCTTCGAGAACCACATGCGCGATCGCAAGAGCAACACCTTCGTGCGCGACTATGGCGTGCGGCTGATGCCCGAATTGTTCGCGGTCTACAACCCGATGCCGTATCGGGCGGCGATCGAGATGGAGGTCGAGCTGGCGTGCGCGCTGCGCGAGCAGGGATATGCGGTATGGCAGGCGTGAACGAGCGGTTCGCGGTCGATGTGCATTTCTCCGCACATCGCAGTTGCTGGTCCGCTCGTCGATAACCGCTCTCGAAGCGTTGACGCGCACTCGGTGCGTGGCCTATTTTTCGCCCGTGCCGTAACGAGAAACAGATCGGCACCAGAACAACAACAACGTTGCAATCAATCGTGGCACCCACAGCCGCAGCGGTTGAGACGCTGGAACAGGGCGAGGTACTCGCCCACATAACCAGAATATCCAGCGTGAGCGCCCCAACGCCTCGATGCGGAGCGCGATGATCGGAGCACCGGCAGTTCAATGACCGGCCGGCTCCCCTGCACGTTCATCGCGTCGCACCGATCGCAACCGGGTCGCAAGGCGGTCCCATCAGCAGGGACACAGCGGTGCATACCAATGCTGAGTTCTCGAATGCACGCAATTCGAGCGGACGGTAGCGACGGAACTGACGTAACGACTACGTCCTTTGGATTCAAGCCATAGCCAAGCAATCGGATCGATGCATATGCGTCGAGACCGGTCTGTTTGAACCGAACTCTCGGAGGTGGCTTGAAGATGAATTGCGCTCCCTTTCCAACGATGCGCTCGCCCGGCTCGTCCGCGCGTCACGCAGCGACCGCGATCGCGCTGGCCGTAAGCAGCGTGCTGAGCGGTTGTTTCCTCGACAGCAACAGCGGCGACTCGGGCGGCGGCAGCGCTGCGAACGGGTCCAACACGTCGACAGCCGCCGGCGGGTCCACGAGCACCGGCACGCCAACACCGACTCCCACTCCGACACCGACACCGACACCGACACCCACGCAGACCCAGGTCCCGGCTGGTCCGATCACCGAGGGTGATGCGCGGCGGCTGCTGTCGCAGGCGACCTTCGGCGTGACCACCGATGCCGTGGTTCAAGACGCCATGGCCAAAGGGGCGCACCAGTTCATTACGGAAGAGATGGCGAAGGCCGCCACGAACCTTCCGACCATCGCGCAGGGTTCACTCAACCGCCAGACGCAATGCCCGAACAACGATGCGGCGTGTCTGCGCGACAACTTCAGCGCCTTCCCGCTGCAGCGCGCCTTCCTGTCGGCCGCGATCAGTGCGCCCGACCAGTTGCGTCAGCGCGTGACCTGGGCCCTTTCGCAGATCCTGGTGACATCGATGGGCGATGTGCCGACCACCTACGCGATGCGCCAGTACCAGCAGATTCTGCGCGACGGAGCGTTCGGCAACTATCGTGATCTGCTGATGAAGATCACGTTGTCGCCGACCATGGGCACGTATCTCGACATGGCGAACAACGCCAAGGCCGATCCGGCCAAGGGGTCCGAGCCGAACGAGAACTACGCACGCGAATTGCTGCAGTTGTTCTCGATCGGTGAGATCAGGCTCAACGCCGATGGCACCAAGCAGCTCGATGCGCAGGGCATGCCGGTGCCGGCGTACGACCAGGACACGATCGAGAACTTCGCGAACGTGTTCACCGGATGGACCTATCCGACCCGTGCGGGCTCGGCTGCCGCGTGGCCCAATCCCGAGAACTACGAAGGCGACATGATCGCGATGGCGGCGCAGCACGACACCACCGCGAAGACCTTGCTGAACGGCACGGTGATCCCCGCCAATCAGACGCCGATGAAGGACTTGGAAGACGCGATCAGCAACGTGTTCAACCATCCCAACGTCGGGCCGTACATCGGCAAGCAGCTGATCCAGTTCATGGTGACGTCCAACCCGACGCCGGCCTATGTCGGTCGCGTTACGGCCGTGTTCAACAACAACGGTTCGGGCGTGCGCGGCGATCTGGCAGCGGTGGTCAGGCAAATCCTGCTCGACCCCGAAGCGCGCGGTGAGCCGGCCACAAAGGCGGCTGCGAACTACGGTCAGTTGCGCGAGCCGGTGCTGTACGTGACCAACCTGGTGCGCGGTCTGGGCGGAACGTCCGACGGTGTCCATCTCATGACGGCGACGCTCAACAACGCCAATGTCGGGCTGACCGGCATGGGACAGCCGCCGATGGATTCGCCGACGGTGTTCAACTTCTATCCGCCCGATTACAAGGCGCCTGGCACCGACATTCTCGGACCGCAGTTCAAGATCATCCAATCCACGACGAGTCTGGCGCGCGCGAACTTCGTGTACGACCTGCTGATCACGAGGAACGAGCAGGTTGGACCGGCGCAGGGTGTGGTCGGGGCCACGGGAACGCAGCTGAACTCGGCGACGCTCGATCCGCTGGCGGCCAACCCGGCAGCACTGGTGGACAGGGTTGCGACGATCTTCGGCAACAACACGCTCTCCGCGGCGGAGAAGACAGCCATCGTTACCGCAGTTACCGCATTGCCTGCCAACAACGCAGCCATGCGTGTGCGAAGCGCGGTCTATCTGGTGGTGACCTCGCCGCAGTTCCAGGTCGCTAAATAGTCCGAACGAACCGAACAGGATTGCTCATGATCAAGATCTCTCGTCGTAGTTTTCTCTCGGGGTGCGGCGCCATCACGGCGGCCAACGCACTGCCGGGCCTGGGGCTGTTGAACGCCCATGCCCAGGCCGCCAATCAGTACAAGGCGCTGGTGTGCATCTTTCTGTACGGCGGCAATGACGGCAACAACATGGTCATTCCGGCGCAGGCGGCCGAATACAACCTGTACCAGCAGGCGCGCCCCAACATCGCGATCCCGCAGGGGCAGCTGGTGCCCCTTGCCACCAACGGACAGGTCCGCTTCGGGCTGAATCCGAGCCTGCAGCCGTTGCAGGCGGTGTGGAACGCGAACCGTCTCGCACTGGTGCTCAACACCGGTACGCTGATGGCGCCGCTTACTCGTGCGACGTATCAGGCGCAGCGCAATCTGCGCCCGATCAACTTGTTCTCGCACGACGACCAGCAGAACCAGGCGCAGGCGGCGATCTACAACGCCGATCCGAAAGTGGGTTGGGGCGGGTTGGTTGGCGACTCCACGCAGGCGCTCAATCCGGGCAATCTGCAGGTCGCGCTGAATCTCACCGGGAACGACGTGTTCCTGGTGGGGGCCAACGGTGCGCCGCCGAACATCCCGCAGAACGGGTCGATCGGCCTCACCGGCATCGCGGCCAACGATCCCAGGCTGACCGCGATCCGCGGGCTGTGGACCATGGGCGCGGCATCGACCAATCTGCTGACCAGTTCGGCCTCCCGCGAGTTTCGTGCGGGCATCGAGGGCAGCCAGGCGCTGGCGACCGTCGCAAATGCGGCTAACGCCGCGGTGGACGGGGCGTTCGGCGGCCTGAACACTGGCCTGGCCAATCAACTGCGACGCGCGGCGCGGATCATCGCAGGCCGTGCCCAGACCGGCTTCATGCGGCAGATCTTCTTCGTCTCGATGGGTGGTTACGATACCCACGAGAACGAGATCCAGTCGCAGGGTGCGCAGCTCACGCAGTTGGGTGCGGCAATGTCCGCGTTCGACGCGGCGATGGTCGCCACGCAGTCTCAGACCAACGTCACGTCATTCACGATGTCGGACTTCGGCCGTACGCTTCGACCGACCAGTTCCGGTACCGATCACGCATGGGGCAGTCACATGATGGTGATGGGTGGCGCGGTGCGCGGCGGCACCACCTACGGCACGTTCCCCACGCTCGCCCTCGGTGGTCCGGACGACACCGACACGAGCGGTCGCTGGATCCCGACAACGTCGATCGATCAGTACGCGGCGACGCTTGCCACGTGGTTCGGTGTACCGGCGGCTACCTTGCCGACGATCTTCACCAACCTCGCGCGCTTCCCGGTGGCGAATCTCGGGTTCATGGTGTAGCCGAACCGAGCAGTGTCGGACGGGGAAGTGGCGGCGCCAACCCGCCGCTTTCCCGAGTAGGTTCAGTACCCCGCATTCCCCGATTGGGGGTGCGGGGGTTGGCAGGCTCGGTCGAATCGGTGCATCGTATGCAACCTCGATTCGCTTACTCGATTTGCTTCTTCGAGAACGGGCCACCATGACGAACACCAGCGAACTGCCGATCGTCGATCTCGGCGGAACCGATAGCACCGAAGCCTTTGCTCGGGCAGCCTCGCAGGTGCGCGAAGCCTGCATCACGACCGGGTTCTTCTATCTGGCGAACCATGGCGTGCCGGCCGAACTCGTCGACGCGGCGTTCGAGGCGAACCGGTGGATCCACGCACGACCCGAAGCGGAGAAGCTGGCGCTCAAGATCAATCGCTGGCATCGCGGTTACCAGACGTTCGCCTCGTCGACGTTGAAATCGTCGCAACGCTTTGCGCCGGCGGCACACGCCAATCAGCTCGAATCGTTCTTCGTGCGCCACGAAGTCAGCCCCGATGAACCGGGCTACGGCGAGAAGATGCTGATGGGGCCCAACCAGTGGCCCGACAACGCCCAGTTCCGCGAGGTGGTGACGCGATTCGATGCCGCGGTCCGCGCGCTCGGGCATCGCATGCTGCGCGTGTTTGCCGTGGCGGTCGGCGAAGCCCCGGCGTTCTTCGAGCGCTTCTTTGCGCCGGCCTCGACCACGTTGCGCATGATCCACTATCCGCCGATGCCGGCATTGCGGCCCGAAGATATGTTCGGCATCGCCCCGCATACCGACTACGGATTCCTCACGTTGCTCGCGCAGGACGAGGTCGGCGGGCTCGAGGTACGTCGGCCCGACGGCAGCTGGATCCAGGCCCGACCGGTTCCCGGCACGTTCGTGCTCAACGTGGGCGATGCCCTGGCTCGCTGGACCAACGATCGGTTCAATTCGACGCCGCATCGGGTGATCAACGCGAAGCCGGTGCACGATCGTTATTCGATCGGCATGTTCTTCGATCCGAACATCGATGCGCAGGTCGCGTGCCTGCCGCAGTTCGCGGCGCAGGATGGTGGGCCGAAGTATCCGCCGATCCGCTACGGCGACTACTACGAGATGCGCCTCGAGGCCAACTATCCGGATCGGGTGGGCGTTGTTGCTTGAGCCGCGACCACGCGCCCGGTTCGTGTACCGAGCAACCCTGACGCGCTGTCCTCACCCCATCGGCACACCGCTCGCATCGAACGCATCCGGATCGTCGAACAGATACGGACCGGTGCCGGCGTTGTCGGCTTGCGAGGCGGGCACGAAGCCACCGCGCCTGACGTCGAACACGTGCACCTCGCCGTCTTCGATCACGTAGTGCCAGCCGTGCAGAGTGAGCCCACCGCGCTCGACCCGCTCGCGCACCATCGGGTAGTCCATCAAGCGTTCGAGCTGAAGCACCACCGCGCGCTGTTCGGTGCGCCGTAGCGCTTCGGCGCCGGGTTCGGCAACCGGCAGCGTCGCTTCGCGCCCCAGCTCCAGCCAGCGCGACAGGTTCTGCGCAACCGGCGGCACTTCGCCGTAGAGCGCGCGAATCGCGCCGCAATGACTGTGACCGCACACCACGATCCGCTCGACTTCGAGGTTGAGCACGCCGAACTCGATAGCCGCGCCGGTACCGTGAAAGCCCTGCGACTGATCGTACGGCGGCACGAATGCGCCGACGTTGCGGACCAGAAACAGATCACCGGGACCGGTCCCGGTGATCAGGTAAGGCACCACGCGCGAGTCGCTGCAGCCGATGAACAGCGTGCTCGGATGCTGGCCGTCGTCCACGAGGGTACGAAAGCGCGATCGATACTCCGGAAACGCGTCATCGTGGAAGCGGCGCAGGCGGGCGAGCAGTTCGTCGGGCATCTCGTCGGGTAGGGAGAGCGGAGCGGCAAGCGTCCCTTCATGCTGATATCAAGCGATCGGCCACGCCGTTTGAGGGATGTCAAAGTCCGTCGATCTGGATGGGGGGCTGGTCGGCGCCTCAATAACCAGACCGCGCGTGAAGGCGCCCACGCAGGAGAAGGACAAAGGCAGTCAGTTGAATGTGATCGTGTAAAAGAGATCGACCGTGTTGTGCATCCCGGTCTGGCCCTGCAGCGACCAGTTGCGGTTGAACTGGTAGCGCAACGCGAGCGCGGTGCCCAGGCCCATCACGCTGCGCTCGACGGTCACGTAGAGCTTGTCGGACACGCGCTTGCCGATCGCGACGACCGCGCTTTCGACCGCACCGGTCGATCGCACTGCCAGCTCATCCAGGCCGACGGCACCGGCGATGCGCGATTGCAGCGGCGGCGCGTCGCCCGAGAGGATGGCGGTCGCCGCGGAGCCGAGCAGGGTGAGATCGGTGGCCGAGAGCCCTTCGGGGCTGCGGCCGAGCACCAGCCACGACAGGCGCTGGTTGTCGGGCATCGGCGGATCGGAGAACAACGTCGCGCGTGGCTCGAGCGCGAAACCGGTGACTTGCACGCCGACGCGCACCGGCAACCCTCTGCGGATCGCGAAGAGATTGAGCTGAGGATTGTCGGGCGGGCCGTTGAAGGTGATCGTGCCGCGCTCGATCACGAGCGTCTGGCCGTAAGCGTTGACGGTGCCGCTTTGCACGTTGACCGTGCCGAACAAGCGCACCGCACCGTCGGCCGCAGTTCGCACACGAAGCTTGCCCGCCAGCAGCGCTTCGACGCCGCGCCCCTGCAATCGAAAGCGCTCGCCGAGATCGGCTTCGATGTCGACGTTCAGCGCCGGGG
>CADECO010000207.1:0-2311 GCA_902825905.1 uncultured beta proteobacterium
CAAGTACGCCATTCGAGAAGCGAAAATGCGACAGCTGTTGACGATCCGCATCGACCCCGACGTGCTCGACGCCGCGCGCGGCCGCGCCGTCGATGAGAATCGGACGCTCACGAACTACATCGAGACGGTGCTGCGGCTCGACCTGGGGCTGATGGTCATGGGCACACCGCGGCGGCTGACGGTGGCTGCAGAGCCGGCGTTGCCTAACGCTTCACTTGCGCGGACGACTCGACCGCGCCCGGTCCGGCGCACGCGCGCGAAGTCGCGCTGAAGCCGGCCGCCAACGCATGTGCGGTCGCTACAAGCTGCTGTTTTCCGCTGAGGAGCTGGCGCGGCGCTTCGCCGCGATCGTCGGCGAGCTCACGATCATCCCGCGCTACAACATCTCGCCCGGCACGTTCCAGCCGGTTATCTGGCAGGCGGAGCAGGCGCGACGCCTCGAAGCGTTCTGGTGGGGGCTGGTGCCGGCATGGGCGAAAGACAAATCGTTCGGCGCGCGCACCATCAACGCACGCGGCGAAACCGTCGCGGAGAAACCCGCGTTCCGCGCCGCGTTCCGTCAGCGCCGCTGCCTGGTGCCGGCCGACGGCTATTACGAGTGGCGCACGCTGCCAGGCGGGCGCAAGCAACCGTATCTGATGCGCATGGCCGACGGCGACGCGTTCGCGTTCGGTGGGCTGTGGGAGACCTGGCAAGGCCCCGAAGGCCCGCTGCGCTCGTTCTGCCTGATCACCATCGAGCCCAACGAGCTGGCCGCGCGCATCCACGACCGCATGCCGGTGATCATCGCGCCGCAGGACTACGCGCGCTGGCTCGATCCGGCGCTCAAGGACGCCGATGCGGCGCGCTCGATGCTGCAACCCTTCCCTGCCGAGGAGATGATCGCGCACCCCGTCGGCCCGAAAGTGAGCAACGCACGCAATGAAGGAGCGGAACTGGCCGAACCGCGCCCCGATCTCGAGCCGCCGATGCTGTTCGGCGACAGCGACTCCGATGGCTGACGCTCCGCGCTGAGCGACACGCTCGCGGTGTCGCGATGACATCGGCATAGAATCGAGCACATCGCAGCTCCGATCGCTCACTTCGGCTCCCACCATGTCGAACACGATTCTCGGCGGTGCCATGCTTCCGCACGCACCGCAGTTCTTCACGCTGCCCGACACCGAGGACAAGGCGGCCATCGCCCGCGTGCGCGCCGTCGCCGCGACGATCGGTGCGCAGCTGCAATCCTTGACGCCCGATCTGTGGGTGGTCATCGCCAACGATCACGCCCAGCAGTTCTTCCACCAATGCGCCCCGCCGTTCACGCTGCACGTCGGTGGTGAGGCGCGCGGCGAATTTGCCGGCCGGTCGTTCCGCTTCAGCGTGGCGGGCGAGATCGGCTTGCAACTGATCCGCGCGCTGTATCGCGAAGGCTTCGATCCGGCGTATTCGAGCACTGCGCAGATCGACTACGCCCTGGGCATCCCGATGACCCATCTGGGCTTGACGGCGGCGCAGCGCGTGCTGCCGGTGTACGTCAACGCCTATCTGCCGCCGCAGCCGACGATGGAACGCTGCTATGCCTTCGGCCAGGCACTGGCTCGCGGCTTGGAGCGGCTGGGCGTACGAGCGGTCGTGGTAGCGAGCGGCGGCATGTCGCACTTCCCCGGCACCGATCGTTATGCGCACCCCGACCTCGCCTTCGACGAATCGCTGCTAGCACCGCTGCGCGTGGGACGGCTCAAGTCGCTAATCGGCTATGACGAATCCACGCTCGACGACACCGGCAACATCGAGTTGCGATGCTGGGCCGTTGCGGCCGGCGCGTTGGGTGATCGCAAACCCGACGTCGTGCAAATGGATCCGAGCTGGCATCACAACTACGCCTCGCTCGGCTGGTGGTCGCCACCGCCTGCGCAGAGCGCGCGCCCGCACTATCCGTCGATCGATCCGGCGCTGGTGCCGGTCACGGCTGCATTGCACGCGCTTGCCTACGACGCCGCGGCGCGCGCACGCTTCCAGCAAGACGCCGATGGGTTTCTCGCCGCGCATGGTGTCGCAGGCGAACAGGCGCAGTGGTTGCGTTCGCTCGACGTTCCCGCAATCGTGCGCGCCGGGGTGCATCCGCTGGTACCGTTTCTAGCGCAGATGCAGCTCGGTCGCGGCAAGCGCTGAACGTTCGTGGCACGGCAAGCGCTGGTGGGGCCGAGCCGTTCGCAGTCGATCTGAGTCAGCAGGCCGCCAATCCGCGCGAACCAAAATGGCCACCGTGACGTTCACCGCGAATCTGCTGCGCCATATCGCGATCGCACCGTGCGAGGTGGAAGGT
>CADECO010000207.1:2411-8762 GCA_902825905.1 uncultured beta proteobacterium
ACTGAGCAGCGCACGCCATCACGCGTATCAACTCTGCAAAGGAGGACGAGCACCATGAGCGATCGCATTCGTGTGGCGACGCGCAAAGGCCTGTTCACGGTCACGCGCCGCAGTGGGCGCTGGGCAGTGAGCGATCCGGCATTTCTCGGGGATCCGGTGACCGCGGTGCTCGACGACGCCGGCACGCTCTACGCGGCGCTCAATCTGGGGCACTTCGGCGTGAAGGTGCGTCGATCGCGCGACGACGGCAAGCACTGGGACGATCTGCCCGCGCCCGCCTATCCGCCGCAACCGGAGCAGCAACCGGGACAGGAAGCGGCGGGCTCGCCGTGGAAGCTTGTGCTCATCTGGACGCTCGAAGCGGGACCGGGGACGCTGTGGGCCGGCACGCTGCCGGGCGGCCTGTTCCGCTCGAACGATCAGGCGCAATCGTGGGAGCTGGTGCGGCCGCTATGGGATCGGCCGGAGCGCACGCAATGGTCCGGCGGCGGCTACGACCATCCGGGCATTCATTCGATCGCGATCGATCCGCGCGACGGCAAGCGGCTCACGCTGGGTGTCTCGTGCGGCGGCGTGTGGAAAACCGATGACGGCGGCGCGAACTGGCAATTGAGCGCCACCGGCATGCGCGCGGCGTACATGCCACCGGAGCAAGCCTACGACCCCAACGTTCAGGATCCGCATCGCATCGTCGCTTGCGCGGCGCAACCTGATACGTTGTGGTGCCAGCATCACAACGGCATCTTCAAGTCGATCGATGGCGCGGTGTCGTGGCAGGAGATCGAATCGTTCGCGCTGTCGGGTTTCGGCTTCGCGGTCGCGGTGCATCCGCGCGATCCACAGACCGCGTGGTTCGTGCCGGCGGTGAAAGACGAGACGCGCGTGCCGGTCGGTGCGCGCCTGGCGCTCACGCGTACGCGCGATGGCGGGCGTTCATTCGAGGTGTTGCGCGATGGCTTGCCGGCCGAGCTGTGCTACGACCTGATCTATCGCCATGGCCTGGCGGTCGATGCCACCGGCCAACGCCTGGCGATGGGATCGACCTCGGGCGGGCTGTGGATCTCCGAGAACGGCGGCGATGCGTGGCAATGCGTCTCGGCGCATCTGCCGCCGGTGTACGCGGTGCGGTTTGTCTGAGGGGTTCAGCGCACCCAGCGCGGCGCGTGGATCTCCGCGTGCAGACAATCGGCGAATTCGGCCTGCAGCCGCGGATTGCCGCTCGCGCGCACAGTGTCAAGCTTGATCATCGACACGCGTTCGCACGCACCTACCGACTGCTGCATGCGCGCAAGAAACGGCAGGCCGTTGGCCTGATGGCAGCGCACCCAGTCGTAACGATCGCGCAGCACCCCAGCATCGTCGGATCCGGCGGGACGTTTGGCACCCACCGCGCCCGTCAACGCCGCAGCGCGTAACGCGCCGGCCTGCATCGCGCGCGACCAGCTCTGCAGTTCGGCATCGATCTCGGCGCGAATCGTAGCGTCGCCCTCGCGCACGTACAGATCGACATCGCGCCGCGTCGCGAGGAAGTCGCTGCGCGCGTCGAGCCGGCGCTTACCGGCGCAATTCGCCGTGCGGAAGTGCGAAGCGGCGTACGCCGCGGCGTCGGACTTGCCGGCACGCGGCATATTGCCCGGATTGCCCGAACCGGCGGGCAGGTAGGGGCGCAACTCGGGGGCCGGAGCGATGCCAGCATCGGTGACGTAGCCGACGTTGTTCCAAATCTGACGGGAGCGTTCGCCCTTGGCACTTTCGAATACGCGTTCGAGCGGATCGTTGCCGTCGCCGGCGAAGCGCGCTTCCAGGCGGCGCCCGTCGGGGAACTCCCACAGCCATGGGCCGATGCGAAGGCCGTTCTGATAGCGCCCGCTGGATGCGACCAGCAACTCGTGGCCGCGATATACGTTGAGCAGGCCCGCGCCCTCGCGCAGGCCGTCGCGACAGGTTCCGGACCACAACAGCGCCGTGGCACCACCGGGCGCAGGCTGCACATCACGCACGAGTTCGAAGCAGCCGTTGATGTCCTGGTGCGCGCGACTCGCCTCCACCGGCGCAACACCGGACCGGCGCGCGGCTGCGTCTGTGGGCGCAAGCTGCGCCTTGGGCGCTCCCCCAACGAACACCGCGCCTGCAATCAGCGCAACCGTCAAACAGCGATGCAAACCTCGCTTGGGCATTTGCGTTCCCTTACCTGTCGAGTCCGTCGCATGCATCGAGGCGATGCGACGGACCTCCTCCGCAGATGGATTGTTCGGACGAACGAAGAAGCCGCAATTCTACGGGGCAAGCGGGCGTCAACGATCGGCGGCCTCGGCCTGCAGCACCTCGCGGGCCACCGTCATGCACTCCCGGATGTGCTGCAGTCCGACGTAGCGCATCGCCGCGAAGCTGATGCCGGCCGCCAGCGCCTGCCCGGCGATCGGCACGTACTTGGCCGCCTGCTTGGTGGTGATGCGCACGCCCACCACGCCCAGCGATTTGATCACCAGTTCCTTGGTAACGAGCTTGCCGACCATCGCCCCGCCGAACGCAACCATGGTGCGATAGACGAGCACTCGGCGGCGCGGCGCCATCCGGTCGATCGCATCGGGCGTGAGCCCGAACTCGGCGTTGATCTCGTCGATCAGACGCGTGAGCAGCGCGATGTCGGCGGCGAAATCCAACCCGGGTACGGGCACCAGCACCACGCCGGCCGACATGAGCGCGCGCTTGGTGACCATGCGCCGCGCGCTGGCAGCGGCTTCATCGATCGCACGAGCGTTGCCCGGCAAGGTCAGCGCCGGACAGCCGGAAGACCGCCCGCGCGCACCGGCCCGGGTCAGGGATTTAATGGGCATCCAGCCCCGAACGCGGATGAGGCGGCTCAGCCGCGCGCTTTGACGCGCTGATAGATGAACAACAGGATCAGTGCCCCGATGATCGAGCCGATCCAGCCGGCGCCCTGCCCCGCCTGGTACCAGCCGATCGCCTGGCCAGCGTAGGTGGCCCCGACCGATCCGATGATGCCCAGCAGGATGGTGGCGATCCATCCCATGTCCTGCTTGCCGGGCATGATGAAGCGCGCGACGGCGCCGACGACGAATCCGATGACGATCGTGACGAGCAAACCGGTCATGTGTATCCCCCTTGTCGCTGTAGTGCCCTGGCAGAAACACCGGGGCTAAAACGATGGTAGCACCACGGTCGCTGACGCTCCGCTGCCATGGCCAACCATGACAATCGCCTGTATGGCGACGCCGGCGCTTACAAAAGCGGTCAGCTGAAGTGGCGCTCGCCCGCGCCAGGCGCGCTTACTGTCGTGCCGACAACTGGCGAAACTCGCCGGCGTAATGCGCCAGCCGCTCGAGCAGATGCGCGCGCTGCCGGGCGCTGAGCGAACGCTCGATATCGAGGAATAGTTGCAGGCTGCGCGATTCCCAATCGGTGGCGGCGCGCTGATAGCCCGGCGCGCGGTGGCGTTCGTAGGTGACCAACAGGCTTTTCAGGCGGACCGCCGCCTGCTCGGCGCGCGCCTGGGCACCGGCACCGGCACCGGCGTCGCGGGTTCGCACCGAGCCGCAAGGCACCGCAGCCGTCGCGGCGCCCGAAGTCGTTTGTGAGATCGCGTCGGCGCACGAGGCGCCCGGTCCGCGATCGGCTTGGGCGGCAAGTGGTGGTGGGATCGCTTCGCGCAGCACGGCAAGCACCGCCGCATGCCGGCGCTTGCGCTCGTCGAGCAATTCGACGTACAGATCGGGCGAGTCCGCGACGTGGCGAGCGAGTCGTGCCTCCTGTTCGGCGCTCAGATCGCCCAACCATTCGCGATAGCGTTTGGCGATCACCTTGAGCCGCTCCTGCCGGTTTCGATCGCGATCGTCGATCTCGTACTCGCGCCGGAACTTGTCGTTCGCTTCAACCAGCTTGCGCTCCAGCGCCGCGAGATTCTCCGGCGTGAGCCGGTCGAAAATCGGTGCCAGATCGTCGATGGCTCTGGTCAGCAGCAAACGATAGCGCCCGCGCAATGCGTCACTCGCCCAGACCACGTCGGCCTGCGTCATGCCCGCCCGCAGCCGCCTGCTCAGATCCTCGAGCAGATCGACGTACTGCGGCAGTTCGGACTGCCGGTGCCAGGCGTGGTAACGCTGCACGCGCTCGCGCAGCAGGTCGTTCTGCTCGCCCGACAGATCGAGATAGTCGTTGGCGAAATAGCGGATCGCCCAGTCGGCATTGTTGTAGGTGAGCCGCACGAAGCTGCCGCAGCTCGCAAGGGCACAGGCCAGCAGCACGCACAAGCATGCGGCCCAGTGCCGGTTCTTACTTCGCCACATCGCCTGGATCGGGTTCATGCGTGCATCCCGTTCGTCGTCCCGCTTGTTTCGTCCTGCGCTTTTCGTCCCGGGGGTAGGGTCCCAATACCCACCCGCCGATTTTATGGCGAGTCGGGCGAAGGGGCGACGATGCACGGCCGCGGCGACCGTGGTACGGCAACAGCGGGCCGCTCAGCGGACCGTCAACAAACGTGGACGCGGCTGGAGCACCGCGATCCGCGCCGGGGCCGAGCGCGGCCGCTTCAGAGAATCCTGGTACCGACCCACCACGCCACCGCACCGATGAACGCGGAGGCGGGAATGGTGAAGATCCAGGCCCAGACGATGTTGCCGGCCACGCCCCAGCGCACCGCCGAGAACCGCTGCACCGAACCGACGCCGACGATGGCGCTGGTGATGGTGTGCGTGGTGGAGACCGGAATGCCGAACACGGCGGCGACGATGAGCGTGATGCCACCGCCGGTTTCGGCGCAGAACCCGCCGACCGGACGCAGCTTGGTGATCTTCTGGCCCATGGTCTTGACGATGCGCCAGCCGCCGAGCAGCGTGCCCAGCCCCATGGCGATCTGCGCGCTGATCACCACCCAGAACGGCAGCGGATCCTTCGGCCCCATCAGCTGCGCCGCGATCAGCAGCATCCAGATGATACCCATGGTCTTCTGCGCGTCGTTGGAGCCATGCGCGAGGCTGTAGAGCGAGGCCGACAGCAGTTGCCCGCGCCGGAACCAGCGATCGACGCGCCGCGGCGTAGTGCGGCTGAACAGCCACGACACCAGGATCATCAGCAGCACACCGAGAACGAACCCAAGCAGCGGCGCCACGAAGATGAACACGATGGTCTTGGCCAGACCGGCGGCGAGCAGCGCTCCGGTACCGGCTTTGGCCACCGTAGCGCCGACGATGCCGCCGATCAACGCATGCGACGACGAGGAGGGAATGCCGTAGTACCAGGTGATCACGTTCCAGGCGATCGCCCCGATCAGTGCGCCGAACACCACGTTGTGGTCGACGACGCTGATGTCGACCACACCCTTGCCGATGGTCGCCGCCACCGCCAGGCCGAACACCAGGAACGCGATGAAGTTGAAGAACGCGGCCCATGCCACCGCCCAGTGCGGGCGCAGCACGCCGGTGGACACCACGGTCGCGATCGAGTTGGCGGCATCGTGGAAGCCGTTCATGAAATCGAATGCGAGCGCCAGCGCGATCAGCAGGACCAGGATTTCGAAGCTCATGGAAACGAGTCGGAGGCGCGAATGAGCGGAGCGGGCGGGGGCATCGTGACGGTGGGCCGGTGCGCTGGCTGCGCACGCCGACCACCCGCTACGAGTTCTCCAGCACGATCCCTTCGATGATGTTGGCCACGTCTTCGCAGCGGTCGGTGACGGTCTCGAGGATCTCGTAGATCGAGCGCAGCTTGATCAGCTGGCGCACGTCGGGCTCGTCGCGAAACAGTTTGGCCATCGCCGCGCGCATCACGTGGTCGGCCTCCGACTCGAGCTTGTCGATCTCGTTGCACACGTCGAGGATCTTGGCGCCATTGTCCATCGAGGAGAGCAGGCTCACCGCCACGCGCACCTTCTCGATCGAACCGACGCAGATGTCGGCGAGGTTCTTGGCTTCGGGCGTGACCGCGCGCACGTCGAACAGGAAGATCGATTGGGCGCAGTCCTCGATGAGATCGAGGATGTCGTCCATGCGGGTGATCAGCGAATGGATGTCGTCGCGGTCGAGCGGCGTGATGAAGGTCTTGTGCAGCAGCTCGATCGTCTGCTGCGTCACCTTGTCGCCCTTTTTCTCGTAGGTCTCGATCGCGAAGGCGCGCCGCTCGAGATTGTCGAACGAGCTCATCAGATCGGCGAGCTCACGGCTGGCGGCGACCGCGTTGTCGGCGTGCTCGACGAACAGGTCGAAGAATCTGCCTTCCTTCGGCATCAAGCGACCGAACATATGTTCTTGTTCCCCTTGGTTGGCGATGCCACGATCGGCGCACGCACGACGCACTTTTTGGCGCGCGCGACGCACGCCAGCCTGAACGCGAGCC
>CADECO010000207.1:8862-10167 GCA_902825905.1 uncultured beta proteobacterium
AGCCTGAACGCGAGCCGAGCACGAACGCAAGCACACACAAGCACTGACGCGAGCGGCGCGCATTCTATGCGCAACTCGCCGGTGCGCGATTTTTTCTTTAGTCGGGCGGCGCTCGCGTGCGCGCCGCCGCGTTCAGCGACGCAGGAACTTCGCGAGTTTCTGGCGAAATTTCTGTACCTTCGGCGCCACCACCCACACGCAGTACGGTTGCCCCGGGTTGCGATCGAAGTATTCCTGGTGATACGCCTCGGCCTCGTAGAAAATCCTGGCCGGCACGACTTCGGTGACGATCGAACCGTCGAACACGCGATCGCGCTCGATCTGTGCGATGACCTCGCGGGCGATGCGCTCCTGCTCGGGCGAGTGATGGAAGATGGCCGAGCGGTACTGCGTGCCCACGTCGTTGCCCTGACGATTGAGCGTCGTCGGGTCGTGGATGGCGAAGAACACTTCGAGCAGATCGCGATACCCGATCGCCGCCGGATCGAACGTCACCCGCACCACCTCCGCATGCCCGGTGTCACCGCCGCAGATGTCCTCGTAGGTCGGATCCACGGTGCGCCCGCCCATGTATCCGGACTCGACCGACGATACGCCGGTCATCTGGTCGTACACCGCTTCCAGACACCAGAAACACCCCCCCGCGAGGGTGGCCACGTCCTTGCCGGCGGGGATCTCGTTCGCCGCAATCGTCTTGGTTGCCATCGGGATCGCTCCAGGCAGCTGTCAGGATTGGAAATCGCTTGGGGTAGCGCATCGGATGAGCCACCGGGGTGTGGTACGGTAACACCGCGAACGAATTCCGGGAAACGCCGACATCGCCGCTCATGGCGATCCGCGTTCCCTGTCGTTTCAGCAAGTTGCGAGCGTTCGCCGGAGGCAGGCAGCACCGCCGGGCGCGCTCGTCGATCCCCCTCCCATGACAGGCATGCCGATGAAGTCCAACGAATCGCTCGTCGATCGCAGCGCGCAGACGCTGCCCGAGCAACCCATCTCCAGTGAAGTGCTGCTGGAGAAGTACGCCAAGGGGCAAGAACACTCGATCGAAGACGTGTGCCGTCGCGTCGCCCGAGCACTCGCGTCAGTTGAACCCGAAGCGCGCCGTGGCTATTGGGAGCAGCGCTTCTACGATGCGCAGGCCCAGGGGTTCGTGCCGGCCGGACGGATCAGTTCGGCAGCCGGTACCACGCTCTCGGCCACGCTGATCAACTGCTTTGTCCAGCCAGTGGGCGATTCGATCACTGAAGTGGTCGACGGCAAGCCGGGCATCTACACCGCCTTGTCCGAGGCGGCTGAAACGATGCG
>CADECO010000208.1:0-2762 GCA_902825905.1 uncultured beta proteobacterium
GGTCGTGGATGCGCTCATCGATTCGGTATTTCCTGCCGGCTTCGCTGCGGTCATGCGCGATCCTTCCTCTACAGTGGCGGCGCAGGTAACGGCGGGAGCCGCCGCTCCAGATCGGCGCCCAACCGCAACAGCGCCCGTTCGTGTTTGTCCGCGCCCGTCAACAGCACGCCGCACGGCATGCCTGCCGACAACCCCATTGGGATGCTGATCGACTGCAGTCCGCCCAGCGGCCCGAAGGTACAGAACAGTCCGCTCTGGTCAGAGACCACCGAGGGCGCAGTGGCCGTGGGGTCGCGCGGCACGATGCGGGGTGCGACGATCGGCATGGTCGGGCTGAGGCTGAAATCGATCGACCCGAATGTCGTGCCGAGCCAGCGCCTGACCCGCGCGCGCATCTGCTGCGATTTCAGATAGTTCGGCGCCGGGATGTAGTGTCCAAGCCGCACCAGTGTTTTCAGCTCATCGCTGTAGTGTTCCCCGCGGTCGGCGAAAAGCTGCTCGTGCAACACCGCGGTCTCGGCGAGCGAAATCAGTCGCAGTCCGCTCAGCAGTTCATCGTGGTGCGGCGGCTCGATATCGATCAGCCGCACACCCGCGGACTCCACCGCGCGGCACGCCTGCGCGAAGCATCGCGCCACCCCCGGCTCGCACAGCGCTTCGATCCACCGGCAAGGCACGCCGGCGGTGCGCAGCCCGTGCGGCTCGTTCAAGCTCGGCAGTAGCGGCTGCCACGGCTCGGTGCGACAGGCATCGTCGTGCGGATCCGGTCCGGCCATCGCATCGAGCATCGCGACCGCGTCGAATACCGTGTCGGCGATCGGCCCGACGTGGTCGAGCGACCAGGTCACCGGGATCACGCCACGCCGACTCACCCGGCCGAAGCGCGGCTTGAGACCCACCGCGCCGTTGAACGCGGCCGGTCGCCGGATGGAACTGCCGGTGTCGCTGCCGACCGCGCCGACGCACAACCCCGCGCCGACCGCCGCACCGGACCCACCACTGGAACCGCCGGGAATGCGCGTGAGGTCCCACGGATTGCGGCACTGACCAAAGCGTGCGTTGTTGGTGGTGACGCCGATGGCGAACTCATGGGTGTTGTGCTTGCCGACGATGAGCGCGCCGGCCTCACGCAAACGCGCCACCGCGGCGGCATCTTCGTCGGGCACCCAATCCTCGAGCGCCGCCGAACCACCGCTCGTGCGCAGGCCCTTGGTCTGCACGACGTCCTTGATGCCGATCGGCATGCCGTGCATCGGACCGCGGCTTCGGCCCGCATCGATCTCGCGCTGCAATCGGTCGGCATCGCGCCTGAGCGCATCCGGGTCGGCCCGGGTGATGTGCGCGTTGAGGCGCGGCTCGACCGCATCGATGCGCGCCAGTGTCTCGTCGAGCACCTCGCGAACGCTGGCCTGCCCGGCGCGCAGCGCCGCAGTGAGAGCACGCAGCTTTCGCATGGGCGGCTGGGGTCTCGATCCGAACGATCAGCCTGGCAGCGGCTTGCTACACCGGCCGGCAATCGCTCTGCTCATGGCTCTTCGTCGGGTGAGTCGGGTGAGTCGAGTGCGTCGGGTGAATCGAGCGAGTCGAGCGAGTCGCGCGGACCAGCCGGCGTGTCGAGCGGCCATGGCCCCAACGACTCACCGAGCGACCACATCGGTGCGAGCGTGATCGCCAGCTCGGTGAGCGCCGCCTCGCTCCTGGCCGGCGTGCCGTTCACGCGATCGACTGCGGCGACGTAGGCGCGAATCGCCTCGAGATCACTCACGACAGCCGCGTCATCTGTCGATCACGCCGTCAGTACGATCGGCCCCATCGTCTGGCGGCTCTCGATCGCACGATGTGCCGCCACCGCCTCGGCCAGGGGGTACTGGGTGATGCGCTCGATCTTGAACTTGCCGGCGCGATACGCCTCGAACGTGGCGCTGGCGCGCGAGAGCAGTTCGTCGCGGGTGGCGATGTACGGCGCCAGGCTCGCGCGGGTGAGAAACAACGAGTTCGCCCCGAGCCGCGCCAGATCGAACGGCGGTGTCGGTCCGGATGCCGCCCCGTACAACGCGAGCATGCCGCGCGGGCGTACCGAAGCCAGTGAAATCTCCAGCGTGTCTTTGCCGACCGGATCGAACACCACATCGACGCCCTTGCCGCCGGTGGCCTGTTCCACGCATGCCTTGATCTCGGCCGGGTCGTAGCCGACGACGTAGTCGCAGAACGCTTTGGCGTAGGTGCGCTTCTCCGGCGTGCTCACGCAGCCGATGACCTTGGCGCCGAGCGCCCGCCCCCATTGGCACAGGATGCCGCCGACGCCGCCGGCCGCGCTGAACGCGAGCATCGTCTTGCCCGGGCCGATGCGCCCGATGTCGAACAGCAGATAGTGCGAGGTCATGCCGCGCATCATCAGCGGCATGGCGTGCAGATCGTCGATCTCGGCGGGGATGGGCACCAGCCGATCCGCTGCGATCGTGCGCTTCTCGGCGTACCCGCCGGGATTGCTGGTGTAGCCGACGCGATCGCCCGGCTTGACCACGGTCACGCCCGCGCCGACCGCCTCGACCACGCCGATCCCTTCGCGCCCCATCACGAACGGCGGCTTGGCGTTGTAGCCGCCCTTGCGCATCAGCACATCGGAGAAATTCACGCCCATCACGCTCTGGCGGATCAACGCCTCCCCCGCCTTTGGTGCGCCGGGATCGTATTCCCCAACGCGCATGTTCTCGGCGCCACCGAGTGCATCGAGAAAGATTGCCTTGGCCATCATCGTCCCC
>CADECO010000208.1:2862-10131 GCA_902825905.1 uncultured beta proteobacterium
CCGACCGACTCCGCCGCCTTGGCGAAGTCGACATCGGGTGAAAGCATCGCCTGGAATTCCTTGGTCGCCTTGGCGTCGCCGTCGCTGTACATGCGCAGCGTCGCCTCCTTCACCGCCGACCAGCCGGAGTTGTCGAGCACGACCCACAGGTACGGCAGGTTGTATTGCCTGGCCACTGCGAGCGTTGATTGCGGGTTGTTGAAGTAGAACCCGCCGTCGCCGGTGATCTGCATCACGGTTGATCCAGGTCGACCGAGTTTCGCACCGAGCGCCATGCCGCCCGAGCAGCCCAACCCGCCGCCCGCAAAGCCCAGATAGGTGCCGGGGCGCGTGCGCGGGATCTGGTTGAGCACCACGCCGACGTTGCGCACGGCTTCATTGACGACGATGTCGTCGGGCCCGAGCAGCTTGGCGATCTCTGCGCAGACGTAGTTGACCGCGACGGCGCCATTGCTGCCTTTCGCCGCCGCCGCCTTGGCGATATCGGCCTTGCGCGTGGCGGCCTCCTGCGCCATCGCCTGCAAGCGCGCGGCGACTTTCTTGCGCAATGCGTCATCGGCACGCGCGCGCAACGCATCGATCACCTGTCGCAGGATCAACGCGCTGTCGCCCTGCATGCGCAGGTTCGAGGCGAAGCCCCACATCGGAAAGTCTTCCTTGATCACGTCGACGTCGATGTGCGCCCAGTACGTCGCGGCGTTCTCGCGCACCATCTTCGGGATCCACGGCACGTCGACATCGACCAGCAGACCGAGGTCGGCGCGATCGAACGTGTCGCCCACCGCATAACCGCCGAAGCACGCCGAGTCGCGCGCGATATTCATGTGCGTAGGATGGCCTTCGTACACGCGCACACCGGCCAGTTGCGCCAGCTCCTCCATCAGCGCCGGGGTCTTCGCGTTGCGGCCGGCGTACGAGGCGACCATCACCGGGAAGTCCGCGCGCAGCAGTCGATCGACGAGTTGATCGACCAGCGTCGGATCAGCCATGCCCGCCCTCACCGCACCGAAGCGCTCGGCGGGGAAGGAGCGGACGGCCTGCTCGTCCCATTCCTCGGCCAGGGTTTCGCGCGGCAGCATCAGGTACACCGGACCACACGGGTCGCTGCACGCAACCGAGTGCGCGCGCCGCAGCACCTCCTTGGTGATCACGCCCGATGGCAGCGTCCACTCCCACTTCACGTAGTTGCGCAGGATTCCGCCCTGATCGCGCGGTTCCTGGATGAAGTGCACATAGTTGTCGCGCGAACCGACGCGTTCGCCGTGCACCGAATGCGGTGCCTTGCCGGCGATCAGGAGCACCGGCACCCGACCGCGCCGCAGGTTGTGCGCGCCCATCGCGATGTTGCCGGTGCCCGCGTCCACGTGAACCATCACCGCCTGCGCGCGCCCGGTCACGTGCGTGACCCCGGCGGCCATGTGGATCGCGGTGTTCTCGTGCGGGCACAGGATCGTCTTGGGGAACTTGCGCCCTTCCCGCCCCCAGCGAGCCATCTCCTCGATCAGCGGCGCATGATCGGTGCCGAGATTGCAGAACATGTAGTCGACGCCGATGTCGTTCATCCCCTCCAGGAAGAAGTGCGAGGTGGTGCGAACGCTGACGTGCGGGGACTTGTCCATCACAGGCTCCTGAATCGGATCGGCGGCGAGAATCGGGACGACGGTGAAAACCGGCGGCAATTGATATAGCACCGGCCGACGCGCCGCCGCAAGCGCAGCGCATGCGCTCGCCCGGGCCGCGGGATATCGCCCGGCCCTACCGCGACGCGATCAGCCGAACTGGCCCAGCCACAGCAGCGCGAGCATCGTCTTGGCGTCGCTGATCTTGCCAGTGCGGACCCACTCGATCGCCGTGGGAATCGGCGCGGTGAACACTTCCAGAAACTCGTTGGCATCGAGCCTGGGGCGTTCCATCTTCAGACCGCGCGCCTCGAACAGCTCGATGCGCTCGGTGGTGTACGCCACCAGCGGATTGAACGTGAACAGGTGGCGCCAATGCTGCGCCACGTAGCCGGTCTCTTCCAGCAGCTCACGCTTGCCGCAGGTGAGATCGTCTTCGCCCGGATCGATCTTGCCCGCCGGCAACTCGATGAACACGCGTCCGAACGGATAGCGGAACTGGCGCTCGAGCACGATTTCGCCCGCGTCGGTGATCGCCACCACTGCTACCGCACCGGGGTGCTCGATGTATTCGCGCACCGAGGTGTGCCCGTTGGGCAGGCGCGCCATGTCGCGGCGCACGTGCAGCAACTCGCCGTCGAACACCTTCTCGCTCGACACCCGCGATTCGCTGAGATCGCTCCTTGGGCGCAGCAGATCGTCCATCGTCATACCTCCGATCGGTTGTCTTCACGCGCGCGGCGCCGCCACAGATAGCGATAGACGAAGCCGGGATAGGCGAACACCAGGAACAGGCACAGCGTGATGACGTAGAACTCCCAATTCTGCGGATACACCGAGCCGGCGCGCGCCTCGAGCAGCCGCGCCACCACGCCCACGAGCAGGTAGAAGGCCAGCAGTTCCAGCAGCCGCCAGCCAAGCGACTTGTGGCCGTGCCGGCGCGGAAACACGAGGAACAGCCGCTCGGTCAGGAACGGCACATTGGCCGCGACCAGACCGATGACGATCAGCGCCAGCGTAGCAACCGCGCTATCCATGAGGTGGGCAGCGCACCCGGGCCGGCGCTTGGGAATGTCCGGGCAAAGGGGCCTGCCCCTAGACGGTCAGCGACTTGATCGCTGCCAGGCACAGTTCCATCAACCCCTGCGGCATGATGCCCAGGAGCAGCACCGCGAGTGCGTTGGCGCTCAGCAGCAGGCGCAGATCGAACGCCGGCCGAATCGCGACGTGCTCGTCGGGCTCGTCGAAGTACATCAGCTTCACCACGCGCAGGTAGTAGAACGCGCCGATCAACGAGAACATGACCGCGAGCACCGCCAGCCAGATGTAGCCTGCCTGCACCGTTGCCTGCAATACGGCCAGCTTGGCGTAGAAGCCGACCGTGGGTGGAATGCCCGCCAGCGAGAACATGAAGATCAGCATGACGAACGCGAACCACGGATTGCGCTGGTTCAGGCCCTTGAAGTCACTCAGGTTCTCCGCCTCGAACCCCGCCCGCGACATCAGCAGTGTCATGCCCAGTGCGCCCAGGCTCATGATCACGTAAGTGACCACATAGAACATCGACGCGCTATAGGCATCGATCAGCGAAGACAGATTCGTCTCGACGAGCTTGTCGTAGGCCTCGAGCGACGAGAGGTTCGCGGGAATATCGGTGGTGCCCGGCACGATGCCCGAGAGCAGGCCGAGCGCCAGAAAGCCCATGTGCGAGATCGTCGAGTACGCCAGCATGCGCTTGTAGTTGGTCTGCGCGATCGCCGCGAGGTTGCCGATGATGAGCGACAACACCGCCAGCATGATCAGCATCTGCTGCCAGTGCACCGCCAGCGGCAGCAGTCCGTTCACCAGCAACCGGATTGCCATGGCGAACGCAGCGATCTTGGGCGCGGTGCCGATCAGCAGCGTCATCGCGTTCGGTGCGCCGTGGTAAACGTCGGGCAGCCACATGTGGAACGGCACCACGCCGATCTTGAACGCGAGGCCCGCCACCAGGAACACCAGGCCGAACACCAGCACGGTGCGATCGCCACCGCCGTTGGCGATGACCTCCGACACCATCCGGATCTCCAGGGTGCCGGTTGCACCGTAGAGCATCGACATGCCGTAGAGCAGCAGGCCGGACGCGAGCGCACCGAGCACGAAGTACTTCATCGCCGCCTCGGTCGAGGTGGCCGAATCGCGATTGAGCGCGACCAGTGCGTACAGGCACAGCGACAGCAGCTCCAGCCCCAGGTACAGGGTGAGGAAGTGATTCGCGGAGATCATCACCATCATGCCCAGCAGCGCGAACAGCGTGAGCACGAAGAACTCGCCGCTGAACATGCCGCGCGCGGCAAGATAGTTGCGCGAGTAGACGAAGCAGGTCGCCACCGCGATGTAAGTGAACAGCTTCAGCACCACCGCCATCCGGTCGGCCACGAACATCTGGCTGAACGAGTACGCCGCCTCCTGATCGTGCGCATTGAAGGTGGCGACAGTGAGCAGCGCGCACACCAGCACGGTGAGCTGCGACAGCGCGTAGGTGATCCAGCGGTTCTGGTCGTTCAGGAACAGATCGACCAGCAGGATGATCGACGCGGCCGTGAGCAGGAAGATCTCCGGATACGCGATCACGAAATTGGGGGTCGTGAAGTTCATCGCGCTGGTCCGATCAGAATTTGGTCTGCGCCACGTGCCGCAGCAACTCGGCCACCGAGGTGTGCATGACGTCGGTGATCACCGCCGGATGAATGCCCACCCACAGCACCGTGATGGCGAGCAACGCCAGCACCACGAATTCGCGCGCGTTGATGTCGGTGAGCGAGGCCACGTGCGGATTGGCAATGTCGCCGAAGATCACCCGCTTGACCATCCACAGCGTGTAGGCCGCGCCGAAGATCAGCGTGGTGGCGGCTAGTGCGCCGATCCAGAAATTGAACTGCACCGCGCCGAGGATGACCATGAACTCGCCGACGAATCCGCTGGTGGCCGGCAGCCCGCAGTTGGCCATGGCGAACAGCATCATGAACGCGGCGAACTTGGGCATGGTATTGACCACGCCGCCGTAGTCGCCGATCTGGCGGCTGTGCATGCGGTCGTACATGACCCCCACGCACAGGAACATCGCCGCCGAGACGAAGCCGTGCGAGATCATCTGCACCAGCGCACCTTCAATGCCAGCGGCGTTGAAGATGAAGAAGCCGAGCGTCACGAAGCCCATGTGCGAGATCGACGAATACGCGATCAGCTTTTTCATGTCCTTCTGCACCAGCGCGACCAGGCCGATGTACACGATCGCGATCAGCGACAGCACGATCATGAGCGTGCCGGGAAACGCCTTGCTCGCATCGGGCAGGATCGGCAGCGAGAACCGGATGAAGCCGTACGCGCCCAGCTTCAGCATGATCGCGGCCAGCACCGCTGAGCCGCCGGTGGGCGCTTCGACGTGCGCGTCGGGCAACCAGGTGTGCACCGGCCACATCGGCACCTTCACCGAGAACGCCGCAAAGAACGCGAAGAACAGCCAGATCTGCGCGCTCAGCGGCAACGGCAGCGTGTGGAAATCGAGGATCGAGAAGCTGCCGCCCGCCGCGTTGTAAAGGTACAGCAACGCGACCAGGAAAAGCAGCGAGCCGAGCAGCGTGTAGAGGAAGAACTTGAACGCCGCATAGACGCGATTGCCGCCACCCCAGATGCCGATCACCAGGTACATCGGGATGAGCGTGGCCTCGAAGAAGACGTAGAACAGCGCTGCATCGAGCGCACTGAACACGCCGTTCATGAGTCCCGACATGATCAGGAACGCGGCCATGTACTGCGACACGCGCGTCTGGATCACCTCCCAGCCCGCCATCACGACCAGCACGGTGACGAAGCTGTTGAGCAGCACGAAGATGAGCGAGATGCCGTCGAGGCCGATGTGATAGTTGATGTTGAACCGGTCGACCCAGGGCCGGAACTGCTCGAACTGCATCAGGTGCGAGGTCGAATCGAAGCCGACGTAGAGCGGAATAGTCACCAACCAGCCGGCGATCGCGCCGATCAGGGCGAGCGGTCGAGCGATGCTCGCGCTTTGCCCGGTGAGCATCACGGCAATGCCGGAGAAAACAGGCACCCAGATCGACAGGCTCAACCAAGGAACGGTCGATTTGCCGCCCGAAGTCGCCAGCCCGGTCAGCCACGACAGCGCGATCAGCGCGATTGCGATGCCGAACCAGGCACCGCCGCCCTTCAGGCTCGATTCGACCGGACCGCTCGGTGCTGCGTGACCACCGTGGTCGCCGTGGTTGCCGTGGCCGGCAGATGCTGCGTGAACGCTCATGGGGTTATCCGCGCACCAGATACATCCAGACGACGAGCATCAGCAGCACGCCGATGATCATGCTGAACGCGTAGTGGTAGATGAAGCCGGACTGGAACCAGCGCACCACGCCGGCGAACCAGCCGACGATGCGCGCCGACCCGTTGACCGCCGCGCCGTCGATCACCGCGACATCGCCGATCTGCCACAGCCCCGTGCCCAGCGCCCGCGCGCCGCCGGCGAAGAACCAGTCGTTGAATCGATCGAGTCCGTATTTGTCTTCCAGCACCTTGACGATGCCCTGCAACTGCGCGCGGATCGCACCGGGGGTCGCTGGGCTGAGGATGTAGAGGTAGTAAGTCAGCGCCAATCCAGCCACCGCCAGCCAGAACGGCAACGTGCCGAAGCCGTGCATGATCATCGGAATCACGCCGTGGAACTCCTGCGCCATCTTCGAGATCCACGGATGGTCGGGGCCGACGTAGATGGCCGAGCCGAAGAAGCTGCCATGGCAGATCCAACCCACCAGCCAGCCCGCGCAGATCGACGCGGCAGCCAGCGCGAGCAGTGGGATCGTGACCACTGCAGGCGACTCGTGCACGTGCTCCATGGTGTGCTTGTCCATGCGTGGCGTGCCATGGAACGCGTAGAACACCAGCCGGAACGAATACACCGCACCGATGAACACGCCGATCACCGCGGCGGCGTATGCGATGCCTGCCCCCGGCGTCTGTGCGTGGTGCAGCACCTCGATGATCGAGTCCTTGGAGAAGAACCCGGCGAACGGCGGCAGGCCCGCGTTCGCCCAGGCGCCGATGAGGACCGTGATGTAGGTGAGCGGCATGAACTTGCGCAGCCCGCCCATCTTGCGCATGTCTTGCTCGTGATGCATGGCGATGATCACCGAGCCGGCACCGAGGAACAGCGCCGCCTTGAAGAACGCGTGCGTGAACAGGTGGAAGATCGCCGCCGAGTAGCCCGACGCGCCGAGGGCCATGGTCATGTAGCCCAGCTGCGACAGCGTCGAGTACGCCACCACGCGCTTGATGTCGTAGACCACCACCGCGATCAGCGCCATGAAAAACGCGGTGATCGCGCCGACGATCATCACCACCGAAAGCGCCGTCTGCGACAACTCGAACAGCGGCGACATGCGCGCCACCATGAAGATGCCTGCGGTCACCATCGTGGCGGCGTGGATCAGCGCGGAGATCGGCGTGGGGCCTTCCATCGAGTCGGGCAGCCACACGTGCAGCGGAAACTGCGCCGACTTTCCCATTGCGCCGATGAACAGGCAGATGCAGATCACCGTGATCACCGACCAGGCCACGCCGCTGAACAATTCGATCGTGGTGCCCTTCATCGCGTCGG
>CADECO010000209.1:0-10130 GCA_902825905.1 uncultured beta proteobacterium
TGATCTTGCGCGGCTGGGCGACCACGTCGCGGAAGCGGATCTTCTCGTCTTCCTTGGGTAGAGCCAGATGCGCATGCTCGCGTCCGGTCGTTTTCGATAACGATTCCCACGCTTTGACGGCGACTTCGCCGTTGGTTTCCGGCGCGAGCATCAGGATCACCTCGGCCGCGTCGATCTCCGATTCGATCTTCGCCAGCCCCTTGGTCACCCCGCTCTCGACTTCGCCGTTCAGCTTCGCGAGCAGATCGACTTCATGCTCGGTGTTCCAGGCGATGCCCTTGCCGGCGTTGCCCAGCTTCTTCATCAATGGGCCGAGCGCGGTGAAGCGGCGATACAGATTGGGATAGTCGCGCTCCACCACCGTGATCTGCGGCATGGTCCTGCCGGGCGTCGGCGCGACCTCGCCGTGCTTCCAGTCCTTCACATCGAGCGGCTGGGCGAGTTCTCCCGGACTGTCGTGCAGGATGGGCGTGAGCACCACGTCCTTCTCCACCCCAAGAACTTCCGGCGCCACGCGCGAGAACGCCTTGGCGATGCCTTTGTAGATCTCCCAATCCGACTTGCAACCCCATACCGGGTCCACCGCCGCGGTGAGCGGATGGATGAACGGGTGCATGTCCGAGGTGTTGAGATCGTTCTTCTCGTACCAGGTGGCAGTCGGCAGCACGATGTCGGAGTACATGCAGGTCGTCGACATCCGAAAGTCGAGCGTCACCAGCAGGTCGAGCTTGCCCTCGGGCGCCTTGTCGTGCCACGTGACCTCGGTGGCTTTCTGTTTGCCGACCGCACCGAGATCCTTGCCGAGTACCCCGTGGCTGGTCCCTAACAGATGCTTGAGGAAGTACTCGTGACCCTTGCCCGAGGAGCCGAGCAGATTGGAGCGCCATACGAACATGTTGCGCGGCCAGTTGTCGGGATGGTCGGGGTCTTCGCAGGAAAGCTTGAGTTCGCGGGTCGCCAGCTTTGCTGCAACGTAGTCCTTCGCATCCTTGCCACTTGCCGCGGCGGCCTTGCCGACCTCCAGCGGATTGGTCTGGAGCTGCGGTGCGGAAGGCAGCCAGCCCATGCGCTCGGCGCGCACGTTGAAATCGATCAGCGTGCCGTCCCACTTTCCGGGCGGCGCGGTGGGCGAGAGGATCTCGCTCACGTCGAGCGTTTCGTAGCGCCACTGATCAGTATGCGCGTAGAAGAACGACGTGGAGTTCATCTGCCGCGGCGGACGCCCCCAGTCGAGCGCGAACGCGAGCGGCAGCCAGCCCGATTGCGGGCGCAGCTTCTCCTGGCCGACATAGTGCGACCAGCCGCCGCCGGATTGGCCGACGCAGCCGCACATCACCAGCATGTTGATGATGCCGCGGTAGTTCATGTCCATGTGGTACCAGTGATTCAGCCCGGCACCGACGATGACCATCGACTTGCCGCGCGTCTTCTCGGCGTTGGTAGCGAACTCACGCGCCACCGTGACGATGTGGCTGCGCGGCACGCCGGTGATGCGTTCGGCCCACGCAGGCGTGTACGGCTCGTTGTCGTCGTACGACTTCGCTACGTGCAGTCCGCCCAGACCGCGATCGAGTCCGTAGTTGGCCGCCAGCAGATCGAACACGGTGGCGACCATTGCGGCGCCGTCCTTCAGTTCGACGGCTTTCGCAGGCACGCGGCGCACCAGCACGCTCGGATGATCGGTGCCGGTGAAATGATCGTGCGCGCGGTTGCCGAAGTACGGGAAGCCGACCTCGGCGACGTGATTGCGTTCCTTGTCACCGATCAGGCTGAGCGCGAGTTCCACGCCGGCGCCGGTCGAACCCTTCGATTCGAGATTCCACTTGCCCTGCTCGCCCCAGCGAAAGCCGATCGACCCGTGCGGGACGACGACGTCGTTGGAGTTGCCATCCAGTGCGACCGTCTTCCAATCCGGGTTGTTGGCCTCGCCCAGGTTGTTGTCGAAATCCGACGCCCGCAGCAGCCGGTCAGGCACGTAGTGGTCGCCGCTCTTGACCAGCCGCACCAGCATCGGCATGTCGGTGTAGCGGCGGCAGTAGTCGACGAAGTACGGCGTGGCGCGATCGAGATGGAATTCGCGCAGGATCACGTGGCCCAGCGCCATCGCCAGGGCCGAGTCGGTGCCCTGTTTCGGATGCAGCCACAGATCGGCGAACTTGGCCGCTTCGCTGTAGTCGGGCGACACCACCACCGACTTGGTGCCCTTGTAGCGCGCCTCGGTGTAGAAGTGCGCATCGGGGGTGCGCGTCTGCGGAACGTTCGAGCCCCACAGCATCAGGAACCCGGAGTTGTACCAGTCGGCCGATTCGGGCACGTCGGTCTGCTCGCCCCAGGTCTGCGGCGAGGCTGGCGGCAGGTCGCAGTACCAGTCGTAGAACGACATGCACACCCCGCCGAGCAGCGACAGGTAGCGCGAACCGGCTGCGTACGAAACCATCGACATCGCCGGAATCGGCGAGAAGCCGATGACGCGGTCGGGTCCGTGGGTTTTCGCGGTGTAGGCGTTGGCCGAGGCGATGATTTCATTGACCTCGTCCCATTCGGCGCGCACGAATCCGCCATGGCCGCGTACCTTGGTCCACGAATCGCGCGTGGCCTTGTTCTCGACCATCGACTTCCACGCCGCCACCGGTGACTGGGTCGCGCGGGCCGCGCGCCAGGCTTTCATGAGACGGCTGCGGATCAGCGGATATTTCAGCCGGTTACCGGAATAGAGATACCAGCTGTAGCTCGCCCCGCGCGAGCAGCCACGCGGCTCGTGATTGGGCAGATCGGGCCGGGTTCGCGGATAGTCGGTCTGCTGCGTCTCCCAGGTGACGATGCCGCCTTTCACGTAGATCTTCCACGAGCATGACCCGGTGCAGTTCGCACCATGCGTGGAGCGCACGATCTTGTCGTGCTGCCAGCGCTTGCGATACGCCTCCTCCCATTCGCGGCTCTCGTTGGTCGTCACGCCATGGTCGGAGGCGAATCGCCCGACCTCCTTGGAGGCGAAGAAGTTGAGACGATCCAGCAGCAGACTCATAGTCGGTACTCCGGTTGTTTCTTGGCGTTGTTATCGAGTCGAAGCGGCAAGCGAAGCCGGCGGTTCCTTCCGATGCTCGATGTCGTAGAGCAACCCCGAACGACGGGTGTAGTAGAACCAGGTGATCAGCACACAGCTCACGTAGAAGGCAAGGAAGCCCCACAGCGCGAGCGCGGCAGTGCCGGTGGCACTGATCGACAGACCGAAGCTCTTCGGGATGAAGAACGCCCCGTACGCGGCAATCGCCGAGGTGAACCCGATGATCGCCGCCGACTCCTTCTCGGCCTGCCTCGTGCGCTCGAGCGGCGTGACCTGCGGCATCAGCCGGTCCATGTCCTTGCGCATGATCACCGGGATCATCTGGAAGGTGGAGGCGTTGCCCACACCCGAGGCGAAGAACAGAAGAAGAAACATGCCGAAGAAGCCCCAGAACGCGCCGGGCTGCTCCTTGATGCCCAGGAAGTACAGCACGCCAAGTACAGCCGCGCCCATCAGCGCGAACACCCACAGCGTCACGCGTGCACCACCGAAGCGATCCGATACCCAACCGGTCGCCGCGCGCGAGATCGCACCGACCAGCGGACCGAGGAAGACGAGCGGCAGCGAGTTGACTTCGGGAAACTGGGTCTTCGCCAGCAGCGGAAACCCGGCCGAGTAGCCGATGAACGAGCCGAACGTGCCGGTGTAGAGCCAGCACATGATCCAGTTGTGCTTGCGCTGGAAGATGACGGCCTGTTCACTGAACGACGCCTTCATCGTGGCGATGTCGTTCATGCCGAACCACGCGAAGATCGTGGCGAGGATCACGAACGGCACCCAGACGAAGCCCGCGTTCTGCAGCCACAGCTGCGCGCCGTCGGCGGCCTTCTGCGGTTCGCCGCCTAGAAAGCCGAACACGCCCGCCGTAACGACCAGCGGAATCACGAACTGCACGACGCTCACGCCCAGGTTGCCCAGTCCGGCGTTGATCGCCAGCGCGTGGCCTTTCTCGCGCTTGGGGAAGAAGAAGCTGATGTTGGACATCGACGAGGCGAAGTTTCCGCCGCCGAAGCCACACAGCAGCGCCAGCACCAGGAACATGAAGTACGGGGTCTGCGGGTTCTGCACCGCGTAGCCGATGCCGAAAGCGGGGATGAGTAGCGAAGCGGTAGTGAGCGTGGTCCACAGCCGTCCACCGAACATCGGCACCATGAACGAGTAGAAGATGCGCAGCGTCGCGCCTGAGAGGCCGGGCAGCGCGGCGAGCCAGAACAGCTGATCGGTCGTGTACTTGAAGCCGATCGAAGGCAGCTTCGCCACCACCACGCTCCACACCATCCACACCGCGAACGAGAGCAGTAGTGCAGGCACCGAGATCCACAGATTGCGATGCGCGATCTGCTTGCCGGTGGTCTCCCAGAACTCGCGGTCCTCGGGCCGCCAGTCGTGCAGCACCAGGCTGGGCCGGGCGTGGATCTCGGGTTTGTGGATCGGCTGCATCTCGGGCAGCTCCGGCAGATCGCGCAGCTTCTCGGGCAGGGCCTCGCGTTCCATCGCGCGGATCGACAGATGCATCCACACGGTCGCCATTGCCACCAGCGCGAACAGCGCCATGAAGCAGCTGGTCCAGATGCCGGTGAGATCGAGCAGCACGCCGAACAGGATCGGCAGCACGAAGCCGCCCAACCCGCCGATCATCCCGACCAGGCCGCCGACGGCCCCGACGTGCTTCGGGTAGTAGACCGGAATGTGTTTGTAGACGGCCGCCTTGCCCAGCGACATGAAGAAGCCGAGGATGAAGACGGTGATCACGAACGGCACCAGTCCCATCTCGGTGTGGAACGCCACCGGACCGCGGATGGTGTGGATCAGATACTCGGTCTTCGGATACGACAGCATGAACGTGCACAGTACCGACACGCCGAAGGTCCAGTACATGATGGTGGGAGCGCCGTACTTGTCCGACAGATGTCCGCCATACGCGCGGAACAAGCTCGCGGGGATCGAGTACATCGCGCCCAACATGCCCGCGGCGGCGATGTCCAGGCCGTACACGCCGATGAGGTAGCGCGGCAGCCACAGCGACAGCGCAACGAACGCGCCGAACACGAAGAAGTAGTAGAGCGAGAAGCGCCACACCTGGATGTTCCTGAGCGGCTCCAGCTGCAGCAGCGTGCCGCGCGCTCGCTCGCCTTTCGCGCGACGCGCTTTCAGCTCGGGGTCGTCTTCGGTGGTGAACCAGAACACCACTGCCATGATCAGCAGGCCGACCGCCCAGACCTGCGCAACGGTCTGCCAACCGTAGGCCACCAGCACGAACGGGGCGATGAACTTGGTGACAGCCGCGCCGACATTGCCGACGCCGAAGATGCCGAGCGCCGTGCCCTGCTTCGCGGTCGGATACCACTTCGAGACGTACGCGATGCCCACCGCGAACGAGCCGCCCGCGATGCCCACGCCCAGGGCCGCAACCAGCATCATCGGGTAGGTGGTTGCGTACGAGAGCAGGAAGGTGGCTATTGCGCCGGCCACCATGGTGAGCACGTAGACGATGCGCCCGCCGTACTGGTCGGTCCAGATGCCCAGGAAGATGCGGATCAGCGAGCCGGTGAGGATCGGCGTGCCGGCGAGCAGGCCAAACTGCGTGTCGGAGAGCCCCAGCTCCTGCTTGATGCGAACGCCGATGATGGCGAACAGCGTCCAGACTGCGAAGCACACCGTGAATGCGACGGTGCTCAGTGTCAGCGCACGATTCTGCTGAGCGCTGCTCACGCCATCAAGGTGGTCCATGACCGCTCCCGTTCGTTGATATCTGTTTGTTTTGGTTCACGTGCAAGCGGGAGTTCAACGCGACTACACGGTTGGGCATTTGACTTTGCTCAAGTGCGCCGTGCGCCCGATCGGAACCTTGTCCGCTGCCGGCCTAGCAGGCCGATGCGATGCGGTTCATGCCACCGGGAAAATGCGAAGCGCCTTGACGAATCGCAAGATCGGCGTGGCACGCCGCCCTACGCTCCAATCGAGCCCTCACTCGCATTGAGCTGAAGCGGCTCCACCGTTGGAGAGCGCCATGTCTTTCAAAACGATCCTGGTCCACGTCGACTACGACCGCCGTTGCAGCGCGCGCATCGACTACGCCGCGCAGTTCGCCCTCGCCTGGGGCGCCCATCTCACCGGCATCCACGTGGTGCCGCCGCTGCGCGTACCCAGTTACGCGCGAGCCGAACTCGGCAGCGATTTCGTCGCCATGCAGGAGAAGCGCATGATGGAGCGCTCGGCGGAGCTGTCGCGCAGTTTTTCCGATGCGATGCGCCGTCACGGGCTGGTCGGCCACGAATGGCGCGCAGTGCATGGCGAGCCGCACGAGGTGATCGGCGTGCATGCGCGCTACGCCGATCTGATCATCGCGGGCCAACGCGACCGCACCGATGACACCGCCACGGTCGGCGCGGAGTTTCCGGAGATCGTCGCCCTCACCGCGGGGCGTCCGGTGACCGTGTTTCCCTACACGGGCAATTTCGCGCCGATCCCGAAGCACGTGATGGTGTGCTGGAACGCGAGCCGCGAAGCCACGCGGGCGGTGACGGATGCGCTGCCTGCGCTGCAACGGGCCGAGAAGGTCACGGTGATGTCGGTGAACGCGAAGTCGAGCACCTCAGGCCACGGCGAACACCCCGGCAGTGACCTCGCGCTCTATCTCGCCCGCCACAAGGTGAAGACCGAGGTTTCAGCGCAGGCGGCGGTGGACATCGACATCGGCGATTTCATTCTGTCGCGCGCGGCCGATCTGGGCGCCGACATGATCGTCATGGGCGCGTACGGCCACCCACGCATGCGCGAGATGATCTTCGGCGGCGTGACGCGCAACATCATGCAGCACATGACGGTGCCGGTGATGTTGTCGCATTGAGCCGCCTCCCCTGAGCCCGTTCGCCCTGAGCCCGTCGAAGGGTCGAAGGGTCGAAGGGCTGAAGGATTGAAGGGCGAAGGCTACCCGCCGCGCGCCGCCTTGTAGCGCTCAATCTCCACCTCGACCGCGCGGCGCGACTCCGTACCCGCGGTCGCGTGCGTGGCGGCCGCGTCGTCGTAACTCCACACGCGCTGCGCATTCGAGCGCCGCTGAAAATGCGGATGAACGAAGCGCGCCATCAACTCGTAACTTCGCAGCGTTGCCGGCCAGTCGGCCCAGTTGTGGGCCAGAAGCAGGATCGAGCCGCAGCCGCCCTCGGTGCCGCGCCACAACCGCTCGAAATGCTCGATGCAGTCCTCCGGCGTGCCGATCGCGGCGATGCGATTCTCGAGCAGGAAGTTCACCGGATCAGTGATGCCTTCTGGAATGATCGGGAAGGTCGCCACCTCGGTGAAGTACCTGGCGAAATGTTTCAGCCCAAACTCGACGTCGCGCCGTGCCTGTTCGCGCGTCTCGGCGATATGCGCAAAGGTGGTGATGCGCCACTTGCGCCGATCGGATTGATGACCGTGCGCAATCGCCGATTCCTCGTACACGCGCCAGTTGGCGGCGTGCGCCTTGAGCGCTTCTTCGGATGTGCCGCCGATCGAGATCACGCCCAGTCCGTGTTTGCCCGCGGCGGTAGCACCAACGGGTGAGCGCGCCGAGGCCACCGCCATTTCCATGCCGGGCTGCGAGTACGACGGCATCTGGATGCGCGCGTTGTGCAGGGTGTACCAGTCGGTGGTCTCGGTGATGAGCTCGCCGCGCATCAGACGCACCAGCGCATCGAGTGCTTCGTTCATGCGCCGGCGCTGATCGGCAGCCTTCAGGCCGATCTTCTCGGCGTCGTACACGAGCGCGCCCGGCCCCACGCCGAACATCGCACGACCGCGCGTCTGATGATCGAGCTGGATCATGCGAGAGGCGAGCGTGAATGGATGGTGGTACGGCAGCGAGACCACGCCTGTCCCGAGTCGGATGTTGCGCGTAACCTGCGCCGCACCGGCAATGAATAACTCCGGCGAACCGATGATCTCGAAACCGCCCGAGTGATGCTCGCCGATCCAAGCCTCGTGATAGTTGAGCCGATCGAGGTGCTGCACCAACTCGAGATCACGATCGAGCGCGAGCGTGGGGTTCTCATCCAGCCGATGAAACGGTGCGAGGAACACGCCGGTGCGGATGAAGCGGTCGTCGATCGCGATGTGCGGCGCGGCGGTGGGCGCGACGGTCGAAGGCGGCGAGTGCCAGGGATGCTGGGGGTGCATGGGGCGTCCTGTTGGGCCGGTGCTACGGAACCAGGGAAGTATAGGCAGGACGGCGCTACTCATCCTTTGCAGGGGCCGTGCTCGTGAGGCCATCAAAGCAGCCAGTGGCTACGAGAGCTACTCCGACTTCACGAAGACCTTTGCGACCCGGAGAGCCGATAGCACGCCCTACTCAGACTCAGAAATCAGACGTGTGGTCCACTTCCTCGGCTGGAGTGCCAAACAGACAATACTTCCAGTCGGTTGCCGCGAACGCGGTAGTACACGCAATAGCGAATTCGCTCGACGTGGAATCGCCTGACGTTGGGTGACTTGGCGTCGGCGACGCGCGCGCCAATCGCTTGAAGCTCGATTGGAAGACGTACCAGCCGCCGAAGCCAAGCTTCCTCGGCACGCGCGTCTTCCGCAACTATGACCTCGCCGAGCTCGCCAACTATATCGACTGGACACCATTCTTCCAGGCCTGGGAGCTGAAGGGCGCGTTCCCCCGCATCCTGCAGGACGACACATATGGCGAGGCCGCGCGTAGTGTATTCGCCGACGCGGAAGCCATGGTGAAGCAAATCATCGAGGAGAAGTGGTTGAAGGCGAACGCCGTAGTCGGCTTTTGGCCGGCGAACAGCGTTGGCGACGACATCGAACTCTACACCGACGAGAGCCGCACGAAGGTCCTCGCCATGCTGCACACGCTTCGCCAGCAGATGGCGCGTGACGGTGACAAGTCCAATCTCGCGCTCGCCGACTTCATTGCGCCGAAGAACTCGGGGCGTGCCGATTATATCGGCGGCTTCGCCGTCACCGCGGGCATCGGCGAGGAAGACGTTGCGCGACGGTTCGAGCGCGCCAACGACGACTACTCAAAGATCATGGTGAAGGCGCTCGCCGACCGGCTGGCCGAAGCCTTCGCTGAGGCGTTGCACGCGAAAGTTCGCCGCGAGCTGTGGGGTTACGCACCCGGCGAGACGCTCTCCAACGAGCAACTGATCGCTGAGGACTATGCCGGCATCCGTCCGGCACCGGGTTATCCCGCGCAGCCTGACCACACCGAGAAGCGCGCTTTGTTCAAGCTCCTCGATGCCGAAAAGGCGACGGGGCTCAAGCTCACCGAGTCTTGTGCCATGTGGCCCGCCGCCGCCGTCTCGGGATTCTATTTCTCCCATCCCGAGAGCCGCTATTTCGGCGTCGGCAAGATCGGCCGCGACCAGGTTCAGGATTATGCCGCCCGCAAAGGCTGGACGATGGATGAGGCCGAGCGTTGGCTTGGCCCCATCCTGAACTACGATCCGAAGCGGATCGCCGATGCTGCTGAATGATGACGCTGGTAGCGGGGGAAGCGCTAAACCATCCCGAGGATGATCGCGACGACAAACCCGAATGACACCAAAGCCATAATGGCTGTCACGGTACCGGTAAGCTCCATAGGAAGCCTCCTTTCCGATCGATGCGGGATCTTGGCTCCAAGCGGCGACTCTACGGCTTCTTACTTGATCCCGCCAGGGCTGTTTTATCCGCAGCGAATTCTCAGTTTCCCTCAATAGCCTGCACCAACGCAAGGTCGACCAAGGTGGTTCCCGCTTCGGAGCAAAAATAGCGTCGGCTCTTGCCGACCGCTGGCGGGTGCGTGGTAAATTGAGGCAGACGCGGGTTCGCGCATTTTTTGCCCCGCAGGCAACACAATGCCGGCGCTGTCTTCAGCTTAAGGATCAGCTGGCGTTGCCGGAATTGATTCAACGGAGGAAACAAAATGAGAGTTGTCGGCCCTGTCGCTTTTGGAGCGCTTGTTTTGCTCTGCACCGTTCCGGCGCAGGCGCTCACCATCTCCAACATCGACCCCAAGCCGCAGAAAATCACGGTGATCGCCGGCGGCTCATCCAATGAATTGACTGTCGAGCCGGAGAAGCAGGTC
>CADECO010000210.1:0-10099 GCA_902825905.1 uncultured beta proteobacterium
CCATCGGCACCTGCCACGGATTGAACTCGCCCCACTCGCCGCGCATCGTCACCAGCATCAGCAGCGGAAACGAACAGCTGCGCGCGAACGCCAGCATATTCGGACAGTTGCCCACGCCGCTCGATTGCATCAGCACCGCGCTGCGCGCACCGCCCAGCCATGCGCCAGCCGAGAGCGCGATGCCTTCTTCCTCGGTGGTCAACGGGACTGCGCGGATCGACTTGTCGGCGTGGCACAACTCGATCAGCCGTCGATGGCCGGCGTCGGGAACGTAAGAGACCTGTGAAACCTGGAACGATCGCAGGATCGCGTGAATCTGCTTGGGCCAGTCTGTTGAGGCGGAGAGGCCGCGTGCGCGCGTGGACATTGTTGTTTAGGAAAGTGAAAACGGCCGCTGATCATCCGATAAATCCCGCTCATCCGCAATCGCACGCGGTGCTGCGAGCCGCACACGTCGCCGCGGCATCGACATGATGCGGGCGTGCAGTCTCGATGCGCGCGTGTTCTTCCAACTACGCGCATCGCAGCGCGTAGCTCATCGAGATGCGAGCGATCCGGTCGAGAAGCTGTCATGCGCATGCGCGACGAATCGTTTGCACCGCTCGATTCGACCGCTCATCCGCGCCGCGTTCGCCGCGTTTTGCAACGCGGACAGGCGGACCACGCCCTGCGATAAGTGGCCCGCAGACGCCGCGACAATCTTCGTAACATGCAACCGCGCTGAATGCACCGACCTGCTTTGCAGCGCCTTCGCGCAAGCGTCACGCATCTCAACACGACGACCCGCGAACGACGTGCACCGGCCGACAGAACACCGGGCATCGGGCTTCACCAGCCCAGACGAAACGGCTCTAGCCGAGCACCGACACACTGCCGCCACAGCCAAGCTTCGCTCGCGATGATCACAGGATTCGCGATCGATTCGTTCCGTTGCACGTCCGCGAGGAATGTTCATGGTTGCCGTCCGCCGAATCTCTGCGCTTGCTGCGAGCGCCATCTTCTCCGCCATCTGTTCGGGGCCTGTATTCGCAGCAGGCGATCCCAACATCGGCAAGATGCTCTACATCAATCCGAACGGCGCGCCGCTGGGTTGCGCCGCCGCGGCATGCCACGGGCCCGATCCGACGAAGAATCAGAACGGCATCACGCGCGGCGCCGATCAGCCCTCGCTGATCCTCAACGCGATCAACGTGCGGCCCGACATGATGTTCCTCAAGCCCTTCGTGGGCGCAATCGACGCTGAACATCTGTCTGCCTACATCCTCAATCCGAACGGCAGCGCCGGCGGCTCGCTCACTCCTTCGCCAGCCACCGTTGCGTTCGGCGATCAGGCGCAAGGCGCGAACTCCGCGCCGCGCACCGTCACCGTCACCAATGGCAGCACCGTGAGCGTGACGCTGAGCACAGTCGCACCGGGCGGTGTGACGCCAGGTGATTTTTCACTCGCAGGCACCTGTGCCAGCGGCATGGCGCTCGCACCCAATGCAAGTTGCACCGTCATCGCCACGTTCCGTCCGACTGCGCTGGGCGCTCGTTCGGCATCGGTATCGCTTATTCACACCGGCGCCAACAGCCCCAATGTCATTGCGCTGTCGGGCAACGGCGTAGCCGCACCTGGCCCAAGCGCCAGCCTGTCGGCCGCCTCACTGGCGTTCGGCAACCAGGCTCTCACCACCACGAGCGGCACGCGCGACGTGATGCTCTCCAACACCGGCCCGCTGCCGATGACGATCAACAGCATCGTCATCACCGGCGCCAACGCCTCGGACTTCACCCGCACGATCAGTGCGGGCGACTGCGCCGCCGGCACACAACTGGCCACCACTCAAAGCTGCAAGATCACGACGACGTTCTCGCCCACCGCGCTCGGTACCCGCGTCGGCTCGCTCGACATCGCCACCAACGCGCCGGGCAGCCCGCACAAGGTCGCCCTCGGTGGCGTCGGTGAGACCGCGCCGACGCCGCTGCCGGCGCTGTCGACCAACTCGCTGTTCTTCGGCAACTACAACGTCGGCGCGACCAGCCCGGCGCTGCAGGTCACGCTGCGCAACGCCGGCAGCATGCCCATGCAGATCACCTCGATCAACCGCACCGGTGCCGATTTCGCGCATGCCACCAACTGCGGGACGACCCTGGCGGTGAATGCCAGCTGCACGATCGACGTGACGTTCACGCCGACCTCAGCAGCAGCGATGTTGAGCGGGTCGATCGCGATCCAGACCAACGCACCCAATCCGCAGCCGACGATCACGCTGGCAGGCACCGGCATCGCCGCCGGCACCGTGCTGCCGACCGTGACGCTGAATCCGACCTCGCTGTCGTTCAGCACACCGCAGTCGCTCACCACGACCAGCGCTGCACAGACGATCACGGTCACCAATACGGGCACCGTCGCACTCGCCATCAGCAACGTGACCATCGCAGGCGCTAGCTCGACCGAGTTCGCCCGCACCGGCACCTGTGTGGGCACCGCGCCGGTCATGGTGGCACCCAACGGCACCTGCACGATGAGCGTGACGTTCACGCCGGCGACGGTAGGCACGCGTAATGCGACGGTGACCCTGGCCTCGAACGCTCAGGGCAATCCGACGGCTGCGCTCTCGGGGGTAGGCGTAGCACCGGCGGCACCCGTCGCAACGCTCTCGACCAGCACGATCACTTTCGGCAACCAGGCCGTAGGGTCGACCAGCGGCGCGCAGGTCGTGGTGCTCAACAACACCGGCAACGCGCCGCTGCCGATCCAGTCCATCGTCGCCAGCGCCGAGTTCGCCGCAACCAACACCTGCGGCACCAGCCTCGCGGCAAACGGCATGTGCACGATCGGCGTGTCGTTCGCACCGAGCACAACCGGCGCACGCACCGGCTCGCTCGTAATCACCGACGGCGCCAGCGGCTCGCCACGGACCGTCGCGCTGAGCGGCACCGGCGTGCCGGCGCAAAGTGCCGGCCCGTCGGGCACCGGCACGGCGGCCGCCTCGGGGGACAGCGGTGGCGGCGGCTGCGCCATGGGCGGCAACAGCGATCCCGATCCGCTGCTCGCGTTGCTCGCTCTCGCCGCGTTCCTGCTGATCCGGCGTCGCGAGCGGGCCGTGCGGCCGGTGCGCCGGGATCCTCATCTGCACTGATAAAACAGGAGCACATAACGATGAAACGCTTCGGTCTGGGTCGAATGGTGCGGGGGGCCGCACTTGGTGTCGCGCTGGGTCTGTTGTCGGGCGCGGTGAGCGCGGTCGATCAGGGCAAGCCCGCGCCCGAGTTCGCGTTGCCCGGCAAGCAGGGCACGGTCAAGCTCGCCGACTTTCGCGGCAAGTTCGTGTACCTCGACTTCTGGGCGTCGTGGTGCGGCCCGTGCCGACAGTCGTTCCCGTGGATGAACGAGATGCAGTCCAAGTACGGCAAGGACGGCCTCACCATCGTCGCCGTCAACGTCGACCAGAAGCGCGAAGAGGCCGAGAAGTTCCTGGCGCAACTGCCGGCGCAGTTCACCGTGGCATTTGACGCCGCTGGCACCACGCCCAAGGCATACTCGGTCAAGGCAATGCCCAGCTCGATGCTGATCGGCCCCGATGGCACGGTGCGGTTCGTGCACCACGGATTCCGCGAAGACCAGAAGCAGGCGGTGGAATCGAAAATTCGCGACGCGTTGCGAAGTGCCCCGCGCACCGTGATGCTCGACTGGCCGCTCGAATTCCGCCACCCCGTCATCAACTGAGTCCACACCCGAGTCCACACGTCATGAGAGTCCTCGCCGCCGTTGTCTGCTGCCTCGCGCTCGGCGCATGCGGCTCGATCGGTAGCGTCGAGGCTTGGCAGAAGGGCAACCTCGCCAAGCGCTCGATGAGCTTCGATATGGATCCACTCGATGATCGGTTCACGCAGCACACCTACCAGAGCAAAGAGAACATGTCCGGTGGCTACGGCGTAGGCGGCGGGGGCTGTGGATGCAACTGAAACTAGGCCGAGGGGCGCGCACGCCCGACAAGCACCGCACCGCGCGGGCTCCTGCCAACGGTGCGCGGCGGCCGCGCCGGCAGGCCCTGCTGGCGGCAGCGCTTGCCCTCCCCGGTCTGGGGGTAACCGCCGATGCCGCCGCCGCGGGCAACGCGCCGGAGGAGGGTCAAATCGGGTTCAAGATCCTCTACTACCAGGACTCCCAGCCCAGCGGTAACCGGATGAAGGTGATAGCCCCGTCAGTCCACGTCGCGAAGACGGTACTGGGCGACTGGGTGATCCAGGGTTCGGGCGTGGTGGATGTGATCTCCGGCGCTTCGCCGCTTTATCACAGCACGCTCTCGGGCGCCTCGGGCCGCGGCATCGAGGACAGGCGCCTGGCCGCCGATGCGAAAGTCACGCGCTACTTCGAGCGTTGGGCGCTGGGCGTGGGGGTTGGCCGGTCCGACGAACACGACTATCGCTCCAACGTCGGCAGCGTCGACGTCCGGTTCTTCACGCCCGACAAGAACACCACGCTGACTCTGGGCGCGGCAGTCGCCTCCGACCGCATCGACAGCGTCAACAACGTCGCGATCAACCAGCGACGCACCACCAACGAGTTCCTGGTGGGGATCACCCAGGTGCTCTCGCCCAACGACATTGTCCAAAGCAACGTCACCATCGGGCGCGGTCGGGGCTATTTCAACGATCCCTACAAGTCGATCGACATCCGCCCCGACGATCGCAACCAGATCGCCTGGCTCACCCGCTGGAATCATCATTTCGAATCGGCCAATGCAACACTGCGATCGAGCTACCGTTACTACCGCGACTCCTGGAGCGTGACCGGCCATACGCTCGGCGCCGAGTGGGTACAGTCGCATGGCAACGGCTGGTTCACCGTACCGAGCATGCGCTATGCCACGCAGAGTGCGGCCGACTTCTATTTCGATCCGCCGTTTCCGACCGGCGTCGGTACCAAACCGTACTACTCGGCCGACCAGCGGCTCTCGGCGTTCGGTGCGGTCACACCCGGTCTGAAGCTGATCAAGGAATTCGCCAGCGGCTGGGCGATCGACTTCAAGGCCGAGTACTACGAGCAGCGCGCCAAGTGGCGCATCGGCGGCAACGGTAGCCCGGGTCTGGAGACATTCCGCGCTCACATGTTCCAGCTCGGCGTGAGCACGAAGTTCTGACGCGCATCGGCGCGCGGCGCACCTATCGCGCCGCCAGCGGCCCGCGCAAACTGCCGTCGGGCCCAACGGCAAGGTAAGGCAGACCATCGCGCTCGAGCAGCTTGCGCCCGCGCCCCTCGAACAGCATGGCAATCGTCGAGTAGCTGCCCGCGGCAACGCACACCGGCGCCACCACGCTAACCGACTGCCAGTGCCGCACCGGAAACCCGGTGCGCGGATTCAGAATGTGGCAATAGCGCTTGCCCGCCAGCTCGAAGTACCGCTCGTAGTCGCCGCTGGTGGCGAGCGCGCCCTCTCCCAGCGCGATGCTCGCGATCGTCTCGCCCTCGCGTCGCGGGTGGCGGATGCCGATCGACCACGGGCGCCCGTCCGGATGCGGTCCGAGCACCCGCACGTCGCCGCCCAGGTTGATCAATCCATGACGAATGCCGGCCTCGAGACATACGCCGGCAGCACGATCGGCTGCGTATTCCTTGCCGATACCGCCGAAGTCGATCTCCATGCCCGGCCTGGGCAACGCGATTTCGCTCTCGCTCCAACGCACCGCGCGCCAGCCGATCAATGACAACAGCACGCGCAGCGTGGCGCGATCGGGTACCGCGGGTTCGCGGAAATTCCATGCGCGGCGCAGCACGCCGGAGGTGATGTCGAATAAGCCCTCGCTTGCGTTGAAGCACTGGTCGGCATAGCGCAGCAGCGCCGCGGTCTCCTCGTCGATGGCGACCGCCGCTTGGCCGGCCGAGGCGTTGATGCGCGCGACGATGGTGTCGGGGCGGTAGCGCGAGTACTTCGCCTCGATCCGTGCCACCTCGTCGATCGCCGTGCGGGCAACACGCTCGGCCTGCTCGCGCGACGGCGCATAGAGTTGCACCTCGTTGTGCGAGGCCATCGCGCTGAAGGTTTGGCCATACCACTGCATCGATGCGATCGAAACCGGAGTGCTGGTCATGGGCGCCAAGAGTAGCGCGGTCGGTTGGCGCCCGCGAACGCCTGTGATCAAATCGTCCGTCGCGCGCGGTGCGCGCCTGCACCCGCGCGATTCAATCCCCGAAATCCCCACCGATCGCAGCCCCCGGAGACCAACCATGCAACCGCGCGAGCGTCTGCCCTATTCGCCGATCGAAGGACGCGCGCCGCTCAAGCTCGACGGCGGGCGGCTGATCGTATGGCCGGTGCTGGCGCTGGAGGACTGGGACATCTCACGCCCGATGGCGCGCACGGTGATCCCGCCGCCGCAGGGTGGCACGCTGCTGCCCGACGTGCCGAACTGGAGTTGGCACGAGTACGGCATGCGGGTGGGCGTGTGGCGGCTGATCCGCATGTACCAGCGCCTCGGGCTGCGTCCCACCGTCACGCTGAATGCCAAGGTCTGCGAGTTCTATCCGCAGGTGGTGCAGGCGTGCATCGACCATGGCTGGGAGCTGAACGCGCATAGCTACGAGCAGATTCCGATGCACAAGCTCGAGGATCAGCGCGCCGTGATCCGTCGTGCGGTGGAGATCATCGCCCGCAAATGGGGCAAGGCCCCGCGCGGCTGGTTCGGTCCGGGCCTCACGCAGACGTACGAGACGCTCGACTATCTGGCCGAATGCGGCATCGAGTACATCGGCGACTGGTCGCTCGACGACGAGCCGGTTACCCTGCGCACCGCGAGCCGTCCGATCGTGGCGCTGCCCTACAACTTCGAGCTGCACGACATCGTGATGATGGCGGTGCAGCATCACCCCTCGGAGGAGTTCTACCGGCGGTGCATGGATCAGTTCGAGTGCCTGTACGCGGAAAGCGCCGCGCGCCCCAAGCTCATGGCGATCGCCTGCCACCCGTACCTGTCCGGGCAGCCGCATCGGATCCGCTACGTCGAACGCGTGTTCGAGGAGATCGCCGGCCGCGCGGGGGTCGTCATGATGGACGGCAGCCAGATTCTCGATTGGTACAACGCGCAGCGGCCGCGATGAAGCGTGCGGCGCTCGGCCTGGGTGAAGCTGGGTCTGATCGATACTTGGCCCGGCGCTCAGCGCCCGGGGCTCGAGGCGCGCGTGTCGACCACCGCGACCCACTTGTCCTCGACCTGCTCCGGACCGGCGACGAGCACCGCACCGTACGTAGTGAGTTCCTCGATGCGCACGCTCACCACTTCGTAGCTCGCCCCTTCGATCACCGATTGCAGCCCGATGTTGGTGACGGTGGTCCAATCCCTGGCTTCGGGCGATTCCTTGTCCTTGACGGTGGCGATCCAGTTCTTGCCGAGCGGGGCAATGTCGCCCATCTGCTCGCAGCCCTGCGCCAGCAGTTCGCCGACGGCAGCGCGCACCGCATCGAACGCCTGGCCCTTGATGACAAGGTGGGGGCCTGACCGCGTGATCGTGACGCCGTTGATCGTCGTGCTCATGGTTTGTACGGCCTCCCTCGGGCGCCCTCGCCTGGTGCGCCATTATGGGCCTCCGGCCCACGAAAACTGCCAGATTGTTTGCACTGGCACTACGGTTGAAACAGGAGTTTTGCGATGACCGCCCGCTCTCAGTCCCTTGGTAGTGGACCGCTACGCCTGCAGCGGACGATCTTCGAGCCCGAGCACGACGCGTTCCGCGACATGGTGCGCAAGTTCGTGGCCGCCGAGATCACGCCCAACCTCCCCGCCTGGGAGGAGCAGGGGCACACCGGACGCGAGGTGTGGCGGCAAGGCGGTGCGGCCGGCATTCTCGGTGCCTGCTTCCCCGAGGAGTACGGTGGCTCGGACGGAGACTTCCGTTTCGACGCGGTGACGATCGAGGAGCTCGGCCGGGTCGGCGCTTCGGCTCCGGCGTGGGATCTGCACATGAGCATCGTCATGCCGTACATCCTGCATCACGGCACCGAGGCGCAGAAGAAGCGCTGGCTGCCGGGCATGATCTCGGGCGAGATCATCGGATCCATCGGCATGACCGAGCCCGCCTCGGGCAGTGACCTGGCCGGCGTGCGCACGAGCGCGGTACGCAAAGGCGACCACTACATCGTCAACGGCTCGAAGACCTTCATCACCAACGGCATCCTCGGCGACGTGATCATCCTGGTGGCCAAGACCGCGCCCGAGCTCAAGGCCAAGGGCGTATCGCTGCTGCTGGTGGACACCACCACTACCGGCTATCGCAAGGGCCGCAACCTCAAGAAGGTCGGCAACAAGGCGCAGGACACCGCCGAGCTATTCTTCGACGAGATGAAGGTGCCGGTGGAGAACCTGCTGGGCGAAGAACACGGCGGCTGGAAAGTGCTGATGTCGGAGCTGGTGCAAGAGCGGCTGATCGTGGCGGTGCGCGCACTCGCCACCTGTGAAGGTGCGCTCGATGCCACGCTCGACTACACCAGGTCGCGTCACGCGTTCGGTCAGACGGTGTTCGATTTTCAGAACACGCGATTCACCCTGGCCGATCTTGCCGCGCAGATCCAGATCGGGCGCGTGTTCACCGATCGCTGCATCGAGTTGCACGCGCGCGGCGAACTCGACATGCATACCGCAGCGATGGCCAAGCTCTGGTCGAGCGAGCTGCAGGACCGCGTGCTCGATGCCTGCGTGCAGCTGCACGGCGGCAACGGCTACATGTGGGAGTACCCGATCGCCAGGATGTGGGCGGATGCGCGCGTGCATCGCATCTACGCGGGCACCAACGAGATCATGCGCGAGATCATCGCGCGCGGGCTGTAACTCGGACGATGGCGATGAAATTCGGCGTGTTCGATCACCTCGATGCGAGCGGCGCACCGCTCGAGGCGTTCTACCGCGACCGGTTGCGGCTGATCGAAGCGTACGACCGCGCCGGACTGTACGGCTATCACACCGCCGAGCACCATGCGACGCCGCTCGGCATGTCGCCTTCGCCCTCGGTGCTGCACGCCGCGATCGCCACGCGCACAACGCAGCTGCGCTTCGGTCCGCTCGTCTACACGCTGCCGCTCTACCATCCGCTGCGGCTCGCCGAGGAGATCTGCATGCTCGATCAGCTCAGCGGCGGCCGGCTGCTGCTGGGCATCGGGCGCGGCATCTCGCCGATCGAATTAAAGTACTACGGCATCGACCCGAAGCAGGCGCAGGCGATGTACGTGGAAGCGTTCCAGGTGGTGCAGGCGGCGCTGTCAGCGGACGTGCTCGACTTCGCCGGCAAGCACTATCGGTTCGAAGGCGTGCCGATCATGATGCGGCCGGTGCAGCGACCGATGCCGCCGCTGTGGTACGGCATCGGCAACGTCGAGGCGGTGCCATGGTGTGCGCAGCATCGGGTCAATATCGTGTCCAACGCCGACGTGACGCGCGTGCGCGCGATCACCGACGCGTATCGGACGCAGTGGACCCAGGAGGGCCACACCGGCGAGATGCCGTTGATGGGCACCTCGCGCCATCTGTTCGTCGCCGATACCGACGCGCAGGCGCTGGCGATCGCGCGGCGCGCGTACCGGCGCTGGATCGAGAGCTTCCTGTTCCTGTGGAAGCGCCACAACCTCGATCCGATCTACGCGCAATATCCCGACGAGCTCGACGGTCTGATCGAGCAGGGTCGCGCCTACGTCGGCGCACCGGACACCGTGCGTCGCCTGATCGCGCGCCAGATCGAGTCCGCGGGCATCAACTACGTGCTGATGCGCTTCGCCTATGGCGACATGACGCTGGCCGAATCGATGCGCTCGCTGGAATTGTTCAGCCGCGACGTGATGCCGGCATTCGCCTGAAGCCGGCCGGTGCGCGCCCGGCTCGTGTAACCGACGCAGCGCTCAGTGATCAGCGCCGTGCCACTGTGGTGGCGCGTTGGCATCGATCAGCACGAACGCGATCCGGCACACCTCGGTGCCGTGATTTTCCCAGGCGTGATTCGTGCCCTGCTGGATCAGTACGTCGCCCGCGTTCAGGTGCACCTCGGACTGGTCGAGCAGCATGTCGATCTCGCCGCTCATCACGATGGCATAGTCGACGCTGCGGGTGCGATGCATGAACGGGCTGCGGG
>CADECO010000211.1:0-3455 GCA_902825905.1 uncultured beta proteobacterium
TGCTCCTTTGCGGTTGGTGCGGTGCCGGTGTGCGACCGGCGCGGGATCGGTACGGAACCTGTTCGGGTCCGGTACAGGTATCGAACAGCCGGATGTAATGTACGCCATGTGGCCGGGGTCGCCAAACCGCAACGCATGGGACGCCGCTTGTCCGCGCTTGCATGGCGCGGCACGCCGGGCACGCACAGTCGCAACAAGGAGAGACGATGACTGAGAAGAAGCTGACGGGAAAAATCGCGCGCGAGCGCATTCGCATGCTGGCCGTGCCGCGCCCGCCGGCGGGCTTGATCGAGGGATTTCAGGCGTTGGGGGATGCGAGCGGCATCGTGTCGGACATCATGGACGAGCTCGGCATTACCGGCGTGCTCGGTGCGAGCGCGCTGCGACCGACGATAGCCGGGAGCGTGATCGTCGGCCCGGCGCTGACCGTCCGCAACATCGTGCAGCGTGAGCATCCGTACGAGGCGGCCCGCGATCACGTCAACAAGATGGCCGAGTTCGAAGCGCACAACCTCGCCACCGCGGGGGACGTCATCGTCATCGAAGGCGTGGCCGGGGTATCGAACATGGGCGGCATCTCCGCGCACACGGCCAAGCGCCAGGGCGAGGCGGGTGCGATCATCGCCGGTGGCATTCGCGACATTGCGCACTCGCGACGCGTCGGCTTTCCGATCTGGTCCACGGAGGTCACGCCCCTCACCGGCAAGTGGCGTCTGGAGACGGTGGAAATCAACGGTACGGTCGAGATCTGCGGCGTGCGGGTGGCGGCCGGCGACATCGTGCTGGCGGACGATACGGGCGTGTGTTTCGTGCCGCGCGATCGCGCTGAAGAGGTGCTGCGGCTGGCGCAGGCGAAATCAGCGGCTGAAGACGCGAAGTGCGCGGCTATCGATCGCGGCGTGTCGGTCGCCGAGTTGCCTAAGAACGCCTAACAGAATTACCGTTAGGCGGCATAGATAGGGGGTTTGGGGGAGGTATCCACCAAAATTGTTAGCGACTCTAAGAACGCCTGAACTGTCGTATGCCTGCGCCCCAAGTGTCTGGGGCGGCACCGCTTGATTCAATCCACTTTCGCCTTCGATTGCTTGACGACCTTTGCCCACTTCGCGGTTTCGCTGCGGATGAACGCACCGAACTCCTCGGGGGTGTTGCCGACCGGCTCGGCGATCTGGGTGACGAAGCGCTCCTTCACGTCGTTCATCGCCAGCACCTTGACCACGTCGGCGTGCACCTTGCTGATCACGCCAGCGGGCGTGCCGGTCGGCGCGAGAATGCCGAACCATGCGGTGACTTCGTAGTCGCCAATGCCAGCCTCGACCATCGTCGGCAGATCGGGTACGGAATCATGACGCTTGCTGCTGGTGATCGCCAGTCCGCGCAGCGAGCCCGATTTGACGTGCGGCAGCACGACCGGCGCGTTGTGGAAGATCAACTCCACCTGGCCGCTGATCGCATCGGTGGTCATCTGCGCGCTCGATTTGTACGGTATGTGCACGATCGAGCTGCCGGTCATGACGTTGAACAGCTCGCCCGACAGATGCGGCGTGGTGCCGTTGCCGGCCGAGCCGTAGCGGATCTTGCCGGGGTTCTGCTTCACGTATGCAACCAACTCGGCAATCGACTTGACCGGCAGATTCGGATTGACGCAGACGATGTTCGGCGTCTTGGCCACCAACGTGATCGGCACGAAATCCTTGATCGGATCGAATGGCAGCTTGTCGAACAGATTGATGTTCACTGCGATCGGGCCGATCGTGTTGAACAGCAGCGTGTAGCCGTCGGGTGTCGCCTTGGCCACGCGCTCGGTGCCGATATGACCGGAGGCGCCGACCACGTTGTCGACCAGGATGGGCTGCCCCCACATCTCGGTGAGCTTGGCGCCAACGGTGCGTGAGAGGAAATCGGGGGCGGATCCAGGTGGTGCCGGCACGATCAGTCGTACGGGTCTGCCCGGCCATGCCTGACCCCACGCCAACGACGAGACTGCGCCGAGCACGAAGGCGCAAAGCAGCAGGCCGATCGTGCGGCGCCGTGCGCGCACGCCAGGGGTGACAGTCGACATGGAATCCTCCTAGGTGGGAACGCTGCGACGCATATGAATCGTCGCTGGCTTGTTGAATGTGAGGGCAATGATACCTATCGCGACGCCTGGACCAGCGCCTGGGCGGCGCGAGCGACATCCGCCTCGGTGGTTGGCCATCCGGTGGAGAGCCGCACGGCTCCACGCGCGCGATCGTAGGGAATGCCCAGGGCGGCAAGCACGCCGCTCACTTCCTCGCTTTCGGCGTGGCACGCCGAGCCGACGGAGGCGGCCACCACCGCTTCGGCGCGATGCAGCAGCGCACGGCCGTCGACGCCGGGAAACGAGACGTTGAGCGTGTTGGGCAGGCGATGTTGCGCATGACCGTTGAGGGTCAGTCCCTCGATCGAATCGGCGAGCATCCGATGCAACGCATCGCGCGAGGCCTGCATGCGAGCCGTGACCGCCGGCAGACGCGTGCGCGCCAATTGCGCTGCGGCGCCCAACGCGACGATTCCCGCTACGTTCTCGGTGCCGGGACGCAGGCCGCGCTCATGGTCCGCGCCGGTCAATGCCGGTGCGATCGATGTGCCGGTGCGCACGTACAGCGCACCGATGCCCTTGGGGGCGTAGAACTTGTGGCCGGCGATGGTGAGCAGATCGACGCCGAGCGCATCGACGCTCACTGCGATCTTGCCCACGCTTTGCGCGGCGTCGGTGTGCATCAACGCCCCACGCGCGTGCGCCAGACGCGCGATCGCAGCGATGTCTTGCAGCGTGCCGATCTCGTTATTGGCATGCATGATCGACACCAGTGCGGTGTCATCGCGAAGCGCGCGCGCCACGTCGTCGGGATCGACGCGCCCCGTGTCATCGACCCGGACTCGCGTGACCGTCCAGCCATCGGCTTCGAGTCGCTTGCACGGCTGCTGCACCGCCGGGTGTTCGATCGTGGAGGTGACCACGTGTCGCCGTTTCTCGCGCAGCGCGCGTGCCACACCGAGGATCGCAAGATTGTTGGCTTCGGTGGCGCAACCGGTGAAGACGATCTCACTGCTCGTGGCACCGATCAGAGCGCCCATCTGCGTGCGCGCCTGCTCGATGGCCTCGTGCGCGCGACGGCCGTAGACGTGCGCCGACGAGGCATTGCCGTAGTGGGTTTGCAGGAACGGCAGCAACGCCTCCAGCACCAGCGGATCGACCGGGGTGGTGGCGTTGTAGTCGAGATAGATCGGATCGGGCATCGCAAACTCCAGTTCGCCTCGTTGACTCGGTCGCGACCGGCTTGCAACGGTCGAAACTTGCGCGGGACGTCCGCCTGCACGGGTCTAGCGGGCCGTGCCCCACACTTCCTCGGCGACGCTGACGATCAGCTCCAGTTTGCGGCGCTGCACGTCTTCGGTGATCGGATTGCCGCGATAGGTGCTGGCGAAGC
>CADECO010000211.1:3555-10097 GCA_902825905.1 uncultured beta proteobacterium
GTGCTGAACGAAGTGCGGCGCAGTTCACCATCGGTGATCGCGTGCAACCCGATCGATTCCTGCATGCGGATGATCTCGCGCACGTGCTGATCCTGCAGTGCGCGCAGGGCGGCGGCGTCGAACTTGCCGGCGAGGAACTGCTCGTGCGCGGCGCGCAACGCGGCGGGACGCAGCAGGCTGCCGACCTGATCGGCGCGAAAAGGCGGTTTCGATGAGGGAAGCGAGCGAGATGTCATGGTTGCGGAGGCTTGTGCGGAGGAGGCGTGTCGCGCATTGTCTTGGCCGCTAAATCGGGAAGTCAACCACGGTGCTTGCCGATCGAAGCTCGCCGTCGAGACGATGAGTTACGATCGCCGCATCGAATCGAACAGCGACAAGGAGGCAGGCATGACATTGAATATACGCAGAGTCGTAACCGGACACGATTCGCAAGGCCGCGCGAAGGTGTTGATCGATGAGATCAGTCGAAACGTGACATCGAGCCGGCCCGGGCAGTCGGCCGCAGTGATCTGGACCAGCGACAAGGTGCCTGTCGACAACAACGGCGATATCGATACCTCGGTGCGCAAGGTGTCCACCAGCGAGGACGCCGGCACGGTGTTTCGCGTCGTGCGCTACGAACCGGGTGTATCGCCGCGCAATCACCGCACCGACAGCATCGACTACGCGGTCGTGATGTCGGGCGAGATCGATATGGATCTGGACGGCACCATGGTGCATCTCAAGGCCGGCGACTTGCTGGTCCAGCGCGGCACCATTCACAACTGGGTCAATCGCGGCAAGGAGCCCTGCGTCATTGCGTTCGTGCTGGTGGGCGCGGATCCGGTCCAAGCCGGCGGCAAGACATTGAGCGCGGTCGGCTGAGGCGGCTGGCAATCATGCGCGTGGCGGCGAATCGAACCTCGATGGCGATGGTGGCCGGCGTGTGGCATGTGGGATTCGCGCTAGCCGTGGCCCTGACTCTGCTGGCGACTGGCGTGAGCGCTCAGGCGTATCCGACCAAGCCGGTCCGCGTCATCGTGCCGTTCGGGGCCGGCGCGCCCGACACCGTTGCACGGTTGATCGGCCAGCAACTCGCTTCGCAGATGAGTCAGTCATTCGTCGTCGAGAATCGGCCTGGGGCGAACGGCGTGATCGGCACCGATGCGGTGGCCAAGGCGGCGCCCGATGGCTATACCGTGCTGATCGTGTCGGCGTCGATGGCGGTCAATCCGAGCATCTACAAGAAGCTGCCGTACGACGTGCAGCGCGATCTGGTGCCGGTCACCAATATCTGCTCGACCGAAGCGTTGATCCTGGGCGTGCATCCGTCGGTGCCGGCGCAGAGCGCGCGCGAGTTGATCGCATTGGCGCGCAAGCCCGACAGCAACCTGTCGTATGGCTCGCCGGGCGTGGGCAACACGCTGCATCTGGCGGGGGAACTGTTCAACGCCCGCGCCGGCACGAAGATGGTCCACGTCCCGTACAAGGGTGCGGGGCCGGCGATCACCGCGCTCATCGCCAACGAGATCCAGGTGATGTTCCTCACGCCGCCGCTGTCGCTGCCGCACATCAAGGCCGGCAAGCTGCGGGCGCTGGCCTATACCGGCAAGCGACGCGCGTCGTTCCTGCCCGATGTGCCGACGATGGCCGAGGCGGGTGTGCCCAACATGGAGATCGACGGAGGCTGGCATGGCATGTTCGTGCCGGCGAACACGCCCGCGCCGATCGTGGCGCGCCTGGCCGCCGAGGTGAAGGCGGCGCTCGGAGTTGCTCTCGTGCAGGAGCGCTTGGCCGCGCTCGGGCTCGAGCCGATCGGCACGCCGCCCGAGGTGTTCAAACCGTTCGTCGAGCAACAGATCAAGGCGTTCGCCGAGATGGTGAAGCTCGCCGGCATTCAGCCCGAGTAACCGCGGGCACGCAACGAATCGAAGCAATTCCAAGGGAAGGACATGAACATGAAACTACACTGGTCCCCGCGCTCGCCGTTCGTGCGCAAGGTGATGGTTCTCGCACACGAAATCGGACTGGCCAACCGGCTCGAACTGGTGCGCTCGTTCGTGGCGATGACGCAGCCGAACGAAGCGCTGATGCAGGACAACCCGCTCAGTCGCATCCCGACATTGATTACCGATGATGGGCTGGCGCTATACGAGTCGACGCTGATCTGCGAGTACCTCGATTCGCTGCACGGCGGGGCGAAGATGATTTCGGCGGATCCGAAACTGCGCTGGCCGGCGTTGCGCTGGCATGCGCTGGGTGAAGGCATGACCGAGATCCTGGTGCTGTGGCGCAATGAGATCATGCGACCCGAGGCTCAGCGTTCGGCGCCGATCGCCAACGGCTTCGAGCGCAAGATCGGCAAGGCGCTCGATCTTCTGGAACGCGAAGCCGATCAGCTCGCGCGCGCGCCATTCGGCATCGGCCAGATCGGTGTGGCGATCGCGCTCAGCTACATGGATTTCCGCTTCGTCGATCGCGCCTGGCGCAACGGCCATCCCAAGCTGGCCGCATGGTTCGAGACAGTTCATGCGCGGCCGTCGTTCCAGGCCACGTTGCCGGTCGATGAGTAGTGGTGCGCAGTGATCAACAAGGAATTGGCGCCGCTCGAAGTGTGCACGGCGTTCGGATGAGAGACATGCGGATGGAGGAATGGCGGCAATGAACGGCGCGGAGAGTCTGGTACGAACGCTGCTAGCGGGCGGCGTCGACGTGTGTTTCACCAATCCCGGGACTTCCGAGATGCATTTCGTCTCGGCGCTCGATCGCGTGCCCGGCATGCGCTGCGTTCTTGGCCTGTTCGAGGGCGTGGTCACCGGCGCGGCCGATGCCTACTACCGGATGGCCGACAAGCCGGCCGCGACGCTGCTGCATCTGGGTCCGGGCCTGGGCAACGGGCTGGCCAATCTGCATAACGCGAAGAAGGCGGGCTCGGGCATCGTCAATATCGTCGGCGAGCACGCGAGCTATCACATTCAACACGATGCGCCGCTCACTGCCGACATCGAAGGCATCGCGCGGCCGGTGTCGCATTGGGTAAAGACTTCGCCCAATTCGCGCTCGATTGCCGCCGATGGCGCGGCCGCGATCGCTGCGGCCAGACAGGCGCCCGGACAGATCGCAACGTTGATCCTGCCGGCCGACACCGCGTGGGGCCCGGCTGATGGCGTCGCGCACATGCCGGCGGTCGTTGCGCGACAAAAGGTTGCACCCGAGGCGGTCGTGAACGCGGCGCGAGCGCTCGGCAACGGCAAGCGGACCGTGCTGTTGCTCGGCGGCGTGGCGGTGCGCGAGAAAGCGCTGGCGCTCACGGGTCGGATCGCCGCCAAATCCGGATGCGTCGTCGCGGGCGAGTACGGTCTGGCGCGTTTGCAGCGTGGTGCCGGGCGGGTGCAGGTCACGCGCGTGCCGTACGCCGTGGACGCCGCACTGGCCATGTTCAAAGATGTCGAACAGATCGTGCTGGTAGGGGCGAAGCGTCCGGTGTCGTTCTTCGCCTATCCCGACAAACCGAGCGTGCAGGCGCCGGCCGGATGCGAGTTCATCAAGCTCGCAGGCATCGAAGAAGATGTCGAGGCAGCGCTCGGTGCATTAGCCGACGAACTCGGTGCACGCAATCTTCCCCCGAAGGGTGTGGCCGAGTTGTCGCGTCCGGCGCTGCCCGAAGGCAAGCTCAATGCGGAAGGCATCGCCGCGGTGCTCGGCGCCACGCTCCCGGAAAACGCCGTGGTCATCGACGAGTCGGTGTCGACCGGGCGTGGCTTCGCACGCCTCACCACCGGCGCGCCGCCGCACGACTGGCTCAACATCATGGGTGGGGCGATCGGCTTCGGACTGCCCGGCGCAGTGGGGGCGGCCATCGGCGCACCCGGCCGCAAGGTGATCGCACTAGAAGGCGACGGCAGTGCGATGTACACGATGCAGGCGCTGTGGACGATGGCGCGCGAGTCGTTGGATGTGACGGTGGTGATGTTCGCCAACCGCTCGTATCAGATCCTGCGCGGCGAACTGGCCAACGTCGGTGGTGGCACCCCCGGGCAGCGCGCCACTGACATGCTCACACTCGATCGACCGGACATCGACTGGGTCGGGCTGGCGAAATCGGTCGGCGTCGAAGGCGGCCGCGCGCTCGATCTGCAAGGCTTGGCCAGAGAAATGCAGCGCGGGCTGGCGAGCAGCGGGCCGTACCTGATCGAGGTGGTGCTTTAGGTTTGGAACAATTGTTGGCCCTCACCCTCAGGGCATGATCTCGCCGCCGTTCGGATGGAGCAGTTGTCCGCAGTAGTACCGTGCTTCGTCAGAGGCCAGAAACACGTAACCCGTGGTCATGTCTTCGGGCGTTCCGAGCCGCTTGAGCGGCAGGCTCGCTGCGTGCGCGCGCTTGACGTCTTCGGGTAACGGATCGAAGCCGGTATCGACCAGGCCCGGCGACACGCCGTTCACGAGAATGCCGTGCGGCGCCATTTCCTTGGCCAGTGAACGCATGAAAACGATGAGGCCTGCCTTCGCGGCCGAGTAGGCGGTGTAGCGTTCGCGGCCGATGTAGCCCAGTTGCGAGCAGGTGAAGATCATGTGGCCGGTGCGGCGCGGAATCATGTGCTTGGCCACTTCGCGCGAACACAGGAAAGCGCCGCGTAGGTGGACGGCCATCATCCGGTCCCAGTCCGCGACGCTCATCTCGGTGATCGCCTGCGGCCGCTGGATGCCGGCGTTACTCACCAGGATGTCGAGCTTGCCCAGCGCGCCGACCGTCTGCTGGACGAGCGCGACGACATCGGCTTCGTTGGTCACGTCGGTGCGTATCGCGACGGCTCTGCGCCCGCCCGCCTCGATCTCGGCGACCAGCGAGTTGGCGTCGGCTTCGCGATCGATCCAGGCGATCGCAACATCGGCACCTTCAGCTGCGTAGGCTTTGGCGATCGCTCGGCCGATGCCGGTGTTGCCCCCGGTGACCAATGCGGTACGGCCAGCGAGGCGGTTCATCAGCGCACCTCGCGAAACAGTCGACCCCACTGGGTGATGCGCCGGGTATCGACGTCGGCGACGCGCATCGCGCCCCAGATCGCGGTGGCGATCGTGTCGTAGATCGGAATGCCGATCTCGGGTTCGAGCGTCTGCGCGTGCGAGGCGCCATCCATGTTGGTGCAGAACACGATGATCGCCTGCGGTCCGGCTTTGGCGACTTCGCGGATCATGTTGGCGACGGTGCTCGGCTCCACCTCTGAGAAATCGAAGTTGACCTTGATGCCGCAATGGCGCTCCGCGATGCATTCGAAGCCTTCCTTGCGGAAATTGCCGATGATCGCGTTCTGCACGTCGTCAGTGTAGGGCGTGACCATGCCGTAGCGCGTGACGCCCGTCTTGCGGAAGATCTCCTCGATCGCCAGCACGGACGAGGAGGCGCGGATGCCGGTGCGCGATTCGATGGTGGCGCACAACTTGCGGTCGGATTCGAACCCCAACCAGCCGGCCGAGGTGCCGTTCCACGAGATCGCATGGCACTTGGCGTCGGCGAGCAGATCGGCCGCGGCGAGCATCGGTCCATCGGTGAACTGACTCAACGCGTGATTGGCCAGACTGATCTCGAGCACGCGGAACCGCCCGAAGTGCGCGGTGACCTCGGGCGTCTCCGTGAGCATGCGGGTGCACACCGGCTCGAGCACGGTATTGGACGAAGGCGTGAGCATGCCGAGGAATTTGCGGTCTTTCTGGCTCATGGGCGTGTGGTCGGGTCAAGGTGCGATGTCGGGAGCGCGGAGCATACCGGTAAGGTTGTGCCTCAGGCGAGATCACGCAACGCGGGCATGACCTCTCGTACGAACAGATCGATCGAACGCAGCGTTGCGTCGTGGGTGAGATTACCGAACGCGAACTGCCCGACGATGTAGTTCGCGCCGCTCGCGCGGATCTGCCGTTCGAAAAACGCAGCCACGGTTGCAGGAGAGCCGGCCACGCCTTGTCCAAGCGCCATCAATTCATCGAAGGTGGGCGGGCGCGCGTGGCGCAGGCTGCGGCCGTGCAGGTGAAACAGGTACATGAAGCTCTCGTGCCAGCGCAGATACGCCGGCCGCGCCAGGGCCAGCGCCTGCGTATCGGTATCGGCCACGACCACGAATCGGCCCAGCCCCATCAACGGCCAGGGGTCGTTGCCATGTGTTGCGCGCCAGGTGTCGCGGAAGCGTTGCACCAGCGCGCAGGCGAGGTCATGCGGATCGAGTGAGATCACCCGCTGGCGATTGTGCGCCGCGCGTTCGGCGCTCTCCAGCGCATGCATGCCGTACCACAGCGGCGGCATCGGTCGTTGCAGCGGTTCGAGCGCGATCGGTACGTTGTCGAACCTGTACTGCGCGCTGCGGTAGCTGAGCTTCGATTCGGTCAGTCCGCGCCGGATCATCTCGATCGTGTCGGCGTAGATCTGTTCCGATTGCGCCGGGTCGACGCCGAAGTATTCGATCTCGATCGGCGAGGCGCCGCGTCCGAAGCCAAGCTCCAGTCGTCCGCGACTCATCTGATCGAGCATGCAGATCTCCTCGGCGAGCCGCAGCGGATGGTAGAGCGGCAGC
>CADECO010000212.1:0-10090 GCA_902825905.1 uncultured beta proteobacterium
ATGGACGGGGCGATCCTGGTGGTGAGCGCAGCCGATGGGCCGATGCCGCAGACGCGCGAGCACATCCTGCTGGCGCGCCAGGTGGGGGTGCCCTACATCATCGTGTACATGAACAAAGCGGACATGGTCGATGACAAGGAGCTGCTCGAGCTGGTGGAGGTGGAGGTGCGCGAGCTGCTGTCCAAGTACGAATTTCCTGGTGACAAGACCCCGATCATCATCGGCAGCGCGTTGAAGGCGCTGGAGGGCGATACGAGCGATCTGGGCGAGGGCTCGGTGCTCAAGCTGGCCGATGCGCTCGATAGCTACATCCCCGAGCCCAAGCGAGCGATCGACGGCACGTTCCTGATGCCGGTGGAGGATGTGTTCTCGATCTCGGGTCGGGGCACGGTGGTGACCGGGCGTGTGGAGCGCGGGGTCATCAAGGTGGGCGAGGAGATCGAGATTGTGGGGCTGAAGGCCACGCAAAAGACGGTGTGCACCGGCGTGGAGATGTTCAGGAAGCTGCTCGATCAGGGCCAGGCGGGTGACAACGTCGGGGTGTTGCTGCGTGGAACGAAGCGCGAGGACGTCGAGCGCGGGCAGGTGCTGGCCAAGCCCGGTTCGATCACCCCGCACACGAAATTCGAGTGCGAGGTGTACGTGCTGTCCAAGGACGAGGGGGGGCGGCACACGCCGTTCTTCAACAACTACCGGCCGCAGTTTTACTTCCGCACCACCGATGTGACCGGGGCGGTGGAGTTGCCGCAGGGCACCGAGATGGTGATGCCTGGGGACAACACCAAGCTGACGGTGGCGCTGATCGCCCCGATCGCGATGGAGCAGGGGCTGCGCTTTGCCATCCGCGAGGGCGGCAAGACGGTGGGCGCAGGTGTGGTCACCAAAGTCATCGAGTAGTACGAGTCGCCGTTCTTCGGCAGCGCGGGCCGGTTGAACGCGCTGCCAGCGCAGTGGATCCACAGGCCAATAGCTCAATTGGCAGAGCGACGGTCTCCAAAACCGTAGGTTGGGGGTTCGATTCCCTCTTGGCCTGCCAAGTTTCCGCTGCCGGTTCAGGCTGAGTAAGCCCTCGGGCGGTCAGTTCCTGATTTTCAATGCTTCAGCTTCTTGGCACTTCACGCAAACGATGCAAGACACGATTCGGATCTGGCTGTCGGCGCTGGTGTTTCTCGCCGGATTGGCTGGTTTCTACTATTTCGGGCAGCAGCCGATGGTTGCCCGAGTCGGTGTGATCCTGGTCGGCGTGGGGCTGGCACTGGCAATCGGCTGGACGAGTGCCCAGGGCACGCAGTTTCGCGGCTTCGTGCAGGAGTCGATCGATGAGACTAAGAAGGTCGCCTGGCCTTCGCGCAAGGAGTCGATGCAGACCACCGCGGTCGTCTTCGCCTTCGTCGTCGTCATGGCGCTGTTTCTGTGGATCGTCGACAAGCTCCTCGAGTGGGGCCTGTACGACATCATCTTGAGGTGGACGAGCAAATGACGATGCGTTGGTACGTCGTTCACGCCTACTCCGGGTTCGAGAAATCGGTGCAGCGCACGCTCATCGATCGGATCCAGCGCAACGGCATGCAGGACAGGTTCGGCAAGATTCTGGTGCCCACCGAAGAGGTGGTCGAAATGAAGGGCGGCCAGAAGAGTGTCTCGGAGCGCAAGTTCTATCCCGGCTACGTCCTGGTCGAAATGGACATGTCGGACGAAGCCTGGCACCTGGTCAAGAGCACACCGAAAGTGACCGGTTTCGTCGGGGGCGCGCACGGGCGCAAGCCACCACCGATCAGCGAGAAGGAAGTCGAGGCGATCCTGCAGCAGATGCAGGAAGGCGCGGAGAAGCCCAAGCCGAAGGTCCTGTTCGAGGTGGGCGAGGCGGTGCGCGTGAAGGATGGTCCGTTCATCGATTTCCACGGCTCGGTGGAAGAGGTGAACTACGACAAATCGAAGCTGCGCGTGTCGGTCACGATCTTCGGACGGGCGACGCCGGTCGAATTGGAGTTTGGGCAAGTCGAGAAAGCTTGATATCCCGTCACGCTTCGCGCGACGGGATATCGGTCCGGATTCGAGCGTACAAGCTGTCGCTTGACGCTCAATCCGGACGGGGAGCGTACGAGCTGGCGCTCGTCGCTCCTCGGGGGGGCTGAGGGGTCGTGTAGGGATCGTGTTTAACCGGGGAGACCATTCGTGGTCGATCGAACCCGCATAGGAGAGCAAAGTGGCAAAGAAAATCGTTGGCATGATCAAGCTGCAGGTGCCGGCTGGCAAAGCAAACCCGAGCCCACCCGTGGGTCCGGCTCTGGGTCAGCGCGGCTTGAACATCATGGAGTTCTGCAAGGCGTTCAACGCGCAGACGCAGAAGATGGAGCCCGGGTTGCCGTTGCCGGTGGAGATCACCGCCTACGCCGACAAGAGCTTCACGTTCAAGATCAAGACACCGCCGGCGAGCGTGCTGATCAAGAAGGCCGCGAAGATCGAGAAGGGCAGCCCCAAGCCGCACACGGACAAGGTCGGCAAGATCACTCGCGCGCAGGCCGAAGAGATCGCCAAGGCCAAGATGCCCGATCTGACTGCTGCGGATCTGGAAGCCGCAGTGCGCACGGTCGCAGGCAGCGCACGCTCCATGGGCATCACCGTGGAGGGCCTGTGAAATGAAGCTGACCAAACGACAGAAGGCGCTCGAAGGTCTCGTCGATCTCGCCAAGATCTACCCGGCCGACGATGCACTATCGCTGGTCAAGAAGGGCGCGACTGCCAAGTTCAACGAGTCGGTCGACGTGGCGGTAAACCTGGGCATTGACGCCAAAAAATCCGATCAGACCGTTCGCGGTTCCGTCGTGTTGCCTGCGGGCACCGGTAAGACGGTTCGCGTGGCGGTGTTTGCGCAGGGCGATCGTGCCGAGGCGGCACGTGCCGCTGGCGCCGATATCGTCGGGTTGGACGACCTGGCCGAACAGATCAAGGGCGGCAAGCTCGATTTCGACGTCGCAATCGCCAGTCCGGACGCGATGCGGGTGGTGGGCCAACTCGGTCAGATCCTTGGGCCGCGCGGCCTGATGCCCAATCCGCGGGTGGGTACGGTGACGCCCGATGTCGCGACGGCGGTGCGCAACGCCAAGGCGGGTCAGGTGCAGTTCCGCGCCGACAAGGCCGGAATCGTGCAGTGCTCGATCGGCCGGGCATCGTTTACGCCCGAGCAATTGAAAGACAACCTCGGTGCGCTGGTCGACGCTCTCAACAAGGCCAAGCCGAGCGGCGTCAAAGGCATCTACATCAAGAAACTATCGGTTTCGAGCACGATGGGCCGCGGCGTTCGCGTCGACCTGTCGAGCCTCGCCGCGTAGGAGAAGCGCATACGACTTTGGGCCCGATCGCTACGGTCCGGTTCCGCGGGTAGTCCTCGCGAAGCCGGCGCGCGGTGATCGGGGTTGTCAAAGACCGCAGGTGCTCGTCGGAGCTTAATCGGGTGATTCGGCATGGCATCGAAGCGTTGTCTGCTTCGGTTCCGCAGCCACCCTGGCCCGCGCAGATGGCGTACCCCAACTGACGGATTGATCGAGAGTCGCGGCGGCACTGTTCGCCGACGCGGTTCGCTTCCGGGCATGAAGGTCGCCGCATGGTAACGACGTGAAGTAGGTGGCACGAAGCAGATGCATGCGTGTGCCGGCAACGCGTCGACGCAAGTAACGGAGGCAGAAACCTTGGGTCTCAATCTCGAGCAGAAGCAAGCAGTCGTAACGGAGATCGCCGCGCAGGTCGGCAACGCGCAGGCGATCGTTCTTGCCGAGTACCGTGGCCTGGAAGTGGGAGCAATGACCGATCTGCGCCGCAAGGCGCGGCAATCGGGGGTGTACCTGCGCGTTCTCAAGAACACGCTCGCGCGTCGCGCCGTGAAAGGAACGCCGTTCGAAAAGCTGTCCGAGCAGATGTCCGGACCGCTGATCTACGGTATTTCCAGTGATCCGGTGGCGACCGCGAAGGTGCTCAACGAGTTCGCCAAGTCGAACGATAAGTTCGTGATCAAGGCCGGGGCGATGCCCAATGCGGTGTTCTCACCGGCCGAGGTCAAGGCGCTGGCGACGATGCCCTCGCGCGAAGAACTTCTCGCAACGCTGATGGCGACGATGCAGGCACCGATTGCGCAGTTCGTGAGGACGCTGAACGAAGTGCCCGCCCGGTTCGTCCGCACGGTTGCAGCCGTGCGCGACCAGAAGGAAACGCAGGGCGCGTAGTTTCGGACTCATTCCCGCATATCCAGATACGACTCGATCAAATCCATTCAGGAGCAGAAACATGGCATTGAGCAACGCAGAAATCCTCGACGCGATCGGCGCCAAGACGGTGCTGGAGATCTCCGAGCTGATCAAGATGATGGAGGAGAAGTTCGGCGTGTCGGCCGCCGCTGCGGCGGTTGCCGTCGCGGCCCCGGCCGCCGGTGGTGGCGCCGCTGCCGCCGCCGAAGAGAAGACCGAGTTCACCGTCGTACTGACCGCGGCCGGCGAAAACAAGGTGAACGTGATCAAGGCGGTGCGCGAAGTGACCGGTCTTGGGCTCAAGGAAGCCAAGGACCTGGTCGACGGCGCACCCAAGCCCGTCAAGGAAGCCATTCCGAAGGCCGACGCCGACGCCATCGCGAAGAAGCTTACCGACGCCGGTGCCAAGGCCGAGATCAAGTAAGGCGAGTTGCAGTAGGGCTGGACGGTCGCATCGGCCGTCCAGCCTTTTGCGTCTCTGGTTTTCATCGATTTGCCGCGATCGAATCGCGAGGTCAGACGAAAGCAGATAGCGCGTGCGCGTACCGGCAGACAGCATCCGGTTTGGCGCGAGTTGTCTTCTGTCCTCTGTCTTCCGTCTTCTGAAACGGAGCTTCCATGACGAGTTTGACCATCTCCACGACCGAGAAGAAGCGCATCCGCAAGAGCTTCGCGAAGCGCGCCGATGTGCTTAACGTGCCGTACCTGTTGGCGACACAGCTCGAGTCGTACGCGGAGTTTCTGCAGGCCACTACGCCGCCCTCGCAGCGGCGCAACATCGGTCTGCAGGCCGCGTTCACCTCGATCTTCCCGATCCAGAGTCACTCGGGCAATGCCAAGCTCGACTACGTGAGCTTCGCGCTGGGCGAGCCGCCGTTCGACGTCAAGGAATGCCAGCAGCGCGGCCTCACGTTCGCCTCGCCGCTGCGCGCCAAGGTGCGCCTGACGATCATGGATCGCGAAGCGGCCAAGCCGACCGTCAAGGAGGTGAAGGAACAGGAGGTGTACATGGGCGAGATTCCGCTCATGACCGACACCGGCTCGTTCGTCATCAACGGTACCGAGCGCGTGATCGTTTCGCAGCTGCACCGCTCACCCGGTGTGTTCTTCGAGCACGACCGTGGCAAGACCCATTCCTCGGGCAAGCTGCTGTTCTCGGCGCGCATCATCCCGTATCGCGGCTCGTGGCTCGACTTCGAATTCGACCCGAAGGACTACGTGTACTTCCGTGTCGACCGGCGCCGCAAGATGCCGGTGACCATCCTGCTCAAGGCGATCGGCATGACGCCCGAGCAGATCCTCGAGATGTTCTACGACTTCGACACCCTGCACTTCGAGAAGGGCATGGTCACGTTCGAACTCGTGCCCGAGCGGCTGCGCGGCGAGATGGCGCGCTTCGACATCGCCGACAACGCCGGCAAGGTGATCGTCCAGAAGGACAAGCGCATCAACGCGCGCCACATCCGCGACCTCGAAACCGCCGGCATGAAGCGCATCGCCGTGCCCGATGATTTCGTGATCGGGCGTACGCTGGCCAAGGCCGCCGTCGACAAGGAAACCGGCGAGGTCATCGCCGCAGCCAACGAGGAGATCACCGATCAGCTGCTCGCCAGGCTGCGGGCCGCCAACGTCGGTATGACCAACACCCTCTACACCAACGATCTGGATCAGGGCGCCTACATTTCCGCAACGCTGCGCATCGACGAGACCGCCGACGAATGGGCGGCGCGCGTGGCGATCTATCGCATGATGCGCCCCGGCGAGCCGCCGACCGAAGACGCCGTCGAATCGCTGTTCAAGGGGCTGTTCTACGCCGAGGAACGTTACGACCTCTCCGCGGTCGGCCGCATGAAGTTCAATCGCCGCGCCTATCCGGAGAAGATCGACGAGCGCGCGCCGGCCTGGCTCAAGCGCTTCTACGCGCGCATGGGTGATCGTGGCGAGGACGGCAAGGGAACGCTGTCCAACGACGACATCCTCGCCGTGGTGAGCATCATGGTCGAGCTGCGCAACGGCCGCGGCGACATCGACGACATCGATCACCTTGGCAATCGCCGCGTGCGATCGGTGGGCGAGCTGGCCGAAAACCAGTTCCGCGCCGGCTTGGTGCGCGTCGAGCGTGCAGTGCGCGAGCGCCTGTCGCAGGCCGAGACCGAGAACCTGATGCCGCACGACCTGATCAACGCCAAGCCGATCTCGGCGGCGATCAAGGAGTTCTTCGGTTCGTCGCAGTTGTCGCAGTTCATGGACCAGACCAATCCGCTGTCGGAGATCACGCACAAGCGCCGCGTCTCGGCGCTCGGACCGGGTGGCCTGACACGCGAGCGTGCGGGCTTCGAGGTACGCGACGTGCATCCCACGCACTACGGGCGCGTCTGTCCGATCGAGACCCCGGAAGGCCCGAACATCGGCCTGATCAACTCGCTGGCGCTGTTCTCGCGCACCAACAAGCATGGCTTCCTCGAGACGCCGTACCGCAAGGTCGCCGACAGTCGCGTGACCGATCAGATCGATTTCCTCTCGGCCATCGAGGAAGGCAACTACGTCATCGCGCAGGCGAACGCGCAGCTCGACGCGCAGGGCAGGCTGGTCGACAGCCTGGTGTCCTCGCGGTTCAAGAACGAGTTCACGCTGGTGACGCCCGACCGGGTGCAGTACATGGACGTGTCCCCGGCGCAGATCGTATCGGTGGCGGCCTCGCTCATCCCGTTCCTGGAGCATGACGACGCCAACCGCGCGCTGATGGGTTCGAACATGCAACGCCAGGCGGTGCCTTGCCTGCGTCCGGACAAGCCCCTGATCGGCACCGGCATCGAGCGCACCGCCGCGATCGATTCGGGTACGGCGGTCGTGGCGCGTCGCGGCGGCATGGTCGACTACGTCGATGCGAGCCGCGTCGTGGTGCGCGTCAACGACGACGAGACGGTGCCAGGTGAGGTCGGCGTCGATATCTACAACCTCATCAAGTACACCCGTTCGAACCAGAACACGAACATCAACCAGCGTCCGATCGTGCGTATCGGCGAGCGCATCGCCAGGGGTGATGTGATCGCCGACGGCGCCTCCACCGATCTGGGCGAGCTCGCGCTGGGTCAGAACATGCTGGTCGCGTTCATGCCCTGGAACGGCTACAACTTCGAGGATTCGATCCTGATCTCCGAGAAGGTCGTGTCCGACGATCGCTACACCTCGATCCACATCGAGGAGCTCACCGTGGTCGCGCGCGACACCAAGCTCGGACCCGAAGAGATCACGCGCGACATCTCCAACCTCTCCGAGGGGCAGTTGGGGCGGCTGGACGAGTCGGGCATCGTCTACATCGGCGCCGAAGCGGAAGCCGGTGACGTGCTGGTGGGCAAGGTCACGCCGAAAGGCGAGACCCAGCTCACGCCGGAAGAGAAGCTGCTGCGCGCGATCTTCGGCGAGAAGGCCTCCGACGTGAAGGACACGTCACTGCGCGTCCCTTCGGGAATTTCGGGCACCGTGATCGACGTGCAGGTGTTCACCCGCGAAGGCATCGAACGCGACAAGCGCGCCCAGCAGATCATCGACGACGAGTTGAAACGCTTCAAGCAGGACCTGGGCGATCAGCTGCGCATCGTCGAGGCCGACGCGTTCGGGCGTCTGGAGCGCCTGTTGATGGGCAAGACCGCGGCGAAAGGTCCGAACAAACTGGCCAAAGGCGACAAGATCACCAAGCAGTATCTCGACGAGGTCGAGCGCTACCGCTGGTTCGAGATCGGGCTGGCCGACGAGGAGCCGCAGGCGCAGGTCGAAGCGATCAAGGACAGTCTGGCGTCGCTGCGCGACGAGTTCGACCGGGCGTTCGAGGCCAAGAAGAAGAAGCTCACCCAGGGCGACGAACTGCCCCCCGGCGTGATCAAGATGGTCAAGGTCTACCTGGCAGTGAAGCGGCGGGTGCAGCCCGGCGACAAGATGGCGGGTCGTCACGGCAACAAGGGCGTGGTATCCAAGATCGTCCCGGTCGAAGACATGCCGCATCTGGCCAACGGTACGCCGGTCGACATCGTGCTCAATCCGCTCGGTGTGCCCTCGCGGATGAACGTCGGCCAGATCCTGGAGACGCATCTGGGCTGGGCCGCCAAAGGCATCGGCGTGCGTATCGGCCACATGCTCAAGGCGCAGTCCTCCGCCGCCGAACTGCGCGACTTCCTGAACAAGGTGTACGCGACCAGCGGACGTGGACAGGGCATCGAGCAGATGACCGACACCGAAGTCGTGGCGATGGCGGGCAACCTGCGCGGCGGCGTGCCGTTCGCAACGCCGGTGTTCGACGGCGCGAGCGAGACCGAGATCCGCGCGATGCTCGATCTGGCGTTCCCCGGCGACGACGCGGTCACGCGTAGCCTGCAGCTCACCCCGACCAAGACCCAGGCCACGCTGTACGACGGCCGCACCGGCGATGCCTTCGATCGTCCGGTGACCGTGGGCTACATGCACATGCTGAAACTGCACCATCTGGTGGACGACAAGATGCACGCGCGCTCGACCGGTCCGTACAGCCTGGTCACGCAGCAGCCGCTTGGCGGCAAGGCGCAGTTCGGCGGCCAGCGCTTCGGCGAGATGGAGGTGTGGGCGCTGGAAGCGTACGGCGCCGCATACACGCTGCAGGAGATGCTCACGGTCAAATCCGACGACATCAATGGTCGCACCAAGGTGTACGAGAACATCGTCAAGGGCGATCACAAGATCGAGGCGGGCATGCCCGAGTCGTTCAACGTGCTGGTCAAGGAGATCCGTTCGCTTGGCATCGACATCGATCTGGAGCGCCACTAGGAGCAGCAGGCGCGCGGGCGCGCGTCAGGCATTGAATAGGGCATTCGGTTTTCGGCAGAACACAGCAGTCCTTACGAGGAGTGGTCAATGAAAGCGCTACTCGATCTGTTCAAGCAGGTCCAGCAGAACGAAGAGTTCGATGCCATCAAGATCGGCATCGCCTCGCCGGAGAAGATCCGGTCGTGGTCGTACGGTGAAGTGAAAAAGCCCGAGACGATCAACTACCGGACTTTCAAGCCCGAGCGTGACGGGTTGTTCTGCGCGCGCATCTTCGGTCCGATCAAGGACTACGAGTGCCTGTGCGGCAAGTACAAGCGCATGAAGTATCGCGGCATCATCTGCGAGAAGTGCGGCGTCGAGGTCACGCTCTCGAAGGTCCGGCGCGAGCGCATGGGCCACATCGAGCTCGCCTCGCCGGTCGCGCATATCTGGTTCCTGAAGTCGCTGCCGAGCCGCATCGGCCTGCTCGTCGACATGACGCTGCGCGACCTCGAGAAGGTTCTGTACTTCGAGAGCTACGTCGTCACCGAGCCGGGCACCACGACCCTGAAGCTTCACCAGGTCCTCACCGAGGACCAGTTCGTGAAGGCGCAGGACGAGCACGGCGAAGGGACCTTCGAGGCCAAGATCGGCGCCGAGGCGATCAAGGACATGCTGGGCGAGATCGACCTCGAGAAGGAGCGCGACACGATGCGCGCCGATCTCAAGGAGGCGACCTCCGAGGCCAAGCGCAAGAAGCTCGTCAAGCGCCTGAAGCTGGTCGAGTTCTTCCTCGAGTCCGGCAATCGTCCCGAGTGGATGATCATGGACGTGATCCCCGTGATCCCGCCCGAGCTGCGTCCGCTCGTGCCGCTGGATGGCGGCCGCTTCGCGACCTCCGACCTCAACGACCTCTATCGCCGCGTCATCAACCGCAACAACCGCCTCAAGCGGCTGATCGAGCTGAAGGCGCCGGACATCATCGTCCGCAACGAGAAGCGCATGCTGCAGGAGGCCGTCGACGCGCTGTTCGACAACGGCCGCCGCGGCCGCGTCATCACCGGCGCCAACAA
>CADECO010000213.1:0-10047 GCA_902825905.1 uncultured beta proteobacterium
CCACTGGGGTGGCCCGGTGACGCTCGCGTTCGTTGGGACGAACGCGTCGGCCCCTGCGCGGCTAGGCCGCCGCTGCGCCCCGTCCACGCGCGTGCTGGGGCCCGCGCGGGCGGGTTGCAATCCGCTGTTGCAGCAACCCGATCGGGCGCGCCGCAGCGAATCCTGATTCGCGATCCTCCGCGTGCGCGGCTGCGCACAAACGAGTTTTTCGGCCGAATGCGATTGTTGCAGCGTGTTCGGCCCGCCGTGCCGCGCCAGCACGAAATCCGGGTGCGCGCGCCCCTAACGATCGCTAATCAGCGAGATCGTCGTCACAGGATCGCACGCGTGTAGCGAGCGCCGATCCACCTATCTGTCCAGAGGGCGGCCAAGCGCGTTCGAGCCGAGGGAGCATCTGCCAGCCCGACCGAGTTGACGCCGGTGCAGTCATCGCTCCGGTTCCTTTAGGGCACGGGGCGCGCGCTTGTCGCGGTACATGGCCTGGTCGGCCATTGCGATCAGATCCTCGGCGTTGGCGCCGTCCTGGGGGAACAAGCCGATGCCGACGCTCGCGCTGACGTGCAAGGTCAGCGCACCGCATCTGATGGGATGGTGTAACGACTCTGAGATGGCGTGCGAGACGCGTTCGGCCGTATTCGCGTTCAGGATATTGGGCAGGATCACCACGAACTCGTCGCCGCCCACCCGGGCCACCGTATCGTCGGCACGGACCGTCGCTCTGAGTCGTGCGCTCACTGCCTGCAAGACGCCATCGCCGATCCCGTGCCCGTGGGTATCGTTAATCGATTTGAACTGGTTGAGGTCGATGAATAGCACCCCAACCCAATGGCCACGATCGAGCGCAAGTTCGATCGCGTGGTGCAAACGCTCGGTGGCTTTCACCCTATTGGGCAGGCGCGTGAGCGGGTCGAGTAGCGCCTCTTGACGCGCGGCGTGTTCGGCGGCAACGCGCTCGGTGACATCGACCAATGTTCCGACCGCATGCAACGGCTCGGAGCCGGTGCCCCCCAGGAATCGTGCCCGCGCGTGAACCCAGCGGCTAACGTGCACGTTCGTAACCAGACGCGCGGTCCAATCGATGTCGGGAGGCTGTGTGCGCAACGCTGCCCGGGCGGCGCTGCGCACGGATTGGACGTCGCTCGGATGAATGAAGTCCAACAACGGACGCCCTAGAGATTCTTCAACCGAGTATCCCGTGAGCACGTGCCAGGCGGGATTCACGAACAGAATATGTCCGTGCGGGTCGGTGCGACAGACGATCTCCTGAACGCTGTCGATCATGGCGCGAAGTTCTTGTTCGCTACGGTGTAATTCCCGCGTCAAGCGCTCGCCCGCTTGCACGGCAGCATGTCTGCCGCGAATCAACCACACCAGGAGCATGGCGAGGCACAGGCTGCAGGCCATGCCGGCGACGAGAATGGCGTTCGGCAACGCGTACAGGTTGGCGGTTTCAATCTGGCGCTCGAAACGTAGCTGCCAGGTTCGGCCGCCGAAATCCAACATCTCTTGGCGTGCCAGCGTACGCACGCCATCGTGCCAGGCAATCGACGGCTGGCCCAGAAACACCAACCGGGCTGTCGCTGTAGCCGACATCGTCGATCCTGATTCGGGTGCGCTCGAGCAGTCGTTGACTGACCATTGCGCGCACCATCTCGGTGACGCTCACCAGCGCTGATACCTGGCCGACGAACGCTCTGGCGCGCTGCGCCGCGACGGAGCGGCGCTCCCCATTGCCAAAGATCGGCGCACGCAAGATGACGGTCGGCGCGCGTGCGGCGTCCTGCACCAGTTGCAATGGTGGCGAGGCCTGCGGTACACCGCGATCGCGGGAGCGTTCCATGAGTTCACGCCGCGCGGATTCGGCTACCTGATCGTGGCCGAACGCCGCCTCGTTACTGCGCATCGGTTCGTTGTAGAGAACCGGCACGTAGAACGTGCGAATGCCGGGTGGATGCACCGCATACGCCGGATAACCTTGGGAGTGCAAGGTGCGATCGGAACGCACGCCGCGCTCGAACTCGGCAAGCTCGGCGAGTCGCACCAATGGCGCGTACTGCAACGCTCGCAATGCAGGGTATTGGCGGGAAGCGTCCAGCCCGCTCACGTAGCGGTGAAAGTCGATGCGACTCACGTTGGTCGACGCCGCAAAGAACGCCTGCATGTTGCCGAGCATGTCCAAGTAGCGCTCGATCGACCGAGTGATGCCATCGACGGCGGCCTCGGTCTCCTCCCGAAACGCGCGATGCAACTCATTCTCTGCGTCCCGCAACGCCAGTCGCCACCCACCCACCGAGCCGGCCATGCCGATCAGCACCACAATCGTCGGCGCGAGCAGGATTAGCCTCCGACTGACCGTACCCCTGATGCGGATTCGATGGCGCAGCGCTGAACGGGTGGCCTGATACCTCTGATGCATCGTTCGTTCGTGTTGACCAGGCCGTAACGGCGGTTACCGCAGTATGTTGTGATCGAACGCCAGTCGTACCAGATCAGCATTGGTGCGCGCCCCCAGCTTGTCGAGGACGCGGGCGCGATAGGTCGCCACCGTCTTGACGCTCAATCCGAGCTCATTGCCGATCGCAGTGAGCCCAACGCCCTCGGCAATGCTCCGGAACACCGCGAATTCGCGTGGCGCGAGATGCTCCTCCGGCATGGCCATGCAAGGATTCCCCACCGCATCGGCGAGTGCGCCGGCCAGCGTCCCGCTGAGATGTTTCCGACCACGAGCGATCGAGCGAATTGCTGAAGCCAGTTGTTCCGTCGAGTCACGCTTGGAAACAAAACCGTCGGCGCCCAGCCTGAGGCTGCGCGTACCGAATTGGCGTTCATCGCGACCGCTGAAGATCAACACCTTCGGATGTGTTCGGGTCGACGTGATCTCCTCGATCAGATCGAGTCCGTTGCGATCGCGCAGATCCAACTCAATGACTGCCATGTGAGGCGGGTCCGATTGCAGTAGTTCCAGGCACTGGGCGGCGCTGTCGGTCTCGCCCGCGATTTCGATATCGGTAAACGGCGCCAGCATCTGACGCACTCCGCAGCGGACCACTTCATGGCTGTCGCACAGCACGATGCGTATGCCGGAATCAACCATGGCTTCGATCCTGGGGCGTGGCGGCGCGACGCAACACGTGGAGCAGTGCGTCGCGCAGCGCGACCTTGCGAAACGGCTTGGCGATGTACTCGTCGAATCCAGACTGCAGCGCTCGCTCACGATCCCCCGACAAGCTGTTCGCCGTGAGCGCAACGATGCAAAGGCGATCGCCCTGGCGCCCCAGTGCGCCGTGATTGCGTTCGATATCACGCAGCATCGCCGTGGCCTCGATGCCGCCCAGGACCGGCATATGCCAGTCCATCAACACGACATCGAAGCGTCCCGGGCGAACTTGCTCCAACGCTTGAGCGCCGTTCTCGACTGCTGTCACCTCGCAACCGAGCTCGCGCAACATGATCGCGGCGATCTTGCGGTTGATGGCGTTGTCTTCGACCAGAAGAGTGGTGCGGCCGGCGAGTGTTGCGATGGCCTGCGCCTGCGTCGCCGGCGGGTGATCGGCCGTCGGTTGTGCCGCATCGGATCGAACCAGCCGGACATCGAACCAGAACGTCGAGCCACGCCCGGGCTCGCTGGCAACGCCGATGGCGCCACCCATTCGGTCGACCAGCTGTTTAGAGATGGCCAGGCCCAGGCCTGTGCCTTCGTTGCTCCGGGTTGTGTCGTTGCCCACCTGGACGACCGGCGCAAACAGCCGCGCGAGATTGTCAGTTGGGATGCCGACCCCGGTATCGGTGACCGCAAACCGCAACGTCACGGACCCGCCGATCGGTTCATGAGTCCCGCTCACCGTAATCGCCACCCGCCCGTGGTCGGTAAAGCGAAGTGCGTTGCCAACCAGATTGGACAGCACCTGTCTCAATCGACCGGCATCACCGATCCAATGCTCGGTCAGGTGCGCTTCAACAGACTGGGTGAGCGCGACGCCCTTGCCGATGGCGCGCGCCTCGAACAGCGTCAACACGCTCTGCAGCAGTCGGCGCAATTGAAACGGCGCTTCGCATAGCGTGAGTTTGCCTGCTTCGATCTTTGATAGATCGAGCACGTCGTTGATCACACCGAGCAGTGCTTCAGCCGATTCGTAGGCGGCCGAGGCGTGCTCGCGACTGCTGGCGGGCAGCGCACTGTCCACCAAAATCTCGAGCGTGCCCAGTATCGCGCTCATCGGCGTGCGGATCTCGTGACTCATCTGCGCCAGGTACCGCGACTTGGCGAGGTTGGCCTGCTGCGCCGCGCGAGTAGCTGCCTGTAACGACAACTCGGCGCGTTTGCGCAGCGTGATGTTGCGTGCCACGCCGCGATAACCTTCGAATCGTCCACCGCGCCCGAACTTCGGCTGACCGCTGATTGAGAACCAAAGGCTCTCGCCGTGTCGATCCGGGCGTCGGATCTCGAAGTCGCGAAACGGCTGACGCGCCGCCAGCACTGCCTTGTGCGCCGCCCACTCCTCCTCAGTGACGCTGTCATCGGGGAGCTCCCAGCGCCGCTTGCCGATGAGTTGCGTGCTCTCGGGCATCGACTCCACCGGTTGGCGCCCTTCGATCACCGTGAAGCGCAGCTGTGCGTCTTGCTCCCAGTAGTAGTCCGAGGACAACTGGGCAAGCACGCGAAAGCGCTCCTCACGTTCGGCCAGCGCGCGTTGGTCGCGAATGCGATCGGTCACGTCGGAGGCGATCAACAGCACGCTTGCGCCGGCGCCCGTGGTGTCCAGCTCCGGGAGCAGAACCGACTCGAACACGCGTCGGCCGGCCGGCGAATTCAAGGTGAAATTGACGCGTCGCGGCCGCGCTTCGCCCAGGACTTCGGCGACATGTCGGCGCGCATCCACAAGTCGATTGGGTGCAAAGCTGAGCTCGCCCAGGTTGGTGCCGATCAGCTCGCGCGGGGCGCGTCCAACGATGCGAGCGGCCGCTGCATTGACGAACGCGAACCGCAGATTGCGGTCGATGCGCAGCACCAGATCGGGCATCTGGTCGTAGACCCAGTCGGTGCGGGCGCAATGCATGCACAGCAACTGCTCGATACGCGTGCGCTCGTCCTGCTCGACGCGCAGACTGAGTGTATTGGCCACCCCCTGCGCGAACGTGCATTCATCAGACCGCCACTCGGTGGTCGCAGACTCTCGTTCAACGCTCATCACCCCGCATAGCCTGCCGCCACGCACGACCGGGACAGCCACTAAAGCGGCCGCCGGCGAATCAGCCAGTTCGATCTCCCATAGAGTGCCCGCGGTCGCATCGGGTTGGGAGCGATAGGCGATGATCAGCTCGCCGCGCTCCAGGGCGCTGAACAAGGCCGGGTGATCGGCGACGGTTCTGGCCGGCCTGCTGACGAGACCGGGATCCGTAGTGCTGTAGTGTTCCAGGCACTCCAGCTTCGTGCCACTGTCGTCCATGCACCAGAAGCTCACCTGTTGCGCCTGCAGCACGTTGCAGAGTCGCGGGCAGAATTCTCGCAACACCTCGTCCAGCGCTCGGTTCTCCAGTGCGCACGCGCGTGTCAGCCCCTGCAGCAAGGCCAGCCATTGGCCGTGCATGCCTGTGTGATCCGGGCTATCGATGGCACGCGGCGAGTCGGTCTGCGCGCTCGGGCGATGGTGAGGATCGCGATTGGCGGCGATCCGATTGGCGTGGCTCATGGGTGATGCAGCCGGGACGCGTTGCCGCGTACGGCCGCTGCGAGGAGGGTTCAGCCCAATGTGCCAAGTCAGGGCTACCGAAAGGCTTCAATTGCCGCGCGGTTGGTCGCGCGCGTGGACGATTCCTCGCGCCAACGCGTTACTGTTTCCGCAGAGCTGTCGTGTGGTGGCAGCAGGCGTGCGATTGGTCACCCGCCGTGCGGGTACCTACCATTGCGGTTCCACACTCGCATCGAACACGTAACCCAGGCCTCGTTCGGTTCGGACCAGCTCGGGCTCACCGGGTCTCACGCGGAGCTTGCGTCGCAGGCGCACGACTTGAACATTGACCGATCGATCCAACACGTTCTCGTTGAAGCCGATTGCGTTGATCAGCTGTTCGCGCGTCAGAATGCGGTTGGGCGCGCGGCACAAGACGTGCAGCAGCTTGAACTCGGTGCGGGTGAGTGGGCGCTCCAGTCCGCCCTCGCCGATCAGTCGACGCGATGCCACGTCCAGGCGCCAGGCGCCGAAGCGATAAGCGCGTGGCCCCGTGGGTAAGCCCGGCTGCGGCACGCCCACGCTACTGCCGCTGCAACGCCGGATCACTGCGCGCATGCGGGCGAGCAACTCGCGCGGACTGAAGGGCTTGGGAAGGTAGTCGTCCGCGCCCGTCTCCAAGCCGGTAACCCGATCAGATTCCTGGGTGCGCACACTGAGCATGATGATCGGCAGCGTCGGCTCGCGCTGGCGTAGTTCCCGCGCCAGGTCCAGGCCATCGCCGTCGGGCAGAATCAGATCGAGAAGCACCATCGCAGGCGTGCGAGCCGCGAGTTCCTTTCGACCTGCAGTGAGCGAGCCTACGCAATTGAGCTCGAACCCATGTGCGCCGAGAAACCCCCCCAGCAAGCTGTGTAACGGTTGATGGTCGTCGATCAGCAAGACTGTATTGTTCATCGTCGAATGTCCGGTTAATACGTACTCGTGAAGTCGAACAGCTCAAGTCGATCGCGATTCGGCGCAGGTGCGCCGGCAAGCGCGATACATGGCGAGGCCGCGCTGCAGGTATCGGGAAATCGTTCGGCCCTGCGCTGAGTCCTTCTCAGGCCTCTTCCAAGGTGAGCGCAGCGGACTGTCGTGGTAAAGACGAGCGCTCGAGGCGCGGCAAGCAAATGGTGATGGTGGTCCCCGCTCCGGGCGTGCTTCGAATCCACAGCCTGCCACCGTTCTGGCCGACGATGCTGTGCACGATCGACAAGCCCAGGCCGATGCCCTGGCCGATCGGTTTCGTGGTGAAGAACGGCTCGATCGCGCGTTCAAGCACCTCGGGCGCCATGCCGGCACCGGAATCGCCAATCTCCAGTAGCACGAACGGTGCGATCTGAAGCTGCGGCAGAATCGCGCGCAGTGGATCGTCCGGGCCAATGTTGGCAGTGCGGATGGTGAACGTGCCGCGTTTGGCGATCGCCGCGCGCGCGTTGCATGTGAGATTTGACAATACCTGCGCAAGTTGAGCGTGGCTCATGCTGATCGGCCACAGGTGTTTTCCGGGGCGGAACTCGACCATCATCCGATCACCGGCCAACTGCTGCAGCGTCGAGAGTCGCTCGGATATCGATGCGTTGAGGTCAATGGGGAGGAGCTCGGCGCGATCCTTACGCGCAAACGCCAGCAATTGCTCGACGATGGCGCGTGCGCCTTCGCTCGTTCGCGCGATCTCGCGAAGATGACCGTTGAGTTCCCCTGCAGACTCGATCGCCTCACGCGCCACGTCGCAGTGCCCACTGATTACCGTGAGCATGTTGTTGAAATCGTGAGCGATGCCACCGGCGAGTCGGCCGATCGCTTCCAATTTCTGGGCTTGGCGCAGTTCGGCTTCCATGCGCAGGCGTTCTTGTTCGCCGCGCTTGCGGTGGGTGATATCCAAGGTCGTGCCGATTAACAGGCGCTCGCCGTGCTCATCGTGAAACGCGCGGATATAGGCCAATCCATCGAACGTGCTGCCATCGCGGCGGCGCCCGGTGAACTCGACGTGGGTGGCACCGGCTGCTTCGGTTTCTCTCATGATTCGAGCCACCACGCTCGAGCTGGTGCAAAGTTCGCCGATGCGGATTTCGCACAACTGATCCCAACCGATGAATCCGAACATCGTGATGAACGCGCGATTGGCATAGCGAATCCGGCCGACTGGGTCGACGATATAGAACCCATTGAGCGAATGCTCCAATGCCTCGGACCGTAGGCGCAGCTGTGCCTCGGCACGCTTACGTGCGCCGATATCACGCCAGCTCGATCGGCTGTAGACCGGGCGCCCATCGGCTCCCTGCAACAGGGTGACGCTCAGGCTGACGTCCATGACGCGCCCGTCGGCGCATATCACGCGCAACTCGACGTCGCGAACTTCACCGCGCTGGGCGAACTGCGCATAGGCCCGCTGTGCGGCAGCGACGCTGTCCGGCGCGTAGAGCGAGAAAAGCTCACGTCCAATCACTTGGTCGCGCGAATAGCCGGTCTGGCGCAGCAAGGTTTGATTGCACTGCACGACACGACGTGTAAGCGGGTCGATCGACAGCAGCATGTCCGGCCCGTTGTCGTAGAGGTCCTGGTAGCGTTGCTCGGATTCGCGCAAGCGCCGCTCGGCGATCTTCGCCGCGGAAATGTCACGCGATATCGAGGCGAAACCGAGCAGCCGTCCGTGCTGATCGCGCCTGGCTATGAGCACCGACGACACTGCGATCGAACGCCCCACGGGACCACGTAGCTCGCGCTCGCCACGCCAGACCCCCTTGATCAAGGCCACCTGGCGCGCGAGGTTGAGGTCAAGTCCGCTGGGGTAAAAATCGGCAATGCCAAAGGTGTCAAGAGCAGACGTTGGTGCCACGCCCAACGCCCGGCGCGCAGCATCGTTCATGAAGGTGAGTCGATCGGTCTGGTCGCACACCAGGATCATGTCGCTGGTTCGCTCTACCAGGTGCGCCAGGTCCTCAATTCGGGCGTGCGCGAGGTCGCGCGCATCGACCAGCGCGGCGAATGCGGCAGACAGCTCGGCTACTTCCGCGATCCCCGAATCGGGGATCGGCGGCCCGTCGTGCGCAGCAACCATCGCGCGCATGTCTTGGGCCAGAGCGCGGACCGGTCGGTCGATGCGTCGCGCGACGGGCGAGGCAAGTAGCAGCGCAAGCACGACCACCAACGCGATCAGATTGGTCTGGTTGCGGGACGCACGTGCCGCCTCGTGTCGAATCAGGTCCGAGGCAAGCGAAACGCTGATCAGCCAATCGTCGAAGCGGGTCACTTCCGTGACTTGCGCGGCGCCTTCGTCTGCGCGCCGGAGATCGAGTGAAGCCTCGACTGGTTGCAGGGCGACGGAAGAGTGCTTGACGCCTCCGGCAATCAAATGTCCGCTTCGGCTGACGAGCCGGGCGCTCGTTGAGTCGGGGTGGTGGGGGCCGGTCGATTCGGCCGATGGTCGTCCGATTCGCAGATTCAGCGTAAAGCGCTCGAGCAGCACGCCAAGGCTTTCAAGGTTGAGCGCGACTGCAACGAATCCGCTTCGATCGTTCAGGGCACGCGCAACCACGACGGTTTGCACGCCGTCGGCGTAGGCAAGCGGCGGCGAGACCACGATGTGATCGGTAGGCGTCTGCGCGAACTCGCGATGCCAGTCGATGGCCTTGACCAATGTTGCGCTGAGATCGTGCTGCCGGATCGAACAGATCCGCTCGCCCGCGGCGTTGAGCACGATGGCATCGACGAAATGACGGGCGAAGCGCGCCGGGTATGGCATGAGATACGCGCACTCGCTGCGATCGGTGCGCGCGCCGACGCTGGCACTGATGCCCTCGAGCGTGGCCAAGGCATCGGTGATCCGATCATTGACGCCCTCGGCACTGGCGTGAGCGACGGCCCGCGCGTCACTCACGGCCCGCTCGAGCTCGAGGGCTACTTGATGCTGATGGCTGTAGTACAGCAATCCAAGCAATGGCGCGGCGATCACCAGAACCAGCGTCGCGAGCGCGATCTTCAGTGACAGAGTTGGGGTGTTGTCGAACGGATGCTTCATCAGGTGGCGGGATGGAAAGGTGATGAAGACGGAGAGGCGATGAAGCCTCCTCCCCGCCGTAATGCTGCACTGCAGCGTGCGCGATGTTACTGATTCACCTGTGCATGTGCCTTGCTTGAGTGTCAGCATGGATGAAGCGGAAGCTACGCACGTAGCCTGCAGAGAATTCTCCACGGCCTGCGCAGGGGAATCGATCTACTGCGACGGCTACTTGATCGCTTCGACCGGCGTGTCTAGAACGTATCCGGCGTGACGCACGGTCTTCAGTAGCCGTTGTGGGTTGCTGCCCTGCGTGAGTTTTCGTCGTAGGCGCAG
>CADECO010000214.1:0-4725 GCA_902825905.1 uncultured beta proteobacterium
CCCGAATTCCTTATCGACGTAGTCATCGGCGATGATCGGAATGCGCCGATCGGTCAGTGGCAGCACCAGCGTCTTGCCGACCAGCGCGCGATAGCGCTCGTCTTGCGGATTGACCGCGACCGCTACGTCACCCAGCATCGTCTCCGGTCGTGTCGTCGCCACTACCACGCCTTTGGCTGTACCGCCTACCGCGCCATCACCATCGGCGAACGGATACAGGATCTCCCAGATTCGACCGTCTTCCTCCTCGCTTTCGACTTCCAGGTCGGAGACGGCGGTGAGCAGCACCGGATCCCAGTTGACCAAGCGTTTGCCACGATAGATCAGGCCTTGCTCGAACAGGCGCACGAACGTCTCGGTGACGACCGCCGAGAGCTTCGCGTCCATGGTGAAGTACTCACGGCTCCAGTCGGTGGAGTCGCCCATGCGGCGCATCTGTTGGGTGATCGTCGAGCCGGATTGTTCCTTCCACTGCCAAACCCGCTCGTTGAACGCGGCACGACCGAGCTGTTCGCGCGAGGTTCCCTGCGCTTCGAGCTGCCGCTCGACCACGATCTGCGTGGCGATGCCGGCGTGATCGGTGCCGGGCAGCCACAGCGTGTTGTAGCCGCGCATGCGGTGATAGCGCGTAAGCGCGTCCATGATCGTCTGATTGAACGCGTGACCCATGTGCAGCGTGCCGGTGACATTCGGCGGCGGCAGCTGGATGCAGTACGCCGGTCGGGCGTCGTCGTAGGTGGCGCGAAAGTAGCCGCGCGATTCCCAGAGCGGATACCAATGTTGCTCGATGGCGTGCGGATCGAAGCTTTTTGCGAGTTCCATGCTTGCTTTGATTGCCGACCAGTCGATGGCAGGCGGCAGGTTGCGGTGCGAAAGAGTCGGTACGTCTGAAATCAGCGCGTGTTGCCTTGTGCCGGTGGCACCTGCGTCGGTACCCCTTGTACGGAGGCGTGGGTGTCGTCGCGTATGCGGTCGAGTGCCTGATTCATCGATTCGGCGATCGTTTCCCGCAATGCGCGAGTGACTTCCGCAGCCAGATCGATACGGATCTGGGCGACGATTTCGGCCAGTCGTCCGGCTACCCGTTCGGTTACTCGCGCTTCGATGTGCTTGGACAACTCGCTGGAGAGCTGTTCGAGCAGTTCCACGCGCAACTCGCGCTCGAGATCATCGAGGGAGAGCGATCCGACCTCGAGCGGCTCGACCGGCGTGGTCTCGACCACTTCGGTGAGGATCGGGAAATCGCCGGTGGGTTCAGGTGCGCGTTCGTTGCGCGTGCCACGATGACGCGCGAGCAACGCATCGGCCTTGCCGAGGATGTCGTCGGCCGATTGCACATCGCGATCGAACGTAGCCATGGCGACTTGTCCTGTGGTTGGCGCCGGCCCGATCAATGGCCCGGTCGCGCCCGTTCCAGCGCAGCCATATTGTGCGTCGTGATCTGGTAGCCGCGGTCGCGATAGAAGCGATAGCGCTCGCGCGCGAACGCCTTGTCGGCTTCGTCGCGCGTCACGATCTCGATCAGGCGCTGAAACCGCGCGAACGTCTGCGGCCAAGTATCCGCCAGATTGAGCAGGATGTCGTCGACCGGCACCTCATCGGCCGAACCGCTCAACAACACGGGTGTTTCGCTCGCGATCGGCGCGCCGGCCGGACAATGCGGGATGAAGCCGATCGGCGGGTGCATCCACAGCATCTTGTCCAGGCGCGCGCGCAGTTCGCCGTCGGGGGCGAGAATCAACATGCGGGTTTTCGCCTGCACGGCCTTGCCGGCCAGCTTGCAGGCCAGGTCAAGCTTGTCTTGCGCCTCGGTGTAGAAATCGATGCGTGTCATGCGCCGCGCTTGACCCGACCCATCAGGAACGTCGTGAGCAGCGGCACCGGGCGACCGGTTGCACCTTTGCTTGCGCCGCTGCGCCATGCGGTGCCGGCGATATCGAGGTGCGCCCAATCGTACTTCTTGGTGAAGCGCGCCAGGAAGCATGCCGCCGTCACGCTGCCGGCGGGTCGACCGCCGATGTTCGCGGCGTCGGCGAAGTTGCTCTTGAGCTGTTCCTGATAGTCATCCCACAGCGGCATGTGCCAGGCGCGATCCCACGCGTCGACGCTGGCCGAGAGCAACTCGTTCGCCAGCGCATCGCGATTGCTGTACAGGCCGCTCGCGACATGACCCAGCGCGATCACGCAGGCACCGGTCAACGTGGCGATGTCGATGACGGCCTGCGGTTGAAACCGCTCGACGTAGGTGAGCGCATCGCAAAGGATCAGCCGCCCCTCGGCGTCGGTGTTCAGGACCTCGATGGTCTGGCCCGACATGCTGGTGACGATGTCGCCCGGTTTGGTCGCGGCGCCGTCGGGCATGTTCTCGCACGCGGGAATCACGCCGATCACGTTGAGCGGGAGCTTGAGTTCGGCGACCGAGCGCATGGTGCCCAGCACGCTGCCCGCGCCGGACATGTCCCATTTCATCTCATCCATTTCGGCACCCGGCTTGAGCGAGATGCCGCCGGTGTCGAAAGTGATGCCTTTGCCGACGAGGCAGACCGGTTTGGCCTTCTTCGGGCCGCCGTGATGCTTGAGCACGATGAATTTCGGCGGCTGGCGCGAGCCTTTCGACACCGACAGCAGCGAATGCATGCCGAGCTTTTCCATGTCTTTCTGCTCAAGGACCTCGATCTCGAGCTTCCAGGCGCGGGCGAGCTTGCGGGCTTCATCGGCGAGATAGCTCGGCGTGCAGACATTGCCGGGCAGGTTGCCAAGATCGCGCGTCAGCGCCATGCCCGAGCCGATGGCGCCACCTTCGACAGTGCCGCGCTCGGCGGCCTTGACCACGTCGGCCGATGCGCTCAGCAGTTCCGTATGAGTGAGAGTTCGGGGCTCGGACTTCTTCGACTTCATCGCGTCGAAGCGATAGTCGGCGTCGGCGATCTGAATCGCGGCGTGGCGCGCCTTCCAGCGCGCGTCCTTGAGCGGCACCGGCCAGTCGAGGCAGAACAGGCTCATCCGGTCAGCGCCAGTCTCGAGCGCAAACGCACCGGCCGCCCGCACCGCTTCGCGAAACTGCTTGATGCCGAACTCTTCGACTCGCCCCAGTCCGACGAGCATGACCCGCTCGGCGCCGGTTCCGGCCACGTCGTAGAGCAGCCGCGTGCTTGCGAGCTTGCCGTCCATGTCGCCGCGCTTGAGCACCGCACGCAGCGCACCTTTGCTGGCGCGATCGAGCGTTTCTGCATCCGAGGTGAGCCGCTGCGACTGGAACACGCCGACGACGATCAACGGCGTTTTGAGCTTATCGGGGGCGTGAGCTTTCGTGCTAAATTGCATTCGTTTTCCGGTCGTTGTTATGGTCGATCGCGAGCGGGCAAACCATATTTTTTGACGTCGCGCGGCGTTGCTCGATCCGCGTCATGGACGGGCATCGAATCCGACCGATTATATCGAGGCACCGAGCCCCCAAACGGGTCCAGATGCCATCCGGTGCGCATCAGCCCACACCGCCCCGGAATTGGCTCAATGGCGCCCCACGAAGCTTGGCGAACCCTTGCAGGTGGCCCCCTTGAACGCGAGGCGCCGGATGGCCTACAAGTCCTAGGGTCGCGATCGTGATCTTCCATCGTGCGACGCTACGTGAGTTCGGCAACCTGGCCGTGGCGGTGTTTCTGGCTCTGTTTGCGATCTCGCTCACCAGTACGCTGGTACGGGTGATCGGGCGTGCGGCTGGCGGGCGCATTCCGACGGAGGCAGTGCTTGCGACCGTTGGATTCACTTCGCTCAATTACCTTCCGGTTTTGCTCGCGCTCACCGTATTTGTCGCTGTGCTGCTGGCGCTGTCACGCAGCTACCGTGATTCGGAGATGGTCGTGTGGTTCGCGGCCGGTCGCCCGCTCCACGCGTGGATCCGTCCGGTGCTCATATTCGCATTGCCGATCGCCATGGTCATCGCTGCGCTCAGCCTGTTCCTGACGCCGTGGGCCAATCGCGAACTGGAGAGCTTTCGCCAGCAGTTGGCCAGCCGAGAGGAGACTTCGCGGATCGCCCCCGGCGTGTTTCTCGAAGCGGCCAGCGGCGAGCGGGTGTTTTTCGTGGAATCGCTGGAAAAGGAGGGGCAGCGCGTCGAGAACGTGTTCGTCTCGTTCCGACAGCACGGCCGGCTCGGAGTGGTGGTCGCCAAGCGCGGCTACGTCGAAGTGGCCGCCAACGGCGATCGTTTCGCCGTTCTGGAAGATGGCCGTCGGTACGAGGGCAATGCGGGCACACCCGAGTACCGGGTCATGGACTTCAAGCGATACCTCATCCGGATCGAAGCGAAGGAGTCGCCCGTCGACCAGGTTTCGGTCAAGGCGATATCGACGTTCCAACTGATCGCGTCGCCCTCGCGCGACCATCTCGCGGAGCTGTTGTGGCGCATGGGCCTGCCACTTATCGCGCTCGTGCTGGCCTTGCTCGCCATTCCGCTGTCGTTCGTGAATCCGCGCGCCAGCACGTCACTCAATCTGCTGTTCGCGGTTTTCATCTACATGATCTACACGAATCTGCTTTCCGTCGCCCAGGCGCAGGTGGCGCAGGGCAAGCTCAGTTTCGGCGTGGGCTGGTGGCTGGTCCACGTGATGATGCTCGTGGTGTTCCTGCTCATGCTGATGCGCCGGATGCGCACTCGGCTCTTGCCCAGGTGGCGTCGATGACCACGATCCGCCGATACATCGGTCGCGAGGTGTATGTCGCGAC
>CADECO010000214.1:4825-10041 GCA_902825905.1 uncultured beta proteobacterium
TTCAGTCTGCTCAGAATCGGGCTGGTCTTCGTGGTGCTCACGATCATCGTCGGCGAGCTGGTTACGCCGTATGCAGAGCGCGCCGCCCAGCGTTTTCGATTGCTGGCCCTGGGCTCGGCGATCGCGCAGGAATTCCGCTCGGGCATGTGGGTGCGCTCGGATTCGCGCTTCGTGAACATCCGGCAGGTTGCGCCTGATTCGTCGCTCTCGGGAGTCGTGGTGTACGACTTCGACGACGATCTGCGGCTGCGGTCGATCAGCGAAGCCAAGACTGGTCGTTACGCTGGAGAGAATCAATGGGAACTGGCGGACATCACGCAGACCCGCTTCTCGGCATCGGGGACCGTCGTCGAGGCACTGCCGTCGATGCAATGGCGATCCGTGCTGACGCCGGAAGTGCTCGCGGCGCTTACCGTGGATCCGCAGAAAATGCCTGCGTGGAACCTGTTCCAGTACGTGCGCCATCTGGTCGCGAACAAGCAGCGCACGGAACGCTACGAGATTGCGCTCTGGAAAAAGGTGTTCTATCCGTTCGCAACGCTGGTGATGATGGCCCTGGCGTTGCCGTTTGCGTACGTGCATGTGCGCCAGGGCGGATTGGGCGTGAAAGTGTTCTCGGGGATCATGCTCGGAATCGTCTTTCACGGCCTGAACAGCCTGTTTTCCCACCTGGGCATTCTCGGGCAGTGGCCGCCCATGGCAAGCGCCGCCTTGCCCAGCGTGCTGTTCTTTTTTATGGCGATGGCGATGATGTGGTGGGTTGAGCGACGCTAACGACGTTTCGGTGCAGCGCGCAACGAATCAGTCTGACGCCGATCTTGGCTCGACCACCAGGCGCGTTCCGGCGAGTCGGTCGTAAAGCGCCTGCCGGTCAGAATCCAGGAAGCGCCAGGCCAGTGCAGCGACGAGAGGCAGCAGGGTCACCCACGCGACGGCAGAGTCCGAGTGTTCGCGCAACCAAAGGAGTGCGCCGCTCGCGAGCCCCCACGCGATCGAGGCAAGGACGAAACGGGTGACATAGGGCCGCAGGGCTGAGGGCCGTTGCGCGGGAGTGGGCGCAGAATCGCCCACGGCCAGGACCCGAAGCCGCCATGCCTTCATCGGCAGAGTCTGCCCGGCGCGCCAACACCACACGAAGTAGGCCGCCAGCGCGAGATAGCACGCCAGAAAGAGCGCCGAGCGGGCGGTATGGCCAAGGCGTTCGCCCGCATGGCCCCACAGTTGGGCGGCCCCGACAAAAATGCCACCGACCACGATGACGATCGCGGCCACGGGGAGCAGCTCATACAGGCTTGCGGCCAAGCGCCGCCTGAGGCCACAGGCCGGTAGTGGCTTCCTCGAATTTGCAAGACCAGGGTCCGTCACGTCGATCGCGAAGACTGGGGAACCGCGCGATGCTACCGCGCTGGACCGTCCGGTTCTTGACCGGCGCGAACGGGACGCAGCGAGGGCCGAAGCTGTCCGCAGCTACTCCGTACTTCTACAGTGGTCGGACTCAGTTGCGCCGCTGGGTCGAATTTGGAGTTGACCAGCGTTGGCGCTCGTCTTCCGGAAGCGTGCGGTACTCGTCCCACTTCTGGCGCACGACTTGGCGCTGGCCCTCGGGCAACCTGGAGAGATCCCGGTAGGAGTCGCGCGCTACTTGCCGCTCCTGTGGCGAAAGATTCGACCAAGCCTGCATGCGGAATTGAATCCGTTTCTGCTCCTCCGGGCTCATTTGCGCAAAGCGCGCGGCTACGCCCAACCACTTTCGTTTCCGGGGCTGGTCGAGGTTGTTCCACTCGTTCTTCAAGGGTGCGAGCGCTGCCTGTTGTGCACCGCTCAGTTCCGCCCACTTTGGATTGTCCTTATCCGCTGCGGTGGCCGCGCTTACGCAAAGCGCCAAACCCAGCGCGATGATCAGTCGCTTGAGCGCTGTAGCCATGATCGGAATCCTTGGTCGAGGTAGGCGTCGATCGGCAGGTCGCCTTTGAGCACCGCCGCATCCAAATCTGACAGATCGTCAGGTTGCGAGCTTTGCCAGTAGTGGAAGCCGACCAGTACCAGCACGGCGAAAGTGACCGGAACGATCCACCTTGAAGTGTGGCCCAGCGGCCCAAGCGGTCCAAACATGCGTCCGGCCCAAGCCGGCACGAGTTCGAATCCCGACACCCGGTGCCGTGCGATGGCCCGTTCGCGGGCGATCTGCAGCCGCCGGAGCTTCTCGGTCTCGAGTTGGTTAAGCCCCTGATTCAACAAGCCTCGAATCCGGGCGCCGGTGCGATCTTCGTTCATAAGTCCAGGGTGATGCCTTTGGCGCGTAACGATACGGCCAGTGTGTGTGTTGCCCGCGAGCAATGGGTCTTGACGCTGCCTTCGGAGCAACCCATTACCGCCGCGGTCTCGGCTACGTCGAGTTCCTCCCAGTAACGAAGAAGGAAGGCCTCGCGTTGACGCGTGGGCAACTTCTGGATCTCGTGCTCAAGCAGCGCGAGGATTTGTGCCTGCGCCAACTGGTTGGCAGGGTTATCCGAGATGTTGCCTTCGACATTCGCCTCGAACGTGTCGAGCGGGTCGGTGTCGTCATCATCGGACTTTCCGATCAGGCTCGAAAGGGGCGTCGTCCACAGGGCCCGCACTTTCTGGCGGCGAAAGTGGTCGCGCATGGCGTTCTGCAGGATGCGCTGGAACAGCAGCGGAAGCTCTTCGGGGGGGCGCCCGCCGTACTTCTCCGACAGGCGCATCATGGCGTCCTGAACCAGGTCGAGTGCGATTTCTTCGTCGCGGACCGCGAAGAGGGCGTGCTTGTAAGCGCGACGCTCCACCGAAGCCAGGAAGTCGTCGAGCTCGGATTTAGAAGCCAGTGTGTAGTCCCTTCGCGCGGGTCGTGCACAGCGGTCGCGCAGACCCCGGATTTGTCTCGGCAGCTTGGCGCCCTGGGCGCCCACTCAACAGGCCGGGCTTGGTCGTCTTGGTCATCGCCGGCGCGGGCGGCGATGTTAGGCCGTTTCCGGTGGTCTTCTCAAGGGCTGGCCATCCGCGCCGTTCCTTGGCTCAGCCGCCTCTTTCGGACGGGGGCTGTTTCGCTTTAAAATTCAAGCTCTTTCCTACCGCACTCCGGGGCAGCCCCCATTTCGGCGAGGCGACGCCCGACGGTGACGTGCGCAAATAACCCGCGGATATTCCATGCTATTGAGTGGCGCCGAGATCGTCATCAAATGCCTTGAGGCAGAGGGGGTCGAGTACGTTTTTGGGTATCCAGGCGGGGCAGTGTTGTTCATCTACGACGCGCTGTTCAATCAGGACAAGGTCAAGCACGTGCTGGTGCGGCACGAGCAGGGCGCGGCCCATGCTGCCGACGGCTATTCCCGAGCCAGCCACAAGGTGGGCGTCTGCCTGGTGACTTCCGGGCCCGGAGTCACCAATGCGGTAACCGGTATCGCCACGGCGTACATGGATTCGATTCCGATGGTGATCATCAGCGGTCAGGTGCCTACGCACGCCATCGGTCTGGACGCTTTCCAGGAAGTCGACGCGGTGGGCATCACTCGCCCCTGCGTGAAACACAACTTTCTGGTGAAGGACGTCCGCGAACTGGCCGAGACCATGAAGCGCGCGTTCCACATCGCGCAGACCGGACGCCCCGGGCCGGTGCTGGTCGACATCCCGAAGGACGTGACCGCGGCGCAATGCGAGTTCGTGTATCCCGAATCCGTCTCGCTTCGATCGTACAACCCCGTCGTGAAGGGGCACGCCGGGCAGATCAAGCGCGCGGTGCAATTGCTGGTCGAGGCCAAGCGTCCCATGGTCTACACCGGCGGCGGAGTCATTCTCGCCAATGCGGCAGACAAGCTGACCAAGCTGGTCAAGACGCTGGGTGTGCCGTGCACCAACACGCTGATGGGATTGGGCGGATATCCCGGTACCGACCCGCAGTTCGTCGGCATGCCCGGCATGCATGGCACCTACGAAGCGAACATGGCCATGCAGCACTGCGACGTACTACTCGCGGTAGGCGCGCGATTCGACGATCGCGTGATCGGGGATCCACGCCACTTCGCCCAGGTCGAGCGCAAGATCGTCCATATCGACATCGATCCCTCGTCGATCTCCAAGCGCGTCAAGGTCGACGTGCCGATCGTCGGCAACGTGCCCGAAGTGCTAGACGAATTGATGCGTCAGTTGGAGTCGCGCTTGGGCGAGATCGATCGCAAGGCCGTCGACGCCTGGTGGACGCAGATCGAGCTGTGGAGATCGAAGGACTGCCTGCGCTACGACCGGGCCTCTGCGCAGATCAAGCCGCAGTTCGTGCTTGAAAAACTCTATGAGATCACGCGCGGGGATGCCTTCATCACCTCCGACGTGGGCCAGCATCAGATGTTCGCCGCGCAGTTCTACAAGTTCGACAAGCCGCGTCGCTGGATCAATTCCGGTGGTCTGGGAACCATGGGGTTCGGGCTACCTTCTGCGATGGGCGCGCAACTCGCCAATCCGGGGGCGACCGTGGCCTGCGTAACCGGCGAAGCGTCGATCATCATGTGCATTCAGGAGCTGTCGACTTGCAAGCAGTACCGGTTGCCGATCAAGCTGATAAGCCTGAACAATCGGTACATGGGCATGGTGCGGCAGTGGCAGCAGTTCTTCCATGGCAACCGCTACGCCGAGTCTTACATGAATGCACTGCCCGACTTCGTCCGTCTGGCTGAGAGCTTCGGGCATGTCGGAATGCGCATCGATAAGCCCGCGGACGTGGAACCGGCACTGCGCGAGGCGTTCGCGCGCAAGGACGATCTGGTGTTCATGGATTTCGTGACCGATCAGACCGAGAACGTGTACCCGATGGTGGCTGGCGGCAAGGGCTTGACCGAGATGATCCTTGCCGAGGAGTTGTAACGGCCAGGGGCGGCAACCGCGGGTCTCGAAAGCACTCGAGCAACGCAGAGTTCAATCGCTTGCCGTTGTGATTGCGGCGGGCGGGCAACATCGGCCGAGAAGGGCGGCCTGCAGACGGAAGCGTGCTGGCGCAGCGACGCAAGCACCGGTTCCGGCGGCGTGACGACATTCCATGAGACACATCATCTCCATCCTCCTCGAGAACGAAGCGGGCGCGCTGTCGCGCGTTGCCGGCCTGTTCTCGGCGCGGGCGTACAACATCGAATCGCTGACCGTGGCGCCGACCGAAGACGCCTCGCTGTCGCGCATGACGGTCGTCACCACCGGCTCGTCCGACGTGATCG
>CADECO010000215.1:0-3324 GCA_902825905.1 uncultured beta proteobacterium
CGACCCGACTGGGTGCAACACGGACACGGCAATCGGTCTCACGATGCCAGCGTCTGCTGCCGCAGGCGCTGTCGGGATCGCTCGCGGGACATTCACTGCGGGAACGGGTGGTCTTGGTGGCACGGCGGTTTACGTCCTGACCGGCAATACCTCGCTGAGCAGCTGCGTCGTGACGATGACTGGCACCGTTGCCTCGGCTAACGTGACCTGGGGCTTCACCAACAGCGGCACGGGCTGCGGTAAGAACAAGACTGGCGTTGGTACGTAACCGAGTAGTTTCTCTAAGCTCAAAGCGGGTGCTGGGTGTTTCGCCCAGCACCCGCTTCTCATTTAGTACGTCGCATCACCAAGTGCCAGCATCTCGATGACCATCTCCAGCACTTCGACTGAACGCGGCTGGATGCCCACAGGATTGACCGCCCAATCGCGCACCTTCCTGTTCGTTATCGGACTTGTTCTGTTCGTCTCTTGCACCGTCGCACCACAGTTTGAACTGGGATGGCACGACCGACAGCGGGCTGCGCAGATCGGACTATTCGCTTTCCTTGGGTTGATGCTCCTTTCGGCAAGCTTCCGCCTCGCGTTCATGATGAGCGTGCGCGAATGTTCCAAGGCTGTCCGAATCGGACTTGTGTGTGCAGCAGCTCTCGGAACTTGCTCTGCTTGCTTTGCGATCCAGCCGCGGTGGGCATTGGCAGAAGTCAGCCTCAGCATCCTTACAATCGCACTTGCAATCGGAGTCGCGACGGGAGTTCGTGCGCTTGACCGTGATCGCGAGCGATGGTTGATTGCGGGCGCTGCGACCTTGGCGATTGCCTATGGGGTTGTTGTGCTGGCGAGGATTGCGCCGAGCGCGATCGCTGGTGAACCGCTTTACATCAGCCATCTCTTCGAAGGCTTCTCGAATCCGCGGTTCTTCGGCCAAGTTCAGAGCATGCTTGTCCCGGTGCTTGCCGCGGGTGTGCTCGTGACTTCACGGCCCGCGTACAGAAGGTGTCTGATTGGTGTTCTAGTGTGCTGGTGGTTCTTCGTGCTCCTGGCATCGACTCGGGGAACTTGGATTGGGCTGATCGCTGGAGGTCTTTTTGCCCTCTTGGCGATTCCCAAGTCCGCACGGGGCATCCTAATCCTCAATGCGGCGTCTGCAATCGTGGGGGCTATTCTCTACGCGACGTTCGTTTTCGCTATGCAGGCAATCGGCAATGCTGCCGAACCGATCTTGCGCAGTTCCGGTTCCTTGAGTTCAACCCATGATCGCCTGCACTTGTGGGGGATGGCGCTTGACCTGGTGAAGGAACACCCGTGGCTCGGAGTCGGGCCAATGCACTTTGCCTACGAGCGAAATCCTTTCGGCGCGCACCCGCACAATTTTTTTTTCCAATGGCTCGCGGAATGGGGCGTCCCGGCGACGGCGTGCTTAATTGGCGTGATCTTTCTCGCCTTGAGGGGTTGGGGGCGATTTGCTCGAGCCAAAGGCGACTATTCAAAAGAGCGAGGTTATTTGATTGCTGCACTTACGGCGTCAGTTGGGGCTGCGCTGACTCAAGCGCTGGTGGACGGCGTTCTCGCGATGCCTTATAGCCAGGTGCTGTTCGCGACGCTCTGTGGCTGGATGCTTGGCATCTATCAGGGTGAACGCTTCCCTCTTGCCTCCGGCGGCTCGCTGTCGATCCGAGCAAGTACCGCCGTTATCGCCTCAGTAACGGGTGCGCTCGGATTGTTGGTGTACAGCATCTATCCGGAGGCGGCCGATTTGATCGTGTGGGAAGAGTCATCCGCCGCGATGCGTACTCCCGAAGGGTTCCTCTACTACTTTCCGCGGCTATGGATCCAAGGTTGGATCGGACCGGTTCCGGCGCCGAGTCACTGATCAGTTCGGGCGGAAGCTCGCTCGGCGCCTGGAGCAAGTAGGGCGGGCTGGCGTTCTTTCCCGCTCACCGCTTGTTCCGCGGACGCACAAAATGCCCGCTCTTACCCCCAAGCTTCTCCAGCAGCTTGATCTCGCCGATGACCATCGCACGATCGACCGCTTTGACCATGTCGTAGACGGTGAGCAGGCCGACAGCCGTTGCGGCGAGCGCTTCCATCTCCACGCCGGTGCGTCCAAGGGTTTCGACGGTGACAGTGAGCGTGACTGACGCTGGTCGCTCGCGAATACTGAACTCGGCATCGACGTGCGTGAGGGCGAGCGGGTGAGCGAGCGGGATGAGGTTGGCGGTGTTCTTTGCGGCCTGAATGGCGGCAATCCGAGCGATGCCCAGCACGTCGCCTTTCTTCGCGCTGCCCGATTTGATGAGCCGCAACGTGCCCGCCTGCATCTTGATCGTGCCCGAGGCGCGTGCGAGGCGATGCGTTTCGGCTTTTGCCGCGACATCGACCATGTGAGCCTGGCCGCGGGCGTTGAAGTGCGAGAGGGTCTTGCGGGGCATGCCTGAGGGGCCGATCGTGGTGTGCGGGACGCCGCCGGTCGGTCTGGCGGCGTTCTTCGAGTCAGCTGCCGCGCTTGGCGCGGTCGGGGCGCGGCATTATGCATGATCGACCTGGACACCCAGCACGTCGAGCACGTCGAAAGAACTTTACGCCGGCCTCGTTGCCGAATCCGTGATTGAGGCATCATCGCGCGCCTATGAAACGGTTCTTCTGCGTCCTCCTGTCCTTTGCCCTGGCAGTGCCCGGCAGCGCCCAGAATCTGCCTGATCTGGGGGAGTCGGCGCAGGCAGGATTCTCGGTGCACAACGAGCGCAAGCTTGGCGAGATGATCATGCGCGAGTTGCGCCGCGATCCGGCGTTCATGGACGACGCCGAGGTGCAGTGGTACGTCGAGAGCATCGGCCGCCGGCTCGCGGTGGCGCATGGCGAGTCAGGCCAGCCGCTCGAGTTTTTCGTAATCCGCGATCCGAGCATCAATGCCTTCGCGATGCCGGGCGGGTTCATCGGTGTGCACTCCGGGCTGATCCTCTCCTCCCAGGCCGAGAGCGAGTTGGCTTCGGTCGTCGCGCACGAGATCGCGCATGTCACGCAGCGGCATATCGCGCGGCAGTTGGAAAAGCAGTCGCAGTTGCAGATGGCGGCACTGGCCGGTTTCGTCATCGCATTGCTGGCCGCACGGTCCAACTCCCAGCTCAGCCAGGCTGCGCTCGTCACGTCGCAAGCCGGCGCGATCCAGGCAGCCCTGAACTATTCACGTGACCTCGAGCGTGAGGCCGATCGGCTGGGCTTTCAGATGCTCGATGGCGCCGGGTTCGACGTGAGCGGCATGCCCGCGTTTTTCGAGCGACTGCAGCTGGCGACTCGTGCATCTCGACGACCTGAGAGGCGTGCCTG
>CADECO010000215.1:3334-7989 GCA_902825905.1 uncultured beta proteobacterium
CATCCGCTGACGACCGGGCCAATCGCGGAGCTGCAGAACCGCGCGGACGACGGCCGCTATCGCCAGCACGCCGATCCCACCGACTTCCACCTGGTACGCGCCAGATTGCGAGCGCTGCAGGGCAACGCGTTCGAGGCGGCAAGCGCGTTAGAGGTGCAACTGCGTGAGAAGCGCTTCAGTTCCGAGGCGGCAACTCGCTACGGGCTGGCGCACGCGTGGCTGCGGGCGCGCGATTTCCCGAAGTCCGAAGCGGAGCTTGCGAAGGTGCGAAGCCTGCTGCCGAAGCATTGGATGGTCGATACGCTGGAAGCCTCACTGCGGCTGGAGCGCGGCAACGGCGCCGAGGCGCAAAAGCTGCTCGCCGAGTCCATGCGCACCTACGGCGGGGTCTATCCGGTCCGCTATGCGTATATCGAAACACTGCAGGCGCTCAACCGCCACGGCGAGGCGCTGACCGAGCTGGAAACGCTGCTCAAGGATCGACCGCGTGACGCACGCGTGCACGGCATGCAGGCCAAGTCGTATGCCGCGACCGGCAAGCGCGCGCTTCAGCATCGTGCGCAGAGCGAGGTCTACTATCTGCAGGGCGCTTTGCAGGCCGCGGTCGAGCAGTTGATGTTTGCACAGCGGGCGGGCGACGCTGATTTCTACGTGATGTCGGTGATCGATTCGCGGCTGCGGGTGTTGCGTGCCGAATGGGCCGAAGAACGCAGGGAGCGCGGCATCGGCGCAGGGTCCGGTCCGGGGCGACCGTGAACGCGTGGCGCGACAGGCGCGCGTCGACTAACTACGTGATCGCCGCGGCGCCGCCTTTCGAGCGGGTGGGCGTGGCCAAAAAGTACTGGTCGTAGAGCAGGTCGAACAGCTTCTCCGACTCGGCAAACAGCTCCAGATGGCTTGATGCGCGATTGCGCGCGCCTGAGAGCATGACGTCCACGCTCGGGGCCTCCGGCGAGCGATGATCGCCCAGCTCGATCGAGCGGATGACCTGGCCGATGCGCTGTAGCGCCGCATCGTTGGTCAGCCGAAAGAACCGGATCAGTTCCTCGTAGGTGATTCGATCGCTTGCAGCGGTGAACTGTGCGCGATCGAACCCGAACGTCACTGCCTTATGCGGCAGCGGTTCGGAGGTCTCCAGAAAGCGGATCGTCGCTTCCGGATCGATGAAGCGCCGAATCAACCACGCGCAGGCGAGCCGGTCGGCGACCAAGGGCTGTCGCGTCGCCCACTCCTTACCCAGAAACGCCCCGCGCGATCGCTCTCGCGGCGCCACGGCCGGGTTCTCCGGGAACATCAGCGCGTGGACTTCGCGTTCCATGGAGGCGAGTAGCGCTTCGAGATCACTTTTGGCCGGACCGGCAAAGAAATCGATCGCAGCGATCGTGCTCAGCGTGCGTGCCTGCCGCTTCATCACGCGCGCGATGGCTGCGGGATCACTCACGCCGAAGCCGACGCGAAGACCTTCCAGCGTGCGTCGTAACTCCTCATAGCGCGCAGTGCGATCGAACAGCTTGCGCAGCGTCACTTCCTGCGCGGCATCGCGGCTGCGGAAGGCGATCAATTGCGCGATGCCGCCGGCCGAGACGATCAGCATTTCGAGCCGCTGCAAACCCATCGAGTTGAGTAACGCGTCGGGCAGCACATAGGCGCCCTCGCGCAGCAGCGCCGCCCCCATCGATTCGAGGGACCGCAGCACCTTCATGCACACCGACGGCTCATGCGTCGGCAGTGACGCAATCAGCGCGAGCCAGGCCGTGAATTGCGGGGCCGGTGCAGGTGGCGCGGGATCGGGCGGGCGACGGGATTTGCCCAGCATGGCAGGAGGCGGCTCGGGGACGGGCGATTCGCGGAAGCGCTAAGCCTAGAAAGCTGCCCAACGGGGCACAAGGAACTTGCTGGCCTTAGCCGGAAACTAGCGCGACCGCTCCGAGGTGACGGTGAGCGACTGTACAAAATCGCACGGATTGCGATGCCGCTTGCCGACGTGCGTTCGGTCACATCGCCTGGGGAAACACCACCGAAATCACCACGCCCTTGCCGTCGCTGCGGTTCGTGGCTAGCACGCGCGCGCGATGGAACTCCGCGATCAGCCGCACCATGAACAGCCCAAGCCCCAGATGCGGGGTGGATTTGCCGTCCTTGGCGTGATCGCGCACCGAGATCATCGATTCGAACAACTGGCCCTGCATCGTTTCGGGCAGCGGTGGGCCGACGTTCGCCACGCTCAGTGCGGCGTCGCCGTCGCGCAGCAGCAAGGTGATCTCGATCGATTCGCCGGGCGGGGAGAAGTCCACGGCGTTCTCGACCACTTTGTCGAGCAGTTGTGCGACCAGGTCAGCCGATCCGAACAGCCACACCGGCTGCTGCGGCACGCTTATGCTGAAGCGATGCTTCGGAAACGCGCTGGTGTAGCCGCCGACGCAGCCGCTCACGACCTGGGCGAGATCGAATCGTTCGCGGTCGACCTCGCGCATGATCTGCTCCAACCGGGTCGCCTCGCGCATGCGGGTGAGCACGGTGTTCAGCCGCTTGAGGCCGTCTTCGGCGCGATCGATGTACACGCTCGTGTCGGGTTCGAGATTCTTCTGCCGCAGGTTGTCGAGCGAGGAGCTCACGACCGCGATCGGCGTGCGCAACTCGTGGGAGAGGCGATCGGCCATGCGCTCGAGGTAAGTGTTGTACTGCGCCAGCCGCTCGAGCACGGTCGAGAAGCTGCGCGACAGATCACCGATCTCGTCACCGGCGTTGGATCCCTGGACCAGGTGCTGCACTCGCCCGCGTGCGTCGATCGCGCTTTCGGCCTCGTCGCGCAGCCGGGTGAGCCGCCCCGACAGACGTGACGCGAATATCGCCAATGCCCCGGCGCCGAGCAGAAACGCTGCCAGCGTCACGGTCAGCAGATGCTCGAATGCCCGATTGCGAAGCGACAGTACGGCATTGGTGGTTTCCTCCACCACCACGGCTCCGACGACCTCGTCGCCGCTCCAGATCGGATGGGCAGCCGAAAGCACCGTGGCGCGGAAGTCGGAGGTATGGCGACGGCGTGATGCCGGAATGCCGGTCAGGGCCCGTTCGACTTCCTTGCCGCCTGAGAGCACGGTCTCGGGCAGTGCATCGTCGAAGTCTTCCGACGGAGGTGCCAGCAGCCGCGTGTAAAGCGGCCGCAATACGGTCGATTCGATCGTGCCCCACCAGCCTTCGGCGGGCGGCGGGATCAGCGGATCCTGAGCAAGATTGCGTCGCAGCGATCCGGCAACTGCCAGCAACTGGCGCTGCTGATCGACCACCCAGATGCGCGAGTAGCGCCGGCCCATCGCCTTGATGATCAGTTCGATCTCGGCCAGCGCTTCATCGCTGCCGCGGCGCGGCGGGCGGTCACCAAGGGCGGTTTCGCTCGTGCCCACCGTGACGGAGTCGGGTTCGTGGAGGGCATCGCCGGTTCCCGCCTGGTCGGGGCTGGGGACGCGCGGCCTGGACGTGCGCAGTTCGAGCAGCCGCGGCCGATCGTGCAGGGCGAGCGCGGCTGCGCGCGCGGCGGCGATGATCGTCTGCTCCTGTCCGGCGCGCAGGAAATTTTCCATCTCGCGCACGTACTCGAAGCCCACGAACGGGATCAGGCCGAGCACCAGGGTGGCCAGCAGCAGCTTGGTGCGAATGCTCAGGCCGTGTCGGATCGCCATCGAATGAGAGAGTTGGCGAACGAGAGAGTCCGCGAATGAGGGGGAGGCCGCGCGTGCCGCGATCAGCCCTCTTTCCAGCGATAACCCATGCCGTAGACGGTGTCGATGGCATCAAACGCTGGATCGATCGCGGCGAACTTCTTGCGGATGCGCTTGACGTGCGAGGTTACCGTGCTGTCGTCGACCACGAGATTGGCCTCCGACATGAGCTGGTCCCGGTTCTTGACGTGGCCGAGAAATTTCACCAGCGAATGCACCATCCAGAACTCGGTGAGCGTGAGGTCCACGGTGCGGCTGTTCCAGGAGGCGGTCAGGCGCTTCAGGTCGAGCGTCAGCGGGCCGCGGGTAAGCACGTCGTCGTGCTTCGGGGGCGAAGAGAGCACGTCGATGCGCCGGAACAGCGCGGCGATCCGCGCCAGCAGGTGCGGCAGGCTGATGTCCTTGGTGAGGTAGTCGTCGGCGCCCAGGCGAAGCCCGGCCACCATGTCGAAGTCGCTGTCGCGGGCGGTCAGAAAGATGATCGGCACCGTCTCCGACATCGCCCGCAGTTCGCGGCACAGGGTGAAGCCGCCGTCGACCTCGTCGGCCAGGCCGATGTCGACGACCGCCAGATCGGGCAGGCGGGTGCGGAAGGCGCGCATCGCTTCTTCACGTGCGCCGTACACGGCGACCTCGTAGCCCTGGCGCCGCAGGGCGTCGGCGTAGTTCTCACGAATGACTTCGTTGTCTTCAACGATTGCTATGCGGCGCATCGGATGGTCCTGGTGCTGGCGAACTCGGCGCGAATTTCCTCACAAAGCCTAACGGCGCGAGCGCGCGATTCGCAACCAACGTCGAGCAATAGCAACGAAAGTAGCGTGAATGCCATTTTGTTGCCATGATCGATCGCTAATCTCGCTGCCCATCGCCCGTGGAAGCACTCCGAAAACGCTCGATCGGAAGCTCCAATGAATCGAAGCAGGAATTCGAAGCAGG
>CADECO010000215.1:8089-9948 GCA_902825905.1 uncultured beta proteobacterium
CGAAGGTGAGCAAACAGTTCCGAGGGGTACTTCAAATATGCAACGAGCAGGTCGATTGGGCGGCGTCTGGATGCGCGTTTGGAACGGCATCACGCAGTGGGGAGACGCCGTGCTCCTGGCAGTGGGCACCGGTTTAGCCGCGAGCCTGTTGCTGGCTGCGGCAGCGCTGCTGCTGTCCTGAGGCGAAGGTACGACCTGCGGGGACCGAGCCGGTTCCCGCCGATCATCCGGCCTTGCTTAGCCGCTCGAACTGCGGCCGCAGTTTGTCGAGCGTGGCGTGAAACGCAGCCACGCGATCACGCTCCTGCTGCACTACCGCGGCTGGGGCTCGAGCCACGAACGACTCGTTAGCCAGTTTGCCGTTGGCCTTGGTGATCTCGGCTTCGATCCGCGAGATCTCTTTTTTCAGGCGCTCGCACTCGGCCGCGACATTGATCTCGACCTTGAGCATTAGGCGCGCGTCGCCGACCACGGCGACCGGCGCGTCGATGTTCGGTAATTCGTCCACCAGTGTTGTCTCCGACAGTCGCGCGAGCGCCTGCGCGTAGGGGAACGCTTGCTGGAGTTGGTCGCGCGAGCCCGTGGCGAGCAACGGAATCCGCTGCTTCGGATCGATGTCCATCTCACCCCGCAGGTTGCGGCAGGCGTCGATGATGGCCTTGAGCGCAGCGATCTCGCGCTCGGCCGGCTCGTCGATCCGCTCCGGCTGCGACCGCGGATAAGGCGCAAGCATGATCGTGTCGCCGCTCTTGGCCGCAAGCGGGGCGAGCTTCTGCCACAGTTCCTCGGTGATGAACGGGATGATCGGATGCGCCAGCCGTAAGGTCGCTTCCAGCACCCGCACCAGGGTGCGGCGGGTACCGCGTTGCGCTGCCTCGTCTTCGGACGCGAGCTGTACTTTGGCCAGTTCCAGGTACCAGTCGCAGTATTCGTCCCAGACGAACCGATAGATCGCGTTGGCCGCGTTGTCGAGCCGGTATTCGCTGAAGCCTTCTTCCACCTCACGCTCGGTTCGCTGAAGCAGGCTGACGATCCAGCGATCGACAACCGAAAGGGTCACGGGAAGTGCTTCGTCCTGGCCGCAGTCGCGGCCTTCGGTGTTCATCAGCACGAACCGGGTAGCGTTCCAGAGCTTGTTGCAGAAGTTCCGGTAGCCCTCGCAGCGTTTCATGTCGAAGTTGATGTTGCGTCCGAGCGTGGCGTAGGCGGCCATCGTGAATCGCAGTGCGTCGGTGCCGAACGCCGCAATGCCGGCAGGAAACTCTTTTTTCGTCTTGGCGACGATGCGCGGGGCGTCCTCGGGCTTGCGCAGACCGGTGGTGCGCTTGGCAAGCAGTGGTTCTAGCGCGATGCCGTCGATCAGATCGACCGGATCGAGCGTGTTGCCCTCGGATTTCGACATCTTCTTGCCATCGGCGTCGCGCATCAGACCGTGGACGTAGACATCGCGGAATGGCACACGCCCGGTGAACCAGGTGGTCATCATCACCATGCGGGCGACCCAAAAGAAGATGATGTCGAACCCGGTCACCAGCACCGAGGAGGGCAGATACAGCTCGAACGCTTTCGCGTCGTCGCCCTGCGGGGCGGGCCAGCCCAGCGTGGAATGACAGACCAGCGCGGAGGAAAACCAGGTGTCGAGTACGTCGGGATCGCGCTCGAGCGGCCCGGACGAGCCGGCGGCAAGGGCGCTGGCAAGCGCCTCCTGTTCGGTCCGCGCGACGTACACCTTGCCCGTGCCGTCGTACCACGCGGGAATCTGCTGACCCCACCACAACTGGCGCGATATGCACCAGTCCTGGATGTTGTCGAGCCACTGGTTGTAGACGGCCGTCCAGTTATCCGGGAATAGCTTCACC
>CADECO010000216.1:0-8055 GCA_902825905.1 uncultured beta proteobacterium
CGCTCGCGCAGGCCGGACCGCCAGTGGCGCTATTTGTGCTCGGCGCCTCGCTCGCGCTGCACCGTACGCGCATGGAGCACGCCGACGAGATCGCGCTGATGGCGCTCGGGAAACTGGTCTTTCATCCGATCCTGTTCGCGTTGATCGGTCTGTACCTGCTGCCGCTCACACCGTTCCACCTGGCGGTCGGCATTGCCGTGGCGGCGCTGCCCACTGGCATCAACGTCTACATGTTCAGCCGCAGCTACGTGGCGCGCCCGGAGATCTATTCCGCGGCGATCATGGCCTCGACCGCTTTGTCGGTGGTGACGTTCTCGATCGTCGTGTGGCTGGTCGGCCGCTGGCAACTCGCTTGACCGCAATGCGGCCTCGCGGGCGTCGCTTGGCGCCCAATGCCACGGGATACAACGCTGCATCATCGTATTCGGCCCAGCCCGCCGCGATCGCCCGGCCGAACACGCCGCGTGCCACGCGCGCCATTGCAGCGCCCGCCCTCGCAGTGCGTGCGGCGTCGATCGCAATGCCCAGATCCTTGAACAGGAGCGTGGTCGCAGCGCGCGGCGCGTAATCGTCGGCGAGGGCGCGGCGCAGCCGGTCTTCGCCGATCCAGCTCTGGCCGGAGCTCACGTTGAACAGATCGAGCAGCCGGCGCGGGTCCAGACCCAGCTTGACGCCCAACGCCAAACCTTCGGCGGCGGCGGCGAGATTGGCCCCGGCGAGCAGATTGTTGGTGATCTTCGCGGCCGCGGCCGCTCCGGCGCGCTCACCCCACTCGAAGCGCTGGTTGGACATCGCCGCGAGGACCGATCGCGCGATCGTGCGCGCAGGCTTGGGCCCGGCCACCATCAGACTCATCGTGCCGGCTCGCGCACGCATCGGTCCGCCCGACATCGGAGTGTCGAGCACATGCACGCCGCGCGCGCGCAACCGGCTCGCCACGCCCGCCACATACGCCGGCGCGAGCGTGCTGCAGATCATCAAGACGGCCCCGGGCTGCATCGCCTGCGCCAGTCCATTGCGCGCAAACACCACCCGTTCGGTTTGCCGCGCATCGACCACCACGCTCAGCACGATCGGACACTCGCTTGCCAACTGCGCCGAGGATTGGGCGATGGACGCACCGCTGCGCACGGCCAGCCGTTCGCGCGCGGCATCGACATCGCGCACCGTGAGGGCGAAGCCGCGTGCGCGCAAGCGCTGCGCGATCGCCAGGCCCATGGCCCCGACCCCGACGATGCCGACCCGCTTCACGGCGCTCACTACGCGTATCGGCGGCCGAGCCACTCGGCGATGAGCGCCGGGCGATCCTCGCCCTCGCGTTCCAGTGCCACGTCCCACACCATGTGCACACCGGGTCCCTGTCCGGCGACGGCCACCAACGCTTCAAGCGCTTGCAGCGTGAACCGCGCGCGCACCCGGCTGTCGGCCGCCACCGGCGCGACGAAACGCAACCGGTTGAAGCCGTAGTTCACACCGAAGCCCAGTCGCTCCAGATCGAAGGCTTCGTACAGCATGCCGGCCAACAACGACATCGACAGGAACCCGTGCGCGATCGGTGCGCCGAATGGAGATTCGCGGCGCGCGCGTTCAGGATCGACGTGGATCCACTGGTGATCGTGCGTCGCCTGCGCGAACTGGTCGATCATCGCCTGCGTCACGGCCTGCCAGCTGGTGTGCACCGGGCGGCCGACGAAGCCACGCAGTTGCTCGATCGAATGGATGGTGTTGATCGGCATGGGCCAGTTCCACTTCCTTGGTCCGGGTGGCTTCGCTTCTACGGACGCTCAGCGTTTTTCGGTGAACGCCTGAACCACGTCGTCGTGGCGACGCTCGCGCGCCAGCTCGACAGCCGTCCTGCCGGCGAGGTTCTTGATCGTCGCGTCAGACTTGCGAAACAGCAGATAGCGCACGACTTCGGCGTGACCGCTCGCCGCCGCACCGTGGAGCGCGGTGTTGCCTTTGTTGTCGAACGCGTTGATCGGCGCACCACGCAGGACGAGCGCCTGCGCCGCCCCCAGGTGGCCCGATGCCGCCGCCCAGAACAAAGGCGCTTCGCCGTCCTTGTTGCGCGAACCGAGCTCCGCGCCGCGTCCGGCCAACAACTGAATCACCTCGGGATTGCCCCCGAGCGCCGCACCATGCAGCACCGATTCGCCGTTCTCGGTGAGCTGCTTCAGATCGGCCTTGCGACGCAACAGTTCCTGCACGGCGCCCAGCTGGCCACTTTCGGCCGCGAGATAGAGAGGGGTCTCACCGCCCTTGGTGCGCGCGTTGGCATCGAGCCCTCGTCCAAGGAGAAGCGTGACCAGCTCCGCTTTGCCGCTGCGCGCCGCCAGGTGGAGCGCGCTCGAGCCGTTCGCGCTGACTACCTTCGCGTCAGCGCCGCCCGCAAGCAATGCTTTGGCTGCATCGACCTGGCCTTCCTGCGCGGCGATCAGCAACGCGGTATCCCCTTCGGGATCGCGGTAGTTGGGACTGATACCCGCAGCCAGCAATTTGCTGATCTGCGCAGCATCGCCCGAGGCAGCCGCGCGGAACAGGTCCGCGACACGCTGCGCCTGCGCCGGACCGGCCAGCGACAGCACGATGACGAGAACTGCGACCCCGACGTTCCGCCTGCAATGCATCGTAGGTTCGATCAAGTGACGATGAAATTGGGGGGCAGTCTAGCAAAGGGGCGGCGCACCCCTTCGCACCGACGGCGAGCTCTGCTAGTCTCCTGACACGGCATGTGCCGGGCTTGAATGGAAGGAGGTGATCCGATGTCTAGTCGCTTTCTGAGATGGGCTGCGGGGCTGGTCACGTTTCTGGCCGTCAGCAGCGCCTTGGCTTGCCCAGGTGCGAAATCAGCCGATAACGCGCAGGGCTCGGGTGCCAAGACAGCATCGGTTCCGGCCGATCTGTAGCGCAACAACTCTCTGGCACTGACGAAAGTCAGGGAATCGCTCAGAACGATTCAAAAACAAAGCCGCATGCGCCTCGCAGCGCATGCGGCTTTTGTTTTGCGTGTTCTAGGTTTGTTCGTCTTGTACGAGCGCTCCGGCTGATGCCGGACGGAAACTACTTGATCAGGCTCTGCAGACGGTATTGGCCGTCAGCGGTGAACACGAACGCCTCCGACAGACTGACCTGCTTATCATCACCGAACAGCGACGCGGGCGGCGTGGGCAGCGGCAGGGCCTTGTTGAACATGGCGAGCGCCTTGTCATTCATGCCCTTGTCGCCGGCGGCGCGCACGATCCAGGTCTCGGTCACTTTGCCTTCGGTGGTGATGGTATAGCCCACCACCGAAATATCGCGCACACCCGCCTTGGTGGGCTTGGCTTTCGACGCCGAAGCGATGCGCTCGGCGACCGCTCTCTTGTAGCCATTCATGTCGCCGGACTGCGCAAGCGCTACGCCGGTAACGAATACGGAAACGACGGAAACCAGCACGGCGCGACGCAAGCTTTGAGTCATGTTCGGAACTCCTGGTCAGTGGGCGATGAGGTCGTCGATCCTAATCCAACGTCGACGCACGGCCGCGAGACTTGTCGCACAACGCCGGTGCGCTCGACAAACGCGGCGTCCGCGCGGACTGCTATGGCCGACCGGAGGTGAGCGGCCCGAATCGGCGGGCTGCGCCTGCCGATGCCGTGCCGGACGGGGTACTGGACGGAGCGGTCGAAAATCCGGTGCATACGGCACCAGTCCCTGCGTAAAATTCCGCATGGGGAGAATCGCACAAAACGCGTGAAGAGGATGGGCTCGCACCGGCGGGCAAAATGCCTGTGCTCGTGCATAGTCATGCATCCTCTGGTCGCGACATCGCCCGGGCCGATCCGGTCAGGGCACCAATAGGGCTCCCTTCAAGCAACAAGCGCCCCGAACCAGCCTTGCATCGACCTCCCGCACCGCTCGACACCATCCGCAGCATCGGCACGCCAGAGGGTATCGAACTCGAACTGCGCCTTGCCGGTCCGATCGCGCGTGCCTTCGCGCGCGGCATCGATTCGCTGCTGCAGATCGCCGTGTTCGTCGGCATCAGCGTGCTGTTTGGATCGCTCGGCGGCTTCGGCACGGGCGTCGTCCTGGTCATGTGGTTCATCACGCTGTGGCTGCTGCCCGCCTGGTTCGAGGTACACAAGAATGGCGCCACGCCCGGCAAGCGCGCGATCGGGCTACGGGTCGTTCGTGACGATGGCCGACCGGTCGGATGGGGCCCCGCACTGACGCGCAATCTGCTGTGGGTCGTGGATTTCCTCCCGGCGTTCTTCGCGGCCGGGCTGGCGACGATGCTGCTCAGCCGCGACTTCAAGCGTCTTGGCGATCTGGCCGCCGGCACCATCGTCGTGTACGCCGAGTCGGCGCTGGTCAATCGCGCGATTCCCGAAGCCGAGCCGCAGATGCCGGATCGGCCGCTCTCGCTCGCCGAGCAGCGCACGATCCTGGAGTTCGCCGAACGGGTGCGCACGTTCACCCAGGACCGCGCCACCGAACTCGCCGAGTTGCCCACGCCGATCCTGAACGGTGCACGCGGGCATTTCGCCACGCAGCGGCTGCTGCATCTGGCCAACTTCCTCATCGGCCGTAGCGCCGGCGTGCGATGAAACAGGCGTTGTTCGAGGAGCGCTTCGAGTCACGCTGGCTGGCGTTCGGCAAGTGGCTGGCGCGGCACGATGCGCAGCTGCGGCAATCGATCCGCAAGCGCTCGAACGAGTCGGCAGGTGGAGCGGCGGCAGCCGAGTCGCTCCATGATGAACCCGAATCGCTTCGCGATGCCCTATTTCCCGATGCGCAGTTCCCCGAACGCTACCGCGAGTTATGCCAGCACCTCGCCCTGGCGCGCGACCGTCAGTACAGCCCCGAACTGATCGATCGGCTCAATCAACTGGCATTGGCCGGGCATCACATGCTCTACGGCGCGCGCAGCCGCTTCGGCGCGCAGATCATCGAGTACATCCGCAGCGAATTCCCCCGCCTGGTGCGGCGCGAATGGCGGCTGCTGTTGTTCGCCTCGCTGCTGCTGTTTGGCCCGCTGATCGTCATGAGCGTGCTGGTGCCGCGCACGCCGCAAGCGGCGCAGTTCTTCATGTCGCCGGAGCAGATGGCCGAGCTGCGCGCCATGTACGCCGATACCGCGCACATCGTGCATCGCCAGGCGGAAAGCGACGTGGCCGCGTTCGGCTTCTACGTCTGGAACAACATCTCGATCGACTTTCGTACGTTCGCGAGCGGCCTTGCCTTCGGCATCGGCACGATCGTCGTGCTGCTGTTCAACGGGCTGTACATCGGCGCGGTGCAGGGGTATCTGGTATCGATCGGGCTGGGGCCCAACCTGTGGCAGTTCGTCGCCGGGCACAGCGCGCTCGAGCTGATCGCCGCAGCGCTGTCCGGTGTCGCCGGGCTGCGACTGGGGCTCGCGGTGATCGCACCCGGCGCGCGCTCGCGCAAGCAGGCGCTGGTGGATGCGGCCACGCGGGCGATCCGCATCCTCTACGGCGCGGCGGTGATGACGCTGATGGCCGCGTTCATCGAGGCATTCTGGTCCTCGCACCGGTACATTCCGATCCCAGGCAAGTACGCGGTCGGCATTGCCTTGTGGATCATCGTGATCCTCTACTTCGCGCTGGCCGGCCGCAGGCGTAGTGCGGCGTCGGCACGCAAGCGGGTGCCGCGCATGCGGAGCGCTCATGCGACTTGAGGATCTCGCGCTCAACCTGCGCTCGCGCACGCCGTGGGAGGCGACCGACCTGGGCGCCCTCATGTACCGCCAGTGGTGGCCGGCGATCATGCGCACCTGGCTCGCGGCGTATGGTCCGGTGGCGCTGCTGCTGTTCGCCGTGTGCTACCGCCAGCCGTGGCTGGCGATCGTGCTGTTGTGGTGGCTCAAGCCGCTGTTCGATCGGTTCGTGCTGCATGTGCTGTCGCGGGCAGTGTTCGGCGCGGTGCCGGGTGCCGCCGAAACGCTGAAGGCCTGGCGCGACATCCTGCGCGACGGCGCCTGGGGCGATCTCACCTATCGACGCTTCAACCTGCGCCGCTCGTTCCGCCTGCCGATCAGCCAGCTCGAAGGTCCCAGCTCGAAGAGCGTAAGCGAACGCGCCGCGGTGCTCGGTCAACGCGTCGGCGGGCACGCTGCGGCGATCACGTTCGCGTGCATGGGATTCGAGGCGGTCGCGCTGTTCGCTGCCGAAGGCATGGTCGATTTCTTCACCCCCGACGATCCGCAGGCGCGCCCGTTCAGCCTGCTCGCCTGGCTGAGCGGCGGCGACTCGGACCAGCTGATCGCTCCCGTCGACGTGCTCTACTACGTGATCGCGGTGTCGCTGATCGAGCCGCTCTATGTCGCCCAGGGTTTTGGTCTGTACATGGTGCGCCGGACCCTGCTCGAGGGCTGGGACATCGAAATCGGCTTTCGGCGCATCGCCAATCGGTTCGCGCGACGTGCTGCCGCGGCGGCCGTGCTGTTCGTCGGTCTGGCGACCGGCGGCTTCGCCGACCCGGTTCACGCTCAGCCCAGTGCCACATCGCTGCACAAGGCGCGTGAACAGATCGAGGAGGTGATGAGCGCGCCGGAGTTCGAGCGCTATCGTGACGTGCAGACCTGGCGCTGGAAGGGGCAGCCGAGCGATCCGCAGCGGCAGGAGCCGCCGGCGTGGTTGAAGTGGCTCGCCACTTCGCTGGCCGAGATCGCGCGCGCGTCGGCATGGATCGTCGCCTTTGTCGCGCTCGCGCTACTGCTGTGGTACCTGCGCCGGTTCGTATCGCGCGATGCCGAGTCTGCATCGAACGCAGCCTACGTTCCGCCGACCGAAATCGCCGGTATGGACGTGCGCCCCGAGTCCCTGCCCGATGACGTTCCGGCCGAAGCACGCGCATTGCTCGGGCGTGGTGCAGTGCGCGAGGCGCTGTCGCTGCTCTATCGCGGCGCGCTGTCCGCGCTGATTCATCGCTACGGCGTGGAATTGCGCGACAGCTACACCGAAAACGATTGCCTGCGGGCGTCCGAACCGGTGCTGAACGAGCAGGCGAGCGACTATTTCGTCCGGCTGGTGACCGACTGGCGCGCGTGCGCCTACGCCGATCACATGCCGCAAACCGGCGAGATCGAACAGGTGATCGCGCAGTGGTCGACGTACCTGGCCGGACCGCCGGCGAGCACCGATCCGAACGCACCAACGCCGCTGCGCGAGGCCATGGCATGAAGCTGCGTATCGGCGTGGGCATCGTGCTCATCGCGCTGGCGGGCGGATTCGCCTGGTGGTTCCAGCGCAATTTCGAGCCCGTCACTGAGCGCGTCTGGGTCGGATTCAGTGGCGAGGCGGCGCGCGATCGCTTCATGGCCGCGGAGTTGTTTCTGGTGCGGATGGGCGTGGAGGTAAGCCTGGGCCGCTCCGCCGCGCGGCTGGGCGATCTGGAGAAGGCTCGCGTGGCGGTCGTACCGGCGCGCCGCCAATCGCTGGTGCCGCACGAGATCGACACGCTGGTGCGCTGGGTGGCCACGGGCGGACATCTCATCGTCCAGGCCGAATTGGCGCACGTCGAGGATCCGCTGCTCGAGCGCCTGGGCACTCCGATCCGGCAAGGTGCCGCCGACGAGGTCAGCGATCGATCGCGCCGTTCAGGCAAGGCGAGCGGCAAGGCACGGCCGGCCAACGAAGCCCCGACCGACGAGGCCGAGCAAACCAGGGATCCGAAGCTGATGCGGCGCCAGGATCGTCTGGCCGACATCATGCTGCCCAAGGCGACCGAGCCGGTGATCGTGCGCGTGCGCAATCCGATCGCTTTCGCCGACGAGGCCCGCAAGCCCGACTTCCAGTGGCGCGATGCGAACGATGGCATTCATCTCGCGTCATTCGCGGTGGACCGGGGCCGGGTCACGGTACTGTCGGGCATGCCATTCACCAACGCGCTCATCGACGCGCACGACCACGCCGGATTGCTCTTCCACCTGGCGCACTGGGACACGAACGCGCCGGTGGTGCGATTCTTCGACTGGGGCGGACGGCGCGCGCTGTGGCGCTGGCTGCTGGAACAGCTGCCCTATGCCGCGATCGCACTGGCACTGGCCAT
>CADECO010000216.1:8155-9907 GCA_902825905.1 uncultured beta proteobacterium
CTCGCCGCGCTGGATCCACGCAGCAGCGCGGCGCGCGAATTCACCTCGAGAATGCATCTGTACCAACGCATCCACGCCGCGCTGCGCCGGCGATTGATCGAACCTTCCCGCGAGGCCCCGGTATGAGCGCCAATCCCAACCCCACCACCACGCAGGACTACTTCGCCCAGGCAGTGCGAGTGGTCTCCGCCATTCGCACCGAGATCGCCCGCGCTTTCATCGGCCAGCAACAGGCAGTCGACGAACTGCTCGTGGCACTGCTGGCCGGAGGACACGTGTTGATCGAGGGCGTGCCCGGACTGGGCAAGACGCTTCTGGTCAAGGCGCTCGCGCGCACGTTCGAAGGCCAGTTCGGGCGGATCCAGTTCACACCCGACCTGATGCCGGCGGACGTGACCGGACACGTGCTCTACGACCAGAGCAAGCAGCAGTTCGTGACGCGTCGCGGCCCGATCTTCACCAATCTCCTGCTCGCCGACGAGATCAACCGGGCCCCCGCCAAGACGCAGAGCGCGCTGCTCGAGGTGATGCAGGAAGGGCAGGTGACGATCGAAGGCAAGGGCGAACCGCTGACGCCGCCGTTCATGGTGCTGGCCACCGAGAATCCGATCGAACAGGAAGGTACGTACGCCCTGCCCGAGGCACAGCTCGACCGCTTTCTGCTGATGGTGCGCATCGGCTTCGCGCCGCTGGAAGAGGAGGTGGCGATGGTGCGCCAGGTCACCAACGGCATGGTGGGTGACCGGCTCAACGTCGAGCAGGTCAACGCCATCGTCAAGCCGGCCGCGATCAGCGCCTTGCAGACCATCACCGCCAACGTTCACATCGACGCGAGTGTGATGGAGTATGCGGTGCGGATCGTCCGCGCGACGCGCGAGTGGTCGGGCGTGCAGAGCGGCGCTGGTCCGCGCGGCGGCATCGCACTGGTCCGCGCTGCGCGTGCCGCGTCGCTGATGGCCGGACGCGATTTCGTGGTGCCCGAGGACATCAAGCAGGTCGCACTGCCGGTGCTGCGCCATCGGCTCACGCCCTCGCCCGAGGTCGAGATCGAAGGCCACTCCACCGATCAGATCGTGCAGGCGGTCCTCGATCGAGTCGAAGCGCCGCGCAAGTGATGCGCTCTGCGGCACTGTTGCGCCGGCCCTCGGCGTGGTCGCACGATTATCGCGATGCGACCGCGCTCGATGCACTGACACCGACCGAGTCGACCCGGCGGTTATTGATCCCGACACGCCGGGTACAGATCGCGTTGGGCGCGCTGTTCGCGGCGGGAGTGCTCGCCTGGTTCGTGCCGGTGCTGGCTTCGGCGTGGATCGGCATCACCATCGTTCTGGTGCTGATCGCGGCATCCGACGCCTACCAGCTGCTGCGTGTGCCCGGCATCGAGGCCTCGCGCACGGTGCCGGGATCGGTCCCGGTAGGAGTGAGCACGCAGGTGGCGGTACGCCTGGTCAATCGTTCCGCGCAGTCGCAAACGATCATCGTTTTCGATCACCATCCGTCGCAAGCGCGCGTGGATGGATTGCCGCGCACGGTGAAACTCGAGCCCAACAGCTGGGCGCGATTCCGCTACTCGTTGCGGCCAAATCAGCGCGGCGACCTGCAGTTCGGTCGGATCGAAGTGCGCATCGCCTCGCGTCTGGCGTTGTGGGAGATGCGCGCATGGCTGGGCGAGACCCAGACGGTGCGCGTGTTTCCCAACTTCGCGGCGCTCGCCCGCTATGCGCTGCTCGCCACGGATCATCGGCTGGC
>CADECO010000217.1:0-9903 GCA_902825905.1 uncultured beta proteobacterium
CGCTACTACCAGATCACCAAGTGCTTCCGCGACGAGGACCTGCGCGCCGACCGCCAGCCCGAGTTCACCCAGATCGACGTCGAGACTTCGTTTCTGGAGGAGCTGGAGATCCGCTCGATCATGGAAGACATGATTCGCACGGTGTTTCGCGATGTGCTCGACGTCGAGCTGGTCAACCCGTTCCCGATCATGACCTTCGCGCAGGCGATGCGCGACTACGGCGTCGACAAGCCCGATCTGCGCGTCACGCTCAAGCTCACCGAGCTCACCGACGCGATGAAGAACGTCGAGTTCAAGGTGTTCTCGGCGCCGGCCAATTCGGCTGATGGTCGAGTGGCCGGGTTGCTGATCCCGGGCGGCGGCGAACTCACCCGCGGCGAGATCGACGGCTTCACGCAATTCGTGACCATCTACGGTGCCAAGGGGTTGGCGTACATCAAGTTCAACGACATCGGCAAAGGGCGCGAGGGGATGCAATCGCCGATCGTCAAGAACCTCTCCGATGATGCGCTGCGCGCGATCGTCGAACGATCGGGCGCCAAGAGCGGTGATCTGATGTTCTTCTGCGCCGACAAGGCCAAGGTCGTGAACGACTCGCTCGGAGCATTGCGCGGCAAGATCGGCCACGACAAGGGATTCGTCGAGAAAGGTTGGCGACCGCTGTGGGTGGTCGACTTTCCGATGTTCGAGTACGACGCCGACGAGAAGCGATGGGCGGCGATGCATCATCCCTTCACCGCGCCCAAGAACGGCCATGAGGATCTACTCGGCACCGACACGGGCAAGGCGCTCGCCAAGGCCTATGACATGGTGCTGAACGGCTGGGAGATCGGCGGCGGATCGGTGCGGATTCATCGCGCCGAGGTGCAGTCCAAAGTGTTCGATGCGTTGGGCATCGGCACCGAAGAGGCGCAGCGCAAATTCGGTTTTCTGCTCGATGCGCTCAAGTACGGGGCGCCGCCGCATGGTGGCATCGCGTTCGGGCTGGACCGGATCGTCACGATGATGGCTGGCGCCGAATCGATTCGCGACGTGATCGCGTTTCCCAAGACGCAGCGTGCGCAGTGCCTGCTCACGCAAGCGCCGAGCCCGGTCGATGACAAGCAGCTGCGCGAGCTGCACATCCGCTTGCGCGAGGCGGCCAAGCCTGCGGCCTGACCGAGCAGCCATCTGCGATCCCCAAGCAGCCATCTGCGATCCATGACCGAGCTGCGGTCCGCGAGCGACAAGAGGCCATCGCCTGCTCATGACGAGGCACGCGTCGGGCATGTCCAGTGGCGCGCCTTCTCGGTCGCTACACGGGTGCTCGCACTGGTGCTTGGACTGGCGCTCGTTGCCGGCCTGATCGCGTACGTCGGCGAGTTGCCGGCGCGTGAACCGGCGCGGCGTGTAGCGGTGATCGAAGCCGCCGATCTGCCAAGCGAAGCACGCGACACCGTCGTCCTGATCAAGAAGGGCGGGCCGTTTCCGTACCGCAAGGACGGTACGGTATTCGGAAATTTCGAGAAGCGCTTGCCGCCGCACGAGCGCGGTTACTACCGCGAGTACACCGTGCCCACGCCAGGTTCGCGTGACCGTGGGGCGCGACGTATCGTCACCGGCAAGGCCGGCGAGATCTACTACACCGACGATCACTACGAAAGTTTCAAGCGCGTGCGCGATTGAGCACCCGAAAACCCATGCAAGCTATGGCCAAGCAGCTCTCGACGGCGAAACACTGCGGAGTATTCCAGCTCACGCGCGAACCCTATGAGCTCGAGCGCGATGCCAAGGCAGCTGGTCTTACGGTGTTTCGCGTCGACATCGGCCACACCCACGACAAGGAGGGATTCATCGGGCTGCTCGCCCAGGCGATGCGCTTTCCCGCGTGGGCCGGCAAGAACTGGGACGCGCTGAACGACTGCCTGACCGATCTCGAATGGCTCGATGCGACCGGCTACGTGCTGGTGCTGGAGAAGGCCAAGCACTTCGCCGTTGCACATCAGGGCGAATATGAGTCGGCGTTAGCGGTGCTGCATGCCGCGACCGACTACTGGAAGACCGAGAATCGCCCGTTCTGGGTGCTGATTCATGGCGCTCAAGGCTGGGACGCCGGCCTGACGAAGTGGCCTCGTTAAGCCTCGTACGGCCGATCGCCATTACAAACAAACCCGCGCATGATCAACTTTCCGCCACGCCCCGACGACGCGCCGCGCGACACAAGCGACGGTCGTCGCTTCAAGATCCCTCGCTCCGTGTTGGTGGTTATCCATACTCCGCAACTGGAGGTGTTGCTCATGGAACGGGCGCCCTGGCCTGGATACTGGCAGTCGGTCACCGGAAGCGTCGAACACGAAGACGAGGCACTCGTCGATACCGCGATCCGGGAAGTGGCTGAAGAAACCGGAATCGACGCGCGCGCCGGGGTACTCGTGGACTGGGGCATCGAGAACGTGTTCGAGATCTACAACAAGTGGCGTTCCCGGTTCGCACCGGGAGTCACCCACAACCGCGAGCGAGTGTTCGGGCTGACGGTGCCGCGCGGCACTTCCGTGGTACTCGCGCCCAAGGAACACACGCAATACCAGTGGTTGCCCTGGCAAGACGCCGCCGAGAAGTGCTTTTCCTGGTCGAACCGCGACGCCATTCTGCTGCTGCCTCGCTTCACTGGCGCTTGAGTCGGCCAGCCGGTCGCAGCGGGTCATGGCGGCGCGCTGCGGTTTGCGGCCCGAACTCGCTTTGACCTGGATCAGCGTCCGGTCGATTCTTTTTCGGTTGATGCGCTGCGCAAACGCACACAGCTTGTGCGTGCAGGAGTATGTTGTTCACACGGCCGAGCGGCCGTGTTCGATCGGTTGATCCCGAGCGAACGTTTCCAGTGTGACCCGTCGTTGATTCAACGTTTCCGATCATCCTTTTTGAGAGGAGGCCCGCATGAATCTGGAAGCAGATGCCGAAACGATACTCGCCCGCATCGCCATGCTTAGCACCGAGCATCACGACTTGGACGACACGATCAACAAGATGTCGCAGTCGCAGGTCTACAACGACGATCATCTGCACGCATTGAAGAAAAAGAAACTCCACCTGAAAGACGAGATCGCCATGCTCGAGCGGCGATTGCACCCACCTTCGCACTGACCACTCTTGTCATGGTTCCAGTGTGCTGACGCTGGAAGCTCGATCAAGCCGCTTTCGCGCGTGATCGATCCGCGCGGCGGCGGCCAAAAGTCCACCGCACTCTTCCATACTCGCCGCGCCCACCGCACTTCACTCCGGATCGCGCGACCCCACGCGCGACTGCTGCGGCGATCTGAGTGCAGTCCTCGCGCTGTCAATCGAGAGCGCCCGCGATACCGTACTTCGTAACCCTTGCGCCCGATCATCCCGGCTGGGATGTCTTTGTTGGATACTCACGTGTTTCCTTCTCCGGATCGCGCCCCAATCCGGTGCGTGGCCGTCCGCTTGGCCAAGCGCTTGCACGCCAACCATCTGCTCATAGAATCGCGCCCGTCCCGAGCGGATCGTCGCCGCTCGATGGCAGCTTCCGAACGCAGCCGCAGTGCTCGATTGATGAATCTCCACGTCGCCACCTACAACATCCACAAAGGGTTCTCGCACTTCAATTCACGGATGGTCATCCATGAACTGCGCGACCGCTTGCGCGGCGTATCGGCCGACGTGGTGTTCCTGCAGGAGGTGCTCGGTGAACATGATCTGCACGCACGCAGGCACGTCGACTGGCCCGATGAGCCGCAATACGAATTCCTCGCCGACCGCGTTTGGGAAGACTTCGCCTACGGCCGCAACGCCGTCTACGACCACGGCCATCACGGCAACGCGATCCTGTCGCGCTTTCCGATCACCCAGGCGGAGAACCAGGACATCTCCAGTCATGCGTTCGAGCGACGCGGGCTGCTCCACTGCGAGATCGCCATCCCGGGCGCGTCCGTCCCGATTCACGCCGTGTGCGTACACCTGGGGCTGAGCGAACGTGGCCGTATCCACCAGGTCAAGGCCATCATCGAACGCGTCGATCAGATGGTGCCGCGCAACGCGCCGCTGATCATCGCCGGCGATTTCAACGACTGGCGCAACCGCGTCGGACGGCGGCTGGCGATCGAACTGGGCCTGGTCGACGCGCTGCGTGATCGCCGCGGCCGACCGGTGCGCAGCTTCCCGTCTGCGCTGCCCATCCTGCGGCTCGATCGCATCTACGTGCGCGGTTTTCGCGTCGACTACTCGCAGGTACACCATGGCCATCCATGGTCGCGCATCTCGGACCACGCGATGTTGTCGGCGCAACTCGCCATCAGCTGATCAGGTGCGGTGAGCATCGTCCCGGGCAATCGACTGACTCTGCTGCGCAATGGCACGGAGTACTTTCCGTCGCTCGAAGAGGCGATCGAGTCCGCCTCGACCCAGGTCTATTTGCAGACCTACATCTTTGCCGATGACGAATCCGGCCGACGCATTGCCGCAGCGCTTGCACGCGCGGTGAAGCGACAGGTGTCGGTACACGTGCTGATCGACGCAGGCGGCTCGCGGCCGTATCTCAAGGGTCTGTACGACGATATGCTCGCCGCGGGCGTGGATGTGCTGCTCTATCGGCCGGAAGTGAAGTGGCTCTCGATCGGTCGCAGCCGGCTGCGGCGGATGCACTGCAAGGTCGTTGTCATCGACGGGCGGGTCGGCTTCGTCGGCGGCATCAACATCATCGACGACATGAACACCCCGCGGCACAAGCCGCCGCGCTACGACTACGCAGTGCGACTGGAGGGGCCGCTCGTGTCGCACATGGTGGAGCAGGCCGCTTCGCTCTGGCAGTTGTCGGCATGGTCGACGTTCAATCAGAACCTCGACGTGCCGATCCGCTCCACGCCCGACGAGGCCCCCAAAGGCTGGCAGCGTGCGGCCTATGTCATTCGCGACAACTTTCGTCATCGTTCCGATATCGAGGATGCTTACCTCGAAGCGATCGAATCGGCTTCCGAGGAGATTCTCATCGCGTGCGCGTATTTTTTTCCCGGCCGGCGGTTTCGTCGAGCGCTGATGCAGGCGGCCGCTCGAGGGGTCCGCGTGCGACTGCTGCTGCAAGGCCGGGTCGAATATCTGCTGTTGCACTACGCCACGCGCGCGCTCTATGGCACGTTCCTCGACGCGGGCATCGAGATCTACGAGTACCACCGCAGCTTCATGCATGCCAAGGTTGCAGTCGCCGACATGCGCTGGGCAACGGTGGGCTCGTCGAACATCGATCCGTTCAGCTTGCTGCTCGCGCGTGAAGCGAACGTCGTAGTCGACGACCGGCGCTTCGCGATCGAGTTACGCGCGAGCCTGGCGCAGTACATGGCGGAAGGTGCCGAGCCGGTACGCAAGCAACGCTGGCGCAGGCGACCGTTGCGTGAGCGTACGCTGATCTGGCTCGCCTACGGCATCTCGCGTTTGCTGATCGGACTGTTCGGCTACGGTCGACTGCATTGAAGCGACGCTTGGGTTGTGTGATGAGTGCGCGTTCATCCCGCATGTAGCGTGACGCCGTAGCGGTGCGGGCGTCCGCGCATAGAATGCGAAGCCCACCTGTTTCTCCGCATCCTCTCCTTTGGCGCAAACCATGAACGATTCCCCCCCACATGGCCTGGCCCGCGGCCTGACGCACTACGGCGATGCTGATTTCTCGCTCTACCTGCGACGCTCATTCGCGCAGTCGATGGGCTATTCGCGCGAGCTGCTGTCGCGGCCGATCGTGGGTATTGCCGATACGCGCTCGGCCTTCAACAACTGCCACCGGCATCTTCCGGAGTTGGTCGAGGCGGTCAAACGCGGGGTGCTTGCCGCCGGGGGCCTGCCGCTCGAGTTTCCGACGATCTCGCTTGGCGAGGTGTTTCAGCACCCCACCAGCCTGATGTTTCGCAATCTGATGGCGATCGACACCGAGGAGATGGTCCGGGCGCAGCCGATGGACTCGGTGGTGCTGGTGGGCGGTTGCGACAAGACGATTCCTGCGCAGCTCATGGGCGCGATGTCAGCCGACGTCCCGGCCGTGTATCTGATCGCCGGTCCGATGATGCCGACGTCGTTCCAGGGCGAGCGTCTCGGTGCGTGCACCGATTGCCGTCGTTTCTGGGCGCAATTCCGTGCCGGCAAGGTCGACGCCGAGCAGATCCGCGAGATCGAAGCGAATCTGGCCACCACTGCGGGCACCTGCGCGGTGATGGGAACGGCAAGCACGATGGCATCGATTGCCGAGGCGCTGGGCATGGCACTGCCCGGCACGGCCGCCATTCCGGCGGTGCATGCAGATCGGCTTCGCGCGGCCGAGGCATCCGGCCGACGCGCCGTGGAGCTTGCGTCGCAGCCGATTCGTCCGAGCCAGATCGTTACCGGGAAATCCGTCGAGAACGCGCTGCGCGTGCTGCTCGCCATCGGCGGATCGACCAACGCGATCATCCACCTCACCGCGATCGCCGGGCGACGCGGCATCAGGATCACGCTCGAACGGCTCAACGAGTTGTCGGACACCACGCCGGTGATCGTCGACCTCAAGCCCACCGGCCAGTACTACATGTCCGATCTCCACGCTGCAGGCGGGATCGGCGCAGTGTTGCGCGAGCTCAAGCCGTTGCTGCACCTAGATTGCATGACCGTGACCGGGCAGACGCTCGGTGAGCGACTCGCGCAACCCGCCCAATGGGTCGACCGCAATATCGTTCGTCCTTTGAGCGAGCCCTATCAGCGCGAAGGCGGCCTGGTGGGCTTGTTCGGTTCCCTTGCGCCGGGCGGGGCGATCCTCAAACGATCCGCCGCTGACCCGAGCCTGTTCGAGAAGGAAGGGCGCGCGGTGGTGTTCAACTCGTTGGAGGATCTCGCCGCGCGTATCGACTCGCCCGATCTGGATGTCACGCCCGACGACTTTCTGATCATGCAGAACGCAGGTCCGAAGAGCGGCACTGGCATGCCGGAAGCGGGCTACATCCCGATCCCGATGAAACTTGCGCGCGCCGGGGTGAAGGACATGGTGCGCATGTCCGATGCACGGATGAGTGGAACCGCCTACGGCACGATCGTGCTGCACATCACCCCCGAAGCTGCGATCGGCGGGCCGCTCGCGCTGGTACGGAACGGCGATCGGATTCGTCTGTCGATCAAGGATCGTCGAGTCGATCTGCTGGTCGACGATGCCGAGCTGTCGCGACGGCGTGCAGCCTGGAAGCCACCGGTGACGCGTCCGACGCGCGGCTACGCGCAGCTCTACATGGATCACGTGCTGCAGGCCACCGACGGCTGCGACTTCGACTTCCTGCGCGCCTGAGCGAGCCTCGTCAATGTTCGTCCAAGCACTCGCACGGCGTTGGCGTCTCGCCGATTCGTTGTTGTGCGTGGGACTCGATCCCGACCCCGCAAGATTTCCATCGTCGCTACGTGAACGGCCCGACGCGCTGCTCGAGTTCTGCGCGGCGATCGTGGATGCCACCGCCGATCTGGTGTGCGCATTCAAACCGCAGATCGCGTACTTCGCTGCCGCGCGTGCCGAGGATCAGCTCGAAGCGCTGATCGCCCACATTCACGCACGACATCCGGAAGTGCCCGTCATTCTCGATGCGAAACGCGGTGACATCGGCAGCACCGCCGAGTTGTACGCCCGCGAAGTATTCGAGCGCTATCGGGCTGACGCGGTGACGTTGAGTCCGTTCATGGGCCACGACTCCGCCGCGCCTTTCATCGACTACGCCGATGGCACCAAGGGCGTCATACTGCTGTGCCGTACGTCGAACCCCGGCGGCAGTGATTTCCAGTTTCTGCAGGTCGACGGACGCAAGCTCTACGAACACGCGGCAGAACTGATCGCCACGAAATGGAACGCACGTGGCAACTGCGGACTGGTCGTCGGCGCCACGTTCCCGCAGGAGTTGGCGCGGGTGCGGGCGATCGTCGGGGACATGCCTCTACTGGTGCCAGGCATCGGCGCGCAAGGTGGCGATATCGAAGCCACCGTCAAGGCGGGTCGGACCCCTGATGGCGTCGGGCTGATGATCAATTCATCGCGGGCGATTCTCTACGCCAGCAACGACGAGCATTTTGCGGATGCGGCGCGGGCGGCCGCAATCGCCACGCGCGATGCGATCAACCGGTATCGACGCTGAACGTCGCTGAAGATTCGTCCGTGCGTTGCGTCACCTTGGTTCAACGAACGGCCGCCGAAACCATCCTTGCTGAACCCATGCGAGGCTCGTAATCATGCTCAACGGCTTCATTCCGGCGCACCGTTTCCTGCCTTATCTGAGCTGGCAGGAGATCGTGGCACTGCCTGACAAGGCCAACACGGTGATCGTTCTGCCGGTGGCTGCGATCGAGCAGCATGGCCCGCATCTGCCGTGCGCGGTGGACAGCCTGATCTCGGCCGGAGTCGTGGGCAAAGCGCTCGAGCTGCTCGATCCGTCCATTCCGGCGTTCGGTCTGGCGCCGCTTTGCTACGGCAAGTCCGACGAGCACATTCACTTCGCGGGAACCATGACGCTCCGCGGCGAGACGTTGCTGTGTACCGTGACCGAGATCGGCGAGAGCGTGTATCGCTCGGGGTTTCGCAAGCTGGTTATCGTCAATGCTCATGGCGGGCAGCCGCAGGTCATGGAGATGGCGGCGCGCGAGTTGCGCATCCGGCATGGCGACTTCGTCGTGATCCCGCACTTCGTCTGGCGCGTGCCGAACGTGGCGAGTCGGTTTCTGGCGCCGAAGGAGAAGCAACTGGCAATGCATGCGGGTCATGCGGAGACCGCGATCGTCATGGCCCTGGCACCCGATACGGTCAAGATGCACCATGCGGTCGCCAACTATCCGCCGGAATTTCCGGCCAAGACTTTGATGACTGACGGGCGTCCTGCGGCAGCGTGGACCGCGCGTGACTTCGGCCCATCAGGTGTCATCGGCGATCCGACTGGCGCAACGCGCGAGCAGGGCGAGCAGATCCTCGCTTCGCTTGCCGAGAGCTGGGCCAAAGCGATCGAAGAGGTCCATCGCATGCGCTGGGTCGAGCGCGACGTGCAGTCGTGGGGCACGTCGCAATACACGGGGCACATCGTCGAGTGAAGTCTGTGCGAACGAATTCGAGCGAGGTGGCCGAATTCTCGATCAGCGGACGTTGCTGTCCTGTGCAACGAATGGGGGCGGGTCGGTGCACTCGCATGTGCTGGCCTCAAATCGACTCGCCTTCTCGCCAGGCAGCGATCAAAGCCTGCGCTGACAAAAAAATCATCTCGAAACTTGTTGACCACGAAATATCGCCCGCTATAATGGCGGGCTTTGCTTGAGCGGTCGCAGCGACCAGCTCCTCGTTCTTTAACAACCAACAGCCGATAGGTGTGGGTGCTGAGTGTAAGTTGCGTGATCTGGATATGAAGTTGAGATCGCGGTGCTTGGTACCTACACGGTAATTCGAAGAAGTAACGGGTGAGAAGTAAAGGACCTGTTGTTTCTTTGAGTGGACCGCTGTCGTGTGGCGCGAATCGAGCCGTACATGGGGCGACCCGTGTGTGGTGTTGTGTTCGTGGTTGCGCGAGGCGGTCGCTGAGCGACGCGACCAAAATGAAGTAGGTACAGAGATTGAACTGAAGAGTTTGATCCTGGCTCAGATTGAACGCTGGCGGCATGCTTTACACATGCAAGTCGAACGCGAAAGCGGGGCAACCCGCAAGTAGAGTGGCGCACGGGTGAGTAATACATCGGAACGTGTCCAGTAGTGGGGGACAACCAGTCGAAAGATTGGCTAATACCGCATACGCTGGAAGCAGGAAAGCGGGGGACTTGGGAAACCGGGCCTCGCGCTATTGGGGCGGCCGATGTCCGATTAGCTAGTTGGCGGGGTAAGAGCCCACCAAGGCGACGATCGGTAGCTGGTCTGAGAGGATGATCAGCCACACTGGGACT
>CADECO010000218.1:0-4638 GCA_902825905.1 uncultured beta proteobacterium
CGGACCTGGGAGAGCCATCGTGAATGCACCCAACGCTTCCGCGGGCTCGACCGCCTCGACGCGCCGGTTAGGCGAAACCTTCGTCGAAGCCGGGCTGATCACCGCGAGCCAGCTCGAACAGGCGCTCGGGCTGCAGGTACGCTGGGGCAGCCGGCTGGGCGAGATCGTGCTGGCGCAAGGCTGGGTGCGCGCGCTGCCGTTCTACCAGACGCTCGCGCGGCATCTGGGCGTGCCGTTCGTGAATCTGATCGAGCATCCGGCCGCGCCGGAGCTGGTCGACGATCGGCTGATCGAGGAATACAACAGCCGGCAGTATCTGCCGTGGCGCCGCGGCAACGACGGCGAGCTGATCGTGGCGTGCGCCGATCCGAGTCCGGCATTCGATGCGCTGTTGCGCGCCCGCTATGGCGAGAACGTGCGCACCGTCGTCACCTCCAAGTTCGACGTGCAATGGCATCTGCAGCGCACCAAGAGCGAGCGCATCACGGCGCAAGCCGTCGATACGCTGCATACCGCGCAACCGCGGCTCTCGGCGCGCACGGTGTTCACGCGCGGGCAACTGGTGTTCGCCTGGCTGGCAGTCACCGCGCTGCTGATGTGGCTCGCGTTCGCGCCATTCAGCATGCTGATCGCTGCCAACGCCGTGGCCACGGCGTTCCTGTTCGGCATCTTCGCGCTCAAGTTCGTGCTCGCCTGGCACGGCAGCACCTACCGGCTCGACTTCAAGGTGTCCGACGACGACGTGCGCGCGCTCGACGACACCAGTCTGCCCACCTACACGATCCTGGTACCGATGTACCGCGAGGCCAACGTGCTGCCGACGCTCACTGCGGCGCTGCAGCGCATGGACTATCCGCAATCGAAGCTCGACGTGAAGCTGATCCTGGAGGCCGACGACATCGAGACGATCGAGGCGGCCAAGGCGCTGGGCCTGGCGTGCACGTTCGAGATCATCCGCGTGCCGCACTCGCTGCCGCGCACCAAGCCCAAGGCGTGCAACTACGCGTTGCCGTTCGCGCGCGGCGAGTTCATCACCATCTTCGATGCCGAGGATCAGCCCGAGCCCGATCAGCTGAAGAAGGCGGTGGTGGCGTTCCGGCGTGCGCCGCCCGACATGGTGTGCATGCAGGCGCGTCTGAACTACTACAACCCGGCGGAGAACTGGCTCACGCGCATGTTCACGCTGGAGTATTCGCTGTGGTTCGACTACTTCCTGCCGGCGCTGGAACGCCTGCGCATTCCGATTCCGCTCGGCGGCACCTCGAACCACTTCCGCACCGCGCATCTGCGCGAGCTCAAGGCCTGGGATCCGTACAACGTCACAGAGGATGCCGATCTGGGCGTGCGCATGACGCAAGCGGGTCAGCGCGTGGGCGTGCTCAACACCACCACCTTCGAGGAAGCCAACGTCGATCTGGCCAACTGGCTGCGGCAGCGCTCGCGCTGGATCAAGGGTTACATGCAGACCTACCTGGTGCACATGCGCGCACCGTGGAATCTGTATCGCTCGCTCGGCTTCCGTGGGTTTCTCGGCTTCCAGCTGTTCGTCGGCGGCACCTTCGTGACCGCGCTGGTGGCGCCGATCATGTGGGCCATCTATCTGCTGTGGCTGTTCACCGACACGCGCGCGTTCGATCCGATCTTTCCGCCGGCGATCCTGTACCTGAGCATGGTGAATCTGCTGCTGGGAAATGGGTTCTTCATTTATCTGACGCTGCTGGCGGCGTTCAAGCGCCGGCTGTACTCGTTCGCGCCGTACGCGTTCACCGTGCCGCTCTACTGGCTGATGCAATCGGTTGCCGGTTATCGCGCGGCGTGGCAGCTGCTGGTGCGCCCGTTTTATTGGGAGAAAACGATTCATGGACTCAGCCGGTACGCTCAACCGCCGGGCGGCGCAAAGCTCGGCTAGAGCCAACGACTCCCGCCTGCCGCGCTCCAGCACCGCGATCCTTTTCGTCGTGCTCACCGCGGCGCTCAGCGCGCTCGCGGTGTGGTTGCTCGATGCACGCTTCAGCGATGCGCGCTCGCTGTCGCTGTGGGCCAAGATCATCGCGGTGCGCGACGCTCCGGAGCTGCGCCTGGAATATCTGGGCGTGGTCTATCCGCATCTGCCCGCGTATCTGCTGATGCTGCTGCGACTGGTGCCGGGCCTGGATTCGCCGTTGCTGCCGCACTTCGTCTCGGCGGCGACCGTCGCGGGCGTGCTCGCGCTGTGGGCGCGCGAACTTGCGCCGCGCACCCCGCCGCTGCTGCTGGCGATCACGCTGTCGCTGATCGTCGCGCATCCGTTCACGCTGTGGACTGCCACCACCGCTCCGCAATGGGCACTAGGGCTGGGATTGTTCTACCTGCTGCTGCGCCAGTTCGTGCTGCTGCAGGACGACGACTCGCCGCACTACTACCTGCGCATCGGCGTGCTGCTCGCGTTGCTGTTCTTCGCCGACGAGCGTGCGACGTACCTGGCGATCGCGCTGGTGCTGCTGCTGCCGCTGGTCGCGCCGGGTGAGTTGCTGCAGCGCTCGCCGCTTGCCTTCTACCTGGTGGTGTTCACGCCGTTCGTGTTCTGCTTCGGCGCATGGGCGTACGTCAACTGGATCTACTTCGACGATCCGCTGTTGTTTCTCAAGGCGCCCGATTCGGCGTTCCTGGGAGCGCGCGCGGAATATGCGTTTACGCCGTGGCTGTTGCGCTGGGGCGGGCAGTTCCTGGTGCCGCTGGCGATCATCGCCGCGCTCGCCGTGGTGGCGTTTCCCGGCGCGTTGCTGCTGGTGAACCGGGCATGGCGCTCGCGCGAGTATCGACGCGTGGGCATTGTCGCGGTGGGGCTGCCGGTGATCGCCGGGGCGCTGGCGACGTTGCACGAGACGCTCGCGCATCCGGCGTCGGTCGCAGGCCTGCTGCTGGCGAGCGTGCTGATCGGCTTCGGTCTGTGGCAGGCACGCACCGCCGTGTTGCGCGGGACGGCCGTGTTGCTGTTCGCGCTGGGCACGTTGGGCGGATGGGCGATCTTCCTGTGGATGCCCTCGCCGGCGATGAACGACTGGCTGCGCGCCTTGCAGCACGACACGCGCGCCGATCGATACGCGGCGGCGCGCTCGCTGGGACACTGGCTGCGCGAGCATCGATTCCCGACGCTGATCGACGACAGCGCGACGTACGCGGCGATCGTCGCCCGCGGCGATGCGCGCGAGCTGCTGCTGCCGTACTCCGATGTGTTCAAACTCGCCTTGCGTAGGGACGAGCCGACGCAACCGCAGGTGGTGGTGGCCGATCCGCGCAGCGCGGCGGGTGCGCGCGATGCGATCACCCGGCGCTATCCCGATCTGTACGATCAGGGGCTGCCCGGCTATCGGCGTGTGTTCGACGAGCGGCCCTGGCGCGTGTATCGCCGAATCGATGTGCGTTGATCGGGCGATCCGCGTTGCATGCGCAGCTGCATGCGTGCTCGTTTTGATGACCGGCACGATGACCGGTGCCCACGCGCAGACCTGGCTCGGTGCCAACGTGAAGCGCGCGGCGCATGCGCCGTGGGATTCGCGTGCTGCGGTCCGCTCGCTGCACGCGCTGCGCGAGGCGGGCGGCAACGCCGTGGCGATCGTGGTGTTCCTGTGGCAGCCCGACCCGCATAGCAGTGCGCTGGTGCGCGGCTCCGACACGAGCGATGCCGAGCTGATCCAGGCGCTGCGGGTGGCGCGCAATCTCGGGCTGCGCGTGCTGCTCAAGCCGCACGTGTGGGTGCCGGGACACTGGGCCGGCGACGTGAAGCCAAAGGATGGCGAACACGCGGTCTGGTTCGATCGCTATCGGCGTGAGCTGGAGCGGCTCGCGCGCATTGCCCAGTCAGAGGGAGCCGCGGCGTTGGCGGTGGGCGTCGAGTTGAAGCAGCTCGCACAACGTCCGGAGTGGACGGCGGTGATCGAAGGTGCGCGCAGGCACTTCAAAGGTCGGCTGACCTACGTCGCCTCGTCGATGGACGAGGCCGAAGCGTTCGCGTACTGGGAGCGTCTCGACATCATCGCCGCGAGCCTCTATCCGCGTGCCGACGATTTCGAGCGCTGGGTCGAGGCGCTGCGTCATCAGACCTCGCGCCTGACGAAGCTCTCGGCGCGGTTCGGACGCGCCGCGTGGGTGGCCGAACTCGGCGTGCGCTCGATGCACGGGGCGCTCGATGCGCCATGGGCCTCGCCCGAGCAGCGCAGTGGGCCGGTCGATCTCGCATTGCAGGCTCGCGCGCTGTCGGCCGCGCGGCGTGTGGTGCGGGAAAGCGGTGCGATCGATGCGTTTCTGGTGTGGTGCTGGTACACCGACCCGGAAGCCGGCGGGATTCAGGACACCGATTTCACCCCGCAGGGCAAGCCAGTGCTGGAGTCGTTACTTCGGTCCGGGTGAGCACCGACCGTACCCCGGACCTCGAGCCAAAGGCGTTGCCGAAGCGACTCGCTTTCAGGGCGAGGTCAAACCTTGATCGGCGACATCGGTCCGGGCTGCCTGCGCTTGAGCGCCTGCTGCGAGGCCCCGCCACGCACGCGTGCGAGAAGCTCCTCCGGATCGAACTCGACGCCGATCGGGTTGTCGCGGAAATCGCTGGTGAAGAAATAATCGGCCGATTCGGCCAGCGTGTCGAAGTTGTCGATCTGC
>CADECO010000218.1:4738-7894 GCA_902825905.1 uncultured beta proteobacterium
TCATTCCCCGACCAGCCACTGCACCTGTCCGCTGCCGGTCGATTGCTGCAGGATCGGCACGAGCCAATGCACGATCTGGCGCGCCTCTTCGTCGAACCCGAACGGCGGGTTGATCACGACCAACCCGCAGCCGCGCAGCGACGATTGCCAGCTGCTCGGATGCACGCACAACTCGCATTTGAGGATGCGCCGGATGCGGGTGCCCACGAGCGAGCGTTCGAAGTGCTGGACCGCGCCGGGCGTCATCAGCGGATACCACAGCGCGAACACGCCGGTGGCGAAGCGCTGATAGCCGCTTTGAAATCCGTCCACCAGCCGCGCGTACTCGCCCGACCGATCGAACGACGAATCAACCAGGATGAGTCCACGCCGTTCCCGGGGTGGCAGGTGCGCCTTCAACGTCTGATAGGCGTCGAGCTCGTACGCGTGGACCTGGCGGTCGCGCGCGAACGCGCGCTCGAGTTCGGCGAAATCCTTGGCGTTGAGTTCGGACAGCACCGCGCGGTCGTCCGCGCGCAGCAGTCGGCGCGCGATCAGCGGCGAGCCCGGGTAGAAGCGCAGGCTGTCATCGGGATTCTCGTCGCGCACGATCCGCATGTAGGGTTCGAGCAACGGCGTGACGCTTGGCATGTCCCACAGCCGCGCGATGCCGTCGGCATGCTCGGCGTTCTTGCGCGCCCACTCGTGTTGCAGGTCGTAGCGGCCGATGCCGGCGTGGGTGTCGACGTAGCAGAACGGCTTGGGCTTCTTCGCCAGTCCCAACAGCAGCCGCGTGAGCAGCGCGTGTTTGAACACGTCGGCGAAGTTGCCGGCGTGAAACTGGTGCCGATAAGCGAACATGCGGCGAGCAGCCTCAGAGTTTGTTGTACTTGGTCGACACGCCGCGCGATTTCTCTACCGGATAGCGCTCGGCGTTACGCGCCAGCTTGCGTTCGGCTGACTCGATCACGTCGATGCCGAGCCGATCGGCCAGTTCCACCAGATAGATGAACACGTCGGCGATTTCCATCGCGACTTCATCGCGCTGTGAATCATCGAGGTGATCGGCCTGCTCGGGCGTGAGCCACTGGAAGTGTTCGACAAGTTCGCCTGCTTCGGCCACCAGCGCCATCGCGAGGTTCTTCGGGTTGTGGAACTGCGCCCAGTCGCGTTTGGCCACGAAAGCACGCAGCCGTTCGTGAAATGCGGCGAAGCGATCAGCGTCGGAGGCGGGCGTGCTCATCGGGGCATGGTGAGTTCAGGCAAGGCTCGGCGGAGCGTTCGGGGACAGGCGCGCGCTGCCCAACGGGGTCGGGCGTGGCCAATCGGCGCGCAAGCATAGCCCGGTCGCTGCGTTGCGATGTGCCGTGCGTCATTACGCGCAGTCGGCTATAAGCGGGTCGGCCGCGATCGTCGATCAAGGGCGAAACCCGATACAGGAGGATGGATCATGAGACTTGCGTGGATGCAACGGCTGGCGAGCGGCCTGATCGGTATCGCCCTGACCGGCGTGGTGACGGCGCAAGGCTTTCCGAACCGTCCGCTGCGCATCATCGTGCCATTTCCTCCCGGCGGGACGGTCGACATCATGGGGCGCGTGGTCGCGCAGGGCATGAGCGACGAGCTCGGGCAGCAGGTGTTGGTGGAGAACCGCGCAGGAGCCAACGGCACGATCGGCGCGGCGTTCGTCGCGAAGAGCGCGCCCGACGGCTACACGATGCTGGTGACGGCATCGGTACTGCTTGGTACGCCGATGGTGACCGCGAACGTGCCCTACGATCCGCAGAAGGACCTGACGCCGATCACCAATCTCGGCTCGGTGCCGTTGCTGCTGGTGGTGCATCCGAGCGTGCCCGCCAACAACTTCAGCGAGTTCATCGCCACGGTGCGCGCCAATCCGGGCAAGCATGCGTTTGCCACTTCGAGTCTGGGCTCAGCCGGGCACCTGGCCTCCGAGATGGTGAAGTTCACCGGCAAGCTCGACATGCTGGTGGTCGGCTACAAGGGCACTGCGCCGGCGATCGTCGATCTGGTCGGTGGCCAGGTCACCTCGATGATCGATGCGATCCCCTCGGCGTACGCGCAGGTGCGGGCGGGCAAGGTCCGTGCGCTCGCGGTTTCGGCGCCGAAGCGTCTGTCGTTTCTGCCCGATCTGCCCACCGTTGCCGAATCGGGCGTGCCCGGCTTCGAGAACTTCGACATGGTGTCGTGGTACGGCGTGTGGGCACCGCCGGGAATGCCGAAAGATCTCACCGAGCGGCTCTCTGCCGCGGCGGCCAAGGCGATCCGATCGAAGCTGGCGGAAGAGCGACTCGCCTCGCAGAACTTCCAGGTCTCCGGTGACGGGCCGGCCGAGTTCGCCCGCTACGTCGCGAGCGAGACCGACAAGTACCGCAAGCTGGTCGAAGGCGCGAAGATCAAGAAGGAGTAGCGAGCGGAGGGCGGAGCAGGGGCCCCTTTAGGGGATGCGGCCCCGGAGCGAGCTGAGCCGCCGGCAGCGCGGACGCGGATACGGCGCAACTTAGCGGAGGTGGCTCGCACCTCCTCACCCATACGGGTGAGTCGAGCACGACCCGACTCGGGGAGAGGTTCGTCCCCGCGCGAAGGGATTCGCCGCGCCAGTCCTCCTCGTAGTCTCGGCATCGAAAACAACGCCTCGCGCACGCGCTTGGCATCCGGTGCCGGTTCGACAAGGGGGACACGATGGCGATCTACGAATACCGCTGTGAGCAGCACGGGCCGTTCGACGTGAGTCGTCCGCTCGGCACCGCCGCGCAGACCGAGCCTTGTCCGGAGTGCGGGGCCGCAGCGAGCCGTGTGATCTCCGCGCCGATGGTCCGCTCGAGCGCGCGCAACGGCGTGTTCGCCGCGATCGAACGTGCTGACAAGAGCCGACACGAACCCGAGGTCGTGACCTCGCTGCCCCGAACCGGGGTCTACAAGCGCACGCCCATGGCGACCATGACGCCGCAGCGCGCGCGCCTGCCGCGGCCCTAGGCCTTTTCCGCAGATCCAAGCCTGCGGCGCCCCAATCAAATCTTCGCAGTCGTCAGCAGCCGTATCCGGCAGTCGGCACATTCGTCAGCACGGATAACCCCAAAGGAGGAATCACGCTATGCCCAAGAACCTGTTTCCGCTGGACAACACCAAGAAGTTCACCGACCAGAAGCACGTCGG
>CADECO010000218.1:7994-9866 GCA_902825905.1 uncultured beta proteobacterium
GCGAAGCTCTCGTTCGGCGATCTGCACTTCTCGCAGGGCGACGGTGAGATCACCTTCTGCGGCGCGATCGAGATGGGCGGGTTCATGGATCTGCACGTCGATCTGATCAAGGGCGGCATGGCCAAGTACGGCGTGCGCGAGAACGCGATTTTCATGCCCGGCAACCGCGATCCGCAGTACTCCGAGTGGCTGGCGTTCTCCGGCGTGTCGGTCGACCGGAACGGCAAACAGCACTACCTCGATTCGGGGCTCGCCTATGCCAATGCGTGCAACCACGCGATCGATTACCTGATGAAGTTCGGCTACACCGACATCCAGGCCTACATGATCCTGGGTACGGCTCCGGTCGAAGGCAGGTTGTCGGGCGTGGTCGACATTCCGAACGCGTGCTCGACGATCTACATCCCCAGGGCGATCTTCGACTTCGATGTCCGCCCCTCCGCGAAAGGCGTGCCGCATCAGGTGAAGCAGGGCAGGCAGGTTCCGCGGTCGGCGAACTAGCGTAGTCCCGGTGGTGATGCTCCGATCCGATGCGGATCGGAGCGCGCAACCGAATCGATAGCCAAAGGGGGAGAAAAACGATGCTGTTGGGACTCGCTTTGTTCTATGTGGGTGCCGTGCTGTGCCTGAACGGCCTGTGGCTGCTCGGCAAGATCGGTGACAACGAGATCGCGGTGATCGACATCTTCGTCGGCATCGTCACCGCGCTGATCGCGTTGTTCCTGGCGTTCGGGCCCGGCGCCGATCTCAACTCGGTGAAGGGGGCCGCACTCACGCTGCTGTTCACGTTCACGTACTTCTGGGTGGCGATCAATCGCTACAACGGCGCCGATGGTCGCGGACTGGGCTGGTTCTGCCTGTTCGTGGCGATCACTGCGGTGCCGGTGACGATTCAGACGTTGCAGGCGGCGAAGACGACGTGGGACATCTGGTTCGGACTGTCGTGGGGCGCGTGGGCCATCCTGTGGTTCATGTTCTTCATGCTGCTCGTGCGCAACAAGCCGATCGCCAAAGTGACCGGTGCGGTCACCGTGGCGCAAGGCATTCTCACCGGCTGGCTGCCCGGATACCTGCTGTTGAACGGAGTCATCCAGTAGCGCGTCCGCCATGCCGTTCTATGACTATCGCTGCGGTAGTTGCGGCAACTTTCGCGCGCTGCGCCCGATGAGTGAATCGGGTGCGGCCGCGATGTGCCCGGGTTGCGAGGCGTGGTGCGACCGCGTGCTGGTCACGCCGTTTCTGGGTGGCAAGGGTCAGAGCGGGTCCGCCGGATCGGCGGGCGTATTCGATCGGAGTCGCTTCCGGCACGTATGCGGTGCCGGTTGTTCGCACCAGCCCTGATTCCATTCGCCGCGGATCAGCGCACCCGAGGTGAATCATCCAGCCGGGTGGGCTGAATCTCACCCAAACGGGTGAGGCCGACGCGCGAACATGCGGCAGACAATCCGTCCAAAGGAGGAGGGCTCCGTGGGGCGGAACGAGGGTCGAACTGAGGCGCGAACCGAGGCGCGAACCGAGGCGCCGTCCGAGGTACGCGCAGGACGACGCGCGCGCTCAGCCGCGGTTCGAGCACATGCGCGCGTGCAGGTGCACCAGTTCCATCTGCCCGTGCGTGTTGGTCTTCTGGAAGATCTGCTTCAGGTGGCTGCGCACGGTGTTTTCCGACACGTTCAGCGAGCTCGCCACTACGGTGAGTGGCCGACCCATGAACACGAGGGCGCTGACCTTGGCCTGAGCCGGCGTCAGCTCGAACTGCCGGGCGAACGGGCAGGTGGCCGGGTCGTGCATCGCGTGGCCACCGCGAATGCTGATCACGGCGATCGGCGATCGCGTAGCCGACTCCGCCACGAACAACTCGCCGGCGGGCCGCAC
>CADECO010000219.1:0-2743 GCA_902825905.1 uncultured beta proteobacterium
CCCGCAAGCGTTGCGCTCCTGCCGCAGCAGAAGTTTCTCGAACTGAAGGTGCGCCGACATGTTCCGGATCCCGCGGATCCTGATCGCGCCATCGTGGAGTTCGTTGCGCTCATGCGCGTCAACGGTCGCGGGCAGCGGTTGCATGAAACCAGCCGCTTTGTGCGCGAGCAAGGGCGGTGGTTTTATGTCGATGCCGACGGCGCAGACTCGCGCGCGCAGGCATTTCGGTGATGCGTGCCTCCTTGGTAAAGTCGCAAACAGGCGCGATCAACGGCTGTCACCCCTCGATAGACTTGCAGGAGCACCGACCATGCATGCGGCCAGCGTTGCACGTTGTTTTTTCGTTGCCTTGCTCGCTGCATCGGCGTACCGACCCGTCGCTGCGCAGGCGCAGGAGTATCCGAACCGTCCGATCAGGATGATTCTCCCGTTTGCGAATGACATCCTGGCTCGGCCGTTGGCGCACGCGCTGTCCGAGTCGCTCGGTCAGCAGGTCCTGGTCGATCCGCGCACGGGTGGGCAGACGATCATCGGGACTGAGCTTGCGGCCAAATCGCCCGGCGATGGCTATACGATTCTGATGATCACCAACAGCCATGCTATCAACGAAACGCTGAGACCCGACCGGCCGTACGTCTTGATGCGCGACTTCGTCCCGATCACGCAACTGGCAAAGCTGGAGATGGTGATCGCCGTGCACGCCGCAGTACCGGCGGACAGCTTGCAAGAATTGATCGCGCTCGCCAAAGCACGGCCCGGGAAACTCAGCTACGCGTCCTCGGGACCTGTCTACCAGCTGCCGATGGAACTCTTCAAGTCGATGGCGGGAATCGACATCGTGCACGTGCCCTACAAGTCGAGCGCGACCGCTCGACTCGATGTGCTCGGCGGCCAGGTAGAAGTCATCTTCGATGGGGTGAACTCCATCCTTCCCCACATCAAGACGAACAAGGTGCGCGCCGTCGCCGTCGCCGGACAAAGGCGGTCCGATGCACTTCCCGACACGCCGACCGTCAGTGAAGCCGGCTTGGCGGGCTACGATGGAGCGGGGTGGATGGGATTCCTGGCGCCGAGTGGCACACCCCTAAGCGTGACCCGGCGCCTGCAAGCGGAGATCGCGTCGTTTCTGAAGCGACCCGAGGTGCGAGCCACCTACGCGGCCCAAGGCGCCATACCTGTAGGCAATACGCCGGAGGAATTTGGCGTGTTCCTCAAGCAGGACATCGACAAGTGGGCGAAGGTTGTCCAGGTCTCGGGCGCCAAGGCGCCCTGATCGCCGAGGGGTCGCGGCGTGCGCCGAACGCCAAGAGGGAGACGCCGATGTCATTTCGTTTCAGAAGGGTAGTCACCGGTCACGACGACCGAGGCCTCGCGATCATCAAGCGCGATGAAGTCCTCACGAGCGCCGCGCGGCTGCCGGGCTATCAGGCGCTGACGGTGTGGTGCACGGCGCAATTGCCCGTCAACAACGACGAGAATCAGGACAACAACGGTGTGCCGGGTCTGAAAGGCACCCGTGTGCTGATGCGAATCGGCGAGATGCAACCCGGCGCCACGGCAAGACCCGATCAGTACATGCACCGCACCGAAACGCTCGACTACGCCGTCGTGCTCGCCGGGCAGTGCGACATGCTGCTCGATGGAGGCGATACGGTGCGCCAGCTCAAAACCGGCGACGTGGTGATCCAGCGCGGGACGAACCACGCCTGGGTGGCCACTGGACCCGATCCCGTGAAGTTCCTGTTCGTGCTGATCGATGCGCAGCCGGTACGAGTGGGAGACAAGGTCCTTGGCGACATGCTCGACAACCTCGGCGGGGATGTTCGGCCGATGCCGAAAGGCTGATGGCGCACGCGTTACCGCTGCGCTCGCCACGAATGCTGCGGCACATAGCCGATCAGGCGCTTCGCCTTCTCGCTCGATTGCAGTGATTCGAACTCACCGAGCCTCCGATTGATCGGCACGTTCGGAAAGCACTCGGCCATCAGCGCGGCCGAAGTCCGGGTCATCACCGTGTCGGCTGCCGCGATGATGCAGTGATCCGCGCCCTGGAACGGCGCTTCGACCGCAAGCCGGCAGGCCTTGCCGACATCGCGACTGTCGACGTAGCTCCACAGATTCCACTTGCGGATGTTCGGGTCGTTCTGCCAGCCCGCGAACATCGCATATTCACTCGGGTCGATGACGTTCGAGATGCGAAAGCCGATGAACGAGGTGCCCGGATTCCAGCGGTGCATCTGCCGCGCCATTTCCTCGGCGAGCACTTTGGCGAGCGCGTAACTGTTCTCGGGTAGATCCGGGTGCTCCTCGGTGATCGGCGCGAACGCCGGCGGCACGCGGGTGAGCGGCAAGCCGAAGATTGTCTCGCTGGAAGCCCACACCACGCGCTTGAGCCCGAGCAATGTCGCCGCGCTGAACACGTTATACGTGGTCATCAGGTTGTTCTGAAACGTCGTCGCGTCGGGCGCCAGGCCCGGCGCCGGAATGCCCGCAAGATGCACCACCGCATCGGCGGTCTCGAACGGCCGGCGGCGCTCCACCGTGCCTGCGGCACGACGCAACGCGTCGACGGTCTGTCCCATGTCGTTGAGATCCGCTTTGAGGAAGTGGCACAGCGGCTCCGAGCTTGGTACGAGGTCGACATTGAGCACTTGGTGCCCGTGCTCGAGCAGCTCACGCACGGCCTGTCGGCCGACCTTGCCGCTGCCGCCGGTGACGACGATTTTCATGGATGGACACTCCT
>CADECO010000219.1:2843-7527 GCA_902825905.1 uncultured beta proteobacterium
CGTGCGGTGATCGCGAGCACGCGAAAACCCTGAGCCTCGATCGCTTCGTGGATGGGTTCCTTGGGCAGCGGCAGCTTGCCTCGCGCGTTCTTGATCAACATCTCCCAAACGCTGGCGACGCTTACCACGCAATCGGCACGCGCGAGCAGACCGCGCAGATGACGCCCAAGCCGCCTGTCGTCGCGCATCCATCGATAGATGATGTGCGTGTCGAGCAGGTAGGTGGTCATCGTGCGCGCTTGCGCAGAACGCCGGCGAGCTCATCGGCGATCTGGCGATTGGTTTCGGTGGCATCCCAGTCCGGGGCTGCCGCCGGAAGCCGCGTCCACGCGCCGGGCTTGCGCGTTTTGGTTCGCGCTCTGACCGGGACGATGCGTACCATCGGAACCCCATTGCTTGCGATGACGACGTCCTCGCCGGCGATGGCGGCCTTGACCAGCCGCGACAGCTGACTCTTCGCTTCCAGCATGTTGACTTGCGTGGCCATGTTGCTCTCGGGGGCTGAATTGAAGAATGCTACCATCGCGCTTAGCTAGTTTAGCCAAGGCCCGTCAGGGAATTGTCGAGGATCCGATGAAAACACTGAAGACCGACTATGCAATTCGCTGTGCCGCGATGCGCGCTACCTCGCACGTTCGCCGCGTGGTCGAACTCTGCGTCGTGCTCATCGCGATTCTGCTCGCGCAATCCCCTGCACACGCCCAACCAACCTATCCCTCAGACACCGTCCGCATCATCGTCCCGTATCAGGCGGGTGGCGGCACCGATGTCGTCGCACGTGTGGTGGCGCAACATCTCACCGAAGCGTGGAAGGTGAGCGTACTGGTCGAGAACCGCCTCGGCGCGGGCGGGGTGACGGGCTCGCATTACGTCGCGCAGCAAAAACCCGACGGACGCACGCTGCTCGCGGTCGCCAGTGCGTTCGCGGTGCGCTCGGCGATCGATCGCTCCGTGCCGTATGACGCGATCAAAGACTTTGCTGGTGTGGGGCAGATGGCGCGATCGCCGAGCTTCATGGTGGTCGATCCGAACCATGGCTTCAAGACGCTGCAGGATCTGATCGCGTTCGCCAAGTCGAAACCCGAAGGCATCTTCTACGGCTCGGCGGGCGTGGGCAGCACCGCGCACATGCACGCGGCGGCGGTGGCGCATCTGTCGGGGATCAAGGCCGAGCACGTCGCCTTCAAAGGCACGCCCGATGCGGTCAACAGCGCCATGACCGGTCGCGTGCTGTATTCGTTCGCGCCGGGTCCGAATGCGATTCCGCTCGCGAAGGCCGGCAAGCTGCAGATCATGGTCACCACCTCGCCGGCCGGTGCGCGCTTCATGCCGGGCGTGCCGAGCCTCGCCGAGGCAGGCGTGAAAGGCTACGAGGGTGACGACTGGTTCGGCATGTACGCCCCGGCGGGAACGCCGATGGAAATCCGCGCGAAGATCTCAACGGAGATGACGCGCATTCTCGCGTTGCCCGATGTGCGCGAGCGCCTTGCCACGTTTGGTGCCGAGCCGGTATCGAGCACGCCGGATGCGTTCGAGCAATTCGCGCGCGAGTACATTCTGCGGGCGCGCAAGCTGGGTGACGAAATCGGGATCAAGGCGCAGTAGGCGCTACAAAGGCAAGGAGCGGTGATGGCAAGTCTGGTGGGCACCTGGCGACTGGTGATATCGCGGGCATTCGACGAGCACGGCAACTCGATCGCCCCGCCGTATGGGCCCCGGCCGATGGGGCTGGCGATGTTCCACGAAGACGGCCGCATGATGGCCGTGTTGTCGGACTCGCGCGTCGAACTGCCGCCAGCCGAGCGTGACTACGTGTCGTACTGCGGGCGCTACGTGGTGGAAGGCGACACGCTGCGCACGCGCGTCGACGGCTCCACTGAGGCGAGCCGCATCGGCGGCGATCAGGTGCGCACGATCGCGTTCGAAGACGGATTGCTCAAGCTCGCGCCGCCGCTCAGGATGTGGCGCGGCACGATGCAGCGGCACGAGTTGCTGTGGGAGAAGGTCGGCTAGCAGCGTGCGGCGCTTCTTTGCCCTATCGTCAACGCGCCATCGCGTATCAACTGTCTGCCGCGATCGCAGGGCCACGAATTCAGGGCCGCGAACTCAGCTCAGCCCTTCGTTTCCCTTCACGTCCTTGTGGAACACGCTGTAGACGATCACCGGTATCTTCAACTCGCCCAGATGCCGCTCGAGCAGCGGCTGCACGTCGCTCCATTGCAGTCCGCCCACGCCGGTTGCCAGGCGCGGCAGCGCGACGCTCGCGATCTGTTCCGATTCGACGAATTTGCGCAACTCGCGCAACGCGTGGTTCACATGCTCGACCGACGCGCGCCCCGGATGTCCGCCGGCGTGCGGTGCTTCGCTCTGGGTGAAGAGATTGACGATCCGCTGGCCATCCGCGCCGGCCCACGCCCACAGGCCGCCCGGCTTCGGATGGCTCGTCTGGCAGTAGTGGCGGAAGTCCTTGTACATCGCCGGCCATCGCTCGCGCAGACTGAGGGCCAAGCCCGATGCGAAGTTGTCGTTGGGCCCCACGCCATGCGCGATCGCACTGGCACGCGACAACAGAATGTCTCCCTCGGTATGAACGATCATTTTCAATCCCCTGGATAGAGCGGTGGGGCCGCGCCACGCATCGGCGCGCGCGACCGATGCATGTAGCTTCGGCTCTGCGCCCGCGGGGGATTTGATCGCCGTCAGATAGCAGCGAGACGGGGGGCCACTTCCTCGAGCGCCTCGGCGCCTACCACTTCACCGCTTGCGCCTTCTTGACCGCCGACTCGACGTCATCGCGCAGCAGGTAGCCGTCCTTGACGAGCGCATCGGCGGCATTGCGCACGCGGGTGATGTACTCGTCGGGCGACTTGTACCGTTCCGCCAGTGATGGACGCGCGTCCTTGCGCTGCTCGCGCTCGGCCGCAGTCTTGGTAAACGGCAATGCGAGGCCGTCGAGATAGCACAGCTCGCCGGTCGCGCCGGCTTCGGTCGAACGCAGCGCCCAGCCCGTGGTCGTGCTTGCTGGCACGGCTTGATTCGGCATGCGCACGCCGGCGGTTTCGTTGCCGTCAGTATCGACGCGGGGCACCAACACGGTCGGACGCCGGGCCAGCGGCTTCGGCGGCACCTGATCGATGATGCCTTGTGCGTAGCGCGGCCCGTAATCGAAACGATGCATCGGATTGGGTTCGCGCGGCGCAACCAACAGCGCCGGGAATTTCAACGCGCCCGCCGCCACGAGCGTGCCATCGTCGATGCGCGGATGGCGGCTGGCCGGCGGCGCTGTGCCATCTTTGACCCAACGGTCCAGCGCGACGAGCAACGCGCGCAGGATCGGTCGCGGATCGATCTCGGTATTGGTGGCACCGTTGCAGATCCCCTTGCCCATGGTCGCGACGTGCACATGCTGGGTACCGCTCAGGTGATAGACGCGCACGTTGTCGGGCGGTGCCACGTCGATCTTGCCCGCGACATCGGTGGTGCCGAGCGATTGACCGCCTTGCCAGTATTCGGTCGAGGTGACGGTGTGCACGATCTTCGGGCAGTTGCCGCGCGCGGTGCAGCGGGCGAGGATGCCGTCGCGCTTGCTGCTGATCGGATCGAGCTGCGTACCGTACGCGTACGGAAAGCTCGTTTCCGGAAAGCCGAAGAAGCTGTAGCCACCGGAGTACAGCCGATTGGGTTGCGCGAAGCGATGGTTCAGGAAGATGCGTTGCGAGGCGATGTGCGGGTTCATGCCATCGAACACCCGCTTGCCGTCTTCGCTCTCATTGAACCCCTGATAGACGAGGTCGCGCAGGAACCGGCCGCTTTGCGAGGTGCCGTGGGCGAGCGTGGTGCGAATGCCGGGCAACAGCGGGGCGTTGCCCGCCGCGTCGGGCTGGCCTGAACGAAGCAACGCGATGAGATCGCGCGTGGCGGCGAAAGCAGCGCCCGCGACCGGGGCGTCGATCGCGGTGTAGGTGAGCTGATACATCTGGCCGATGGCGAACGGTGTGCCCGCGGGCAGCAGGTGAATCCTGCGATCGTCGACGAACTCCCATGCCCCGCGCTGGATCACGCTGGGCGAATCGTCGTTGCGGCCGCGCACGGTGAGCACTGCCTGATCGCGACTGCCCGGCGCGGCGCGAAACGTCAAGCGAGCGCGAGTCTGCTTGCCGTCGTTGAACAGGAACTCATCCCACACCTTCTGCTGCAGGCCTTCCACTACGGGAGGATAGAAGCGCAGCAGCGGCGCGGGCCCCAGCATCGAGTCGGGAATCCAGCCGCTCCACACGATGGTGAAACCGTTGCGCAGCAGAAAACCGTCACCCGTGTGCTCGGGCCGTTCGAGCAGGTTGTTGGGCGTGGTGTCGTTGAACATGCGCACCGCGACCTTGTTGCCGCGGTTGTTGACGTCGTAGAGCAGCGTGCCGTTGCCCTTGGCCGGATCGGCGGGCCTGAGGATGTCGAGATCGGCTGCGTACTCCACCATGCCGCGCGCGTTCTTCGGCGCAAGCGCGAGATCGACGATGCCGCGATTGAGCGGGTGGCGCGGATCGAGCTCGCCGTGAAAGCGGCCCTGAATCCGCTCGTACGCACCCGCGGCGCCGAATGCCATCCCGCCGAGGAACGGTTCGCGTTTGGTGACTTCGATGCGGGTCACCGCCGCCAGCGCAGACATGGAGGTGAGCAGCGCAACGAC
>CADECO010000219.1:7627-9770 GCA_902825905.1 uncultured beta proteobacterium
CTGCGCTGCACCATCGTCACCTGTGCGCCGCTCGCATGCAGGTCTTGCGCGATGTCATGCGCACTGTTGCCGCTACCGATGACGATCGCGCGTTTGCCACGCCACGCCTCGCCGTCTTCGTACTCGCTCGAATGCACCACCTTGCCGCTGAAGCGATCGAGCGTCGGAATCGCGGGCCGTATCGGCAGACAGCTCACGCCCGGGGCCATCACCACGTGCCGCGGATGCATGGTGCGGGTAGTGCCGTCGGCGTGCCGCAGCGTGACGTTCCAGCGCTGCGCGGACTCGTCATAGGTGCCAGCCACCAGTTCGGTGCCGGTCCAGAAGTTGAGCTCCATCGCTTCGGCGTACACCTCGAACCAGTTGGCGAGCTTGTCCTTGGGGATGTAGGTAGGCCAGTTGGGCGGAAACGGCATGTAGGGCAGGTGATTCACGTGCACCTGGTTGTGCAGCGTGAGCGCGTGGTAGCGCTTGCGCCAGTTGTCGCCGACGCGTGCCTCGCGATCGATGATCAACGTGTCGACCTTCAATTGCGTCAGGCGCGCGGCGATCGACAGCCCCGCTTGGCCACCGCCGACCACGAGCACCGCGGGATCACGATCGGCATACGCGCGTGCGGCGTTGCGCTGGTCGAGCCAGTTGGGGCCGTGGAAATCGCGCGCGTACGACTCGCCACGCGGCCGGGTCTTGCCGAGCTGTTCCTCATGGCCACGCAGCGATTCGAGCGTGGTGAGGAGCATCCAGGCTTTGAGCGCACCGCCTGCGCCGGCATCGGGCGTCAGGCGCAGCACGCCGTTGCCGGTACCGACCGCGGTGTCGAAGGCGAAGATGGCCTCGACTGCCGAGACGCCCACTCGGCTGACCTGCCGCGGTGCCGTCCGTGCGGGATCGATGCGGAATCGAGTTGCACTCGCCTGACGCTGCCCATGGCGCAAGGCGTGCACGAGCATGTCGGCACCGCTGATCGAGCTGTAGTGCCAGGTGAACGCGAGCAGGTCGCGCCAGTGGCTGTCGTCATGGAACAGCGCGCGCAGTGGCGCGGCGTCGGGCGCATCGAGCGCTGCCTCGAACGCGCTCAGCCAGCGTTCGACGGCTGCCTGCAAGGTTGTCTCTCTACCGTCTGGCATATGCTCTCCTGCAGTACGGATTGATTCTCGCCGATTTCGGCAGCCCGGATGATCGAAAGGAGCTTGCAATGCGAACCTTCAGAACGCTGGTCGCTGCGTCGCTGCTGGCGCTTTGTTGCGCTTGTGCCGAGATGCCACGGGTGTGGTGCGCCGATCCGAGCGTGCAGGCCACGGTGCCGATCATCGAATGTCTGGCGCCCGAAGCCTGACTAGCCTTTGAACGTCAACATCCAGTAGCGGCGCGTGAGGATCATCGCGAGCATGCCTTGCAGCGCGAGCGCGATGATCGCGATGCGCGGCGTGGTCAGGTCGGCCAGTACGCCGAGATAAGCGAAGCCGATCGGACCGACGCCGATCGCCACCGACAGCACGCCCAGCAGCCTGGCGCGCAACTCGGCGGGTGAGTCGCGGTAGACCAAGGTCGCCTGCATCGCCGAGAACCCGACGCCGCCGATGCCCAGCGGTGCCCGCACACCAGCGGCGACCGACACCCGCGGCGCGGCGGCGAGCGCGCGCGTACGCCCGCAGCAGACCGCCACCGCGCTCCCGTAGATGCGTCCGTACCACTGCGCGCGCGCCAGGCTGGCCAGGGCGATCGCGCCGATCAGTCCGCCGAAGCCGTCGCAACTGCCGAGCAGCCCCACGCCTTGCGGACCGAGCTTGAGATAGTCGGTGCCGATCACCGGGATCATGCTGGTCACCGGCCAGCCGAATACGTTGAAGATCATCGTGATCATGAGTACGCCGGTGAGCCGGTGGTCTCGGCGCACCCAGGCGAAGCCTTCGCGCATGCTGGCCATGAGTGACACGCCGGCCTTGCGCTGCGGCCTGGTGTGAGGGGCGACTCGCACGCACACCGCAAGCGCGACCACATAGAGCACGACGCTGAACCAGAACACGCCGGCAATGCCGAACCAGGCGAGCAGAACGCCGCTGATCATCGGCCCGAGTACGCGGCTGGCGTTGTTGGTGCCGACATCGAGAGACATGGCATGGCCCATGCGCTCGGCACCGAC
>CADECO010000220.1:0-1951 GCA_902825905.1 uncultured beta proteobacterium
GATAGACCACGCCCATGGCGCCCCGGCCGAGGATGCCGGTGATCGGATACTTGCCGAGGCGTTCAGGGACGTTCATTGCCGGTTCGCTATGGGTGCCGCTGCAGGGTGAATGTACGCGCAAGAGGCCGACGCAGATGACTCCGCGTCAGCCTCGATTCGAAGGAATGTTTGTCAGGATCGGGCGCCGATCAAGTCTCCAGCATTCGCATCGCCTGCACCAGACTCGTTCGCATGCGGTTGATCGCTTGCCCGAGCCCGCCGATTTCGTCCTTGGCCTTGCGGCTGAACTCCGGAGTTTCGAGTTCGCCCAGGCTCACCTTGTCGGCGAATTTCGCCAGTTGGGTGACCGGGCGGATCACCATCCACCACAGCATGAAATTGAGGATCACGCCGATCGCCAGCAGCACGCCGCCAAGCGAAGTCATGAACACGTTGAACGCACTGGCCGCGCGTGACAGCGGCACGTTGGTCGGAACCGAGATGATCTGCGCGCCAACCACTTCGTTGAGCTGCCAGCCAAAGCCGTTCGCCGGGCCGTAGCGCTCGACCATCGTTTTGGGCGCCGCGTCGACCGTGCTGTGGCAGACCAGGCACGCCGGGTTCGTGATCCGGATCGGCCGGGCCACGTAGAACGATTTGCCGGTCGGGGTATCGCGTTCGCCGACGATCTCGGCGGTCTCCTTGGTGTTGCGAAACTGCCCGACGATGTCGGCTTCCCACTCGACTGCGCGGTCGCGCGGATTGGTCGGATTGAGCGTGGCTTCCTTGTAGCTGTACTCGCCATGTTTCTTGCGCAGATCGTTGAAGACCTCGTGCGCCGAGTACGACGGTACCGACTGCGGCAGGAAGGTGTACTTCATCTGTGTTTCCAGCAGCGGCTGGATCTGCGTGGCGGTATAGCCGCGCGCGGCCAGGGCCGCGTCCATCAGCAAGCGGGCGTTCTCGGCGATCTCCGCGCGAGCGTTGCGCTCGAGCAATCGCCACGAGACCTGTCCTGCCGCGACCATGCCGAGGATGAAGATCAGCAGGAACACCAGGTTGAACTTGAGCAGCAATTTCATCGGCCGTCCTTTGGTGGGTCAGTATTGATTGGATGGCGCACGCCCGGGTCGCTCGAACGCTGCGGCCGGTGTCGACGGAGGTGGCGGTTTAGGTAAGTACTTCTCGGGGAAGAGGATGCGATCCCACTCCAGGTGGGCGGCCATGTTGGCGATCAGTGCTGCGCGAAAGGCCGGATCGCGCGATTTGTGGCGCCAGCGCGCAACCAGCGGTCGACGAACATTCGGGTCGGCCTTCAGCCACGGTTCCACGTCACCATAGCCGAAATCAGGGGCGGACTTGGCCACGATCTCTTTGCCGGCGAACAGGCTGGCCCGTGCGGGCAACGAGTCGCGGAAAGCGCGCGGCAGATCCGCGACGAACGTTTGCTGGGGGCCGGTGCGGATCGTCGCTTTTTCGTTGCCTTTGCGCGAGTAGTGCTGGCCGGCCTTGATATCGATCGGCTGACTGACGGCTTGGCCGCTGCGCTCGATCAGGCGCGTCGCACCACGCTCGGAAAACACGTCGACCTCGTCGGCATTGATTCGCACCACCACGTCGGCCGCGGCGGGCGGAATGTCGAATCGTGGCGAGCGCAATTCCAGACCCGGAACGTTTGCTTGCGGCTCGCGACCGGAGCCGATGAGCTTGAACCAGCCGCTCAGCGCGTACAGCGAATGCTCGGGCTTGTGCCGCGCGCTTGATGCGCTGAACAGTGCGCGCGCATTGGGGCCGAGCAGAAGTCGCGACTTGTCGCCGAACTCTATCTGTGCGAATCCCTTGCCGCCCATCTCGATGATGTCGGTAGCCTGCACTCGCAATCCTTCGGTGGCATGCACGCGCCCGGGCCCGCGCAGCACGAGTGCTTCACCTTCGAGGATCGTCACGGTGCCGAAGACCTGCGCAACGCACC
>CADECO010000220.1:1961-3905 GCA_902825905.1 uncultured beta proteobacterium
TGCGGGGCATGAAACGCGATCCTCCTCGAGCGTTCGATGGCGGAAGCCGTGATACGGGGGGGCATCAGGCGTCAGTCTGTTGCCCGCAGTCTGTTACCCGAATCCGCCATTTGGTTCATGCCGAATAATCCGAGGCGTGTCCTGAAGTGTCAACGCTCAAGGCGCCTCGCGAACCAAACAGACTATGTCGATTGCATTAAAGGAATGTGTCGCGCCCACCGGCCGCCGGGCGGACGCGGTGGTATAAGCGCGAGCGGGACTGGCAGCGCAAACGCATCGGCAATGATCAGTTGCTGGCCGCAGCGCGCTCGTCCCCTTCGCAATGATCGAGATCAGCGTCAGAGACCGCGACGGCCACACGCCAACGGTGCCGATCGTCGCCCGCTTCGGTGAGGGCGGTGGAGATATCGGCCGAGGCGTCCACTGCACGATGGTGCTGGAGGACCCTTCGCGCCGTATCTCGCGGCGCCAGGCCGCGGTGTTGTGCCGAGGCGGACGTTTTTTCATCACGCACCTGGGCGGGGGCGCGGCAACGGAGATCGCTGGTCAGCCGTTGCCTGTTGGTGTCGAGCGGGAATTGACCGACGGTGCCACGTTGCGTATCGGGCCCTATACGCTTGCGGTTGCCTATCCGCTCGGCGCGGAGCCCACTCGGTCCAGCCATGACGATCCGTTTGCCGCGTTCGGGGCGCCGCACGCTCATGCCAGCCAGAACGCGTTCCGCGGCCTTCTCGATTCGCCGATCGGCACGCCGCCGGTTGGTCTGCCGGCCGATCCGAATGCCCGATCGGTCGAGTTCGATGTGGGCGACCCGACCGGCATGCAGGCCATGCGCGGGCGTAGCGCGACCGCGGCGACGGAGCGCCGGACTGAACGCAGGGCGGCGCGCCCGGTCGATCCGGCGAGCGCGGCCTTCCTGTCGGGAGCCGGCCTGACCGATCAGGTCGGTGCAAATCTGGGGCCGCAGCACATGGAGCTGGTCGGCAGCCTGTTTCGTGAGGCCCTGCAAGGCACGCTCGATCTGCTGGCCGCGCGTACGATCGCCAAACGCGAGTTGCACGCCGACGGCACGATGCTCCAGAGCCGCGACAACAATCCGCTCAAGTTCTCGCCGAGCGTTGAAGTCGCGTTCGCGCATCTGCTCGGGCCGACACCGCCGGGATTCATGGCGCCGGTGCCGGCGCTCCGCGACGCGTTCGACGATCTTCGCGCGCACCAGATCGCGGTACTTGCCGGCATGCGTGCGGCGTTGAACGCCGTGATGAAGCGCTTCGATCCGCAGGAGCTCGAGGTGCGCTTGACCCGGCGCAGCACCTGGGACGCGCTTCTTCCTGCGGCGCGCAAGGCGAAGCTCTGGGATTTGTTCGCCGAGTCGTACGACGAGATTCACCGCGAGACCGAGGACGACTTCGATGCGTTGTTCGGTCGCGCGTTCCTCGATGCGTATGCGGCGCAACTCGCGCAGTTGGGTAAGGCGCGCGACGATCCGGATCGACAGCGTTGAGGCCGGCCGTGATACGGCTCTGAGAAAAACAAAACGCCGCAGCTCTTGGAGCTGCGGCGCGCAAGCCTACGCAGACGGAGGAGGGGGATCTGCGAGGAGAGGAGAGTCGGGCGGGAGGGGTGTTGTCTGTTTCACTTGGCGCCGCGGTCGGGCGGTACGGAGCCAAGTGCGTGGTTCAGTGCCAGCTGCCTTCGTAGCGATGCAGAGTGGAGTCGAGCGAGTCCCAATCAACCGATCCGTCGTGCCACTCGCCGTCCATGCGGTCCAGGCAGGCGGTGCGGATCACGTCTTCGTTCAGCTCGAATGCTTCTTCGGTCTCCATCCACTGCAGCTTCGCTTTGGCCATGACACGTCTCCTTGTTCGGGGCGGGGATCGCGACTTGCGATCGATTCATGCATGGGTTGCAGCGCGCGGCGAAACGGTTCAATCCGGTGGCTTC
>CADECO010000220.1:4005-9662 GCA_902825905.1 uncultured beta proteobacterium
TGCGGGAACGCGGTGCCCACGTAGAAAGCGAGCCCCGACGGTGCGATGGTCGGCGTCCAGGTGTGCTGTAGTCCGGCGAACGGCTTGCCGCGCCCGGTCGGCTGCGGCCAACCATAGTTCGCTCCAGGTTCGAGCGGCGCGAACCGATCGTTGGCGTCTTCGCCATGCTCGGTAATCCACACCCGCCCGGTCAGCGGATGAATCGCGGCGCCTTGAACGTTGCGATGGCCGAGCGAGAAAACGGTCGCGCTTGCTCCCGACTCGGCGGCATACGGGTTGTCGTCCGGGGCGCGGCCATCGTCGAGCAGGCGAACCACTTTGCCGGCGTGATCATCCGCTCGCTGAGCACGGGCCGACTCGCTGCGATCACCCAGCGTGACGTACAGCGATCCATCGCGACCGAACGCCAGGCGTGCGCCGTGGTGCGTCGGACGCGCCGACTTCGGCTGCATGCGAAAGATCACCTGTGCGTCCTGCAGCGCGCCATCGACCAGCCGCGCCCGCAGCACTTCGGTGCCTCGCCCACCCGAGCCCTGCGCGACGTACGCGAGATAGATCCAGCGGGTCTGCACGAACCGCGGATGCACCGCGACGTCCAGTAGGCCGCCATGTTCGGCGGAGTCGACGATCGGCGCTCCCGCTATCGGACGTGGATCCAGTTGGCCGCTTGCTGAAACCAATCGCAGCCGCCCAAGGCGTTCGGTCACGAGCATTCGCCCGTCGGGCAGAAAAGCGAGGCTCCAGGGAAACTCCAGCCCAGTCGCGACCGTGACGACTTCGATTGGACCGTGCTGCGAATCGATGCGTGCGCTGGGCGCGACCGGTTTGGGGGCGGCCACGCAGCCGAGCATCAGCGATGCGACGCCGGCGAGCAGACCGAAGCGGACGGGTAAGAAACGACCAGACGCGCGACTACGTCGAAGGACCTGGGCCAGAGACGGATCGCGCGGGAAGTTCATTCGTGGCTCGAGGCGCAATGAGCGTTCGTGTCCATGATTCCCGTGGCGTCACGTTGGCGTGGAACTGCGCTGAGCAGCGGGAGTGATCGAGGCGGCGTACAGGGGCATCTCACCGCGTCAGGGCGAGCTTGATGCCGAATCCGATCAGCATGACCCCGGCGGTGCAATTGAGCGCGCGAACCATGCGCTTGCTTGCGCGCAGACGTTCGGCGAGCACCCGGACCAGCGTGATCAGCGTCGCGCAGTACAGGAACGTGAGCGTGGCGATCGTCAGCGCCATGACCGCGAACGTGATCAGTCCCTGGTGGCGATCAGGATCGACGAACAGCGGAAAGAACGCCATGTAGAAGACGATCGCCTTCGGATTGAGCAGGGTGATGACCATCGCCTGCCTGAAGTAGTGCCGCGGCTTGATGTCGAGCACCGGCGCATCGCCTTCGCGGGCGACGATCATGCGCCAGCCGATCCACGCCAGATACGCAGCGCCGACCCACTGGATTGCCCCGAACGCGACCGGCCAGGCGAGCAGCAGCGCAGCCACCCCGGCCACCGCCAGCCACATGAGGATCTGGTCGGCGAAGATCACGCCGAACGTCGCTGCGAATCCGCCGCGCACGCCGCCCTTCCCGGTGGAGGTGATGATCGCGAGATTGCCCACGCCGGGGATCGCCAGGAACACGATCACCGCGATCACGAACGCGGGGTAGTCGCCGATGCCGTACATGAGTGCGAATGAGAAGCCTACCGGCGCAGACCGGCAGCCAGCGCGCTGATCTCGCGATTGACAGCCTCGGGTGCGTCGAGGCCGGTGAAGTGACCGGCCCCGGGGACGATCACCGCGCGCGCACCGGCATTGAGCCGTCGCAACGTATCGAGATACGGCGTCGAGTCACCGGCGTCGAGTTGAATGCGCTTGCGCTCGGCGTTCAACGACGTGCTCTGCAGCGCGAGGATCGGCACCCTGATCGTTCGCAGCACGCGCTCCAGATTGCGCGCGTCCCAGGCGACGGTGCGCGGGAACAGCGACAGGCCGATCTCGGCTGGAAACCTGCTTGCGCGCGCGAGGATCGCGGCCTTGCGTTGCGGATCGCTGCCGGGCACGAACATCTCACCGAACATGCCCGATGCCATCGCCGGAAAGCCGATTGCGCGCAGCTTGGTGCTCATGTCGCGCTCGGCGGTGTCGGGGTCGCCGCTGCCTAGCGCACTGCCATCGACCAGAACGATCGCACCGACGCGGTCCGGCGCATCGAGCGCGGCCTGCATCACTACACGGCAGCCCATGCTGTGTCCGACCAGGATGGCGTTGGTCCAGCTCAGTTCGCCGAGTAGTGCCGCCAGGTCCGCACCGAAGTTCTCGATCGTGACGTCGGCGGGCGTGCCAGGTGTTGCGCCGTGTCCGCGCAGATCGCACGCCAGCACCTCATGCTGGCGGGAGAAGTGGGCGAGTTGCGGCTCCCAGTCGGTGTGATCGCAGGTGAAGCCGTGTACGAACGCGAGCGGAGGCGCGCCCGCGCCGGCGCGTACGTAATGCATGACGGACATGAGTCGAGCCCCCGCGGCGGTCGTAAGGAGCCCGATTGTAGGGGACCTGCGCGCTGCCTATCCAACCGATGCGCAGGCCTCACAGCTTTCCCGTAGAAACGAGTAGATCGCTACTTGCAGCCGCTCGCTCCGGCGCGCCTGAAGCAGAAATCGCCGATGAGGCTGGAACTCTCCCACGGCACCTGCGCGCGGCTGGTGTCCTGCGCGACGCCCACGCGCACGGCCTTGAACATCTGCTCGATCGGCATGCCGGGCGCCTGCAGATTGGCGAGCAGATGCTTGGTATAGAAGCTGTGCTTGCCGTTGGGATTGTCGAGCGCGATGTTGCCAGGCGATGTCGAGAAGGCGATGAACGTGCCGATCGGTGCATCCATCCGCGCCAGCCCGGCAGGCGCTGCGCCGCGCCAGGTGAGGCGACGTCCGTCGGGGAGCGCAACGGTGCCCCCGGAAAACGGATTGTTGCGACACGCATCCAGGATGACGATGTTGATGCCTTGCTTGTTCTGCCCGAGCCGCTCCACCAGCTGACCGACGTCGCCGCTCTTGGCGGGCAGGTCGTCTTCGGTCTGCACTTCGGTGTCGACCGGCAGCAGGTAGTTGCGGCCTTTCGCCTGCAGGCTGTGGCCGGCGTAGAACAGCAGGCGCACATGCGCGTCCTGTGCGCGCACCGCGAACTGGCGCATCGATTCGATCAGCTCGCGCAACGTCGTGTTCTCGCGCAGCGTCACCTCGAAGCCGAGGTCTTTCAGGCTGGTGGCAACCGCCTGCGCGTCGTTGACCGGATTCTTGAGCGGCGAGACCTTGTACGTGGCGTTGCCGATCACCAGCGCGACGCGCCGATCGCTCGCCGGAGCGGCCTGTGCCTGCGCACGCGTCGCTGCAATGGCGCTGATGAGCACCAGTGCCATCAGCAGCACGTGAGTCGGATGAGAGAGGTTGAGCGCCCGCATGATTCGAACTCCGCTTGATTCCCGATTACTCCTTGGCCGGCAGCCCCGGCACTTCATTCACCGCCTCGACGATCTTGTCGGCCTTCATGCGCGCGGCGGCCACGGGCAGTTGCCCTTGCGGAACGTTGACGTAGTAGTCACCCAACTGGCTCGGGCCGCGGATCACATCGCCGCGCACTTCCAGCAACAGCATGCGGATGTCGGCTTCCTTGGCGTCGGCGGAGAAATTCACCTTGAGCAGGGGCTGGGCGTTGACCAGCACGCCGCGACCAGCGCGGATGCCCGTGACTTCATCGTCGGCAGGCTGCATCAGCTTGAAGATCAGGCCACCCTGCAGCGCGATCACCGCGACCGCCGCGGTCAGTGCGGGCGTCAGACCGAAGCTGCCGAGCCAGCTGCGCACGCGCTCCATGGTGGTGGGCGTTTGTGCACGGCGTGCTGCGGCGATTCGCTTCTCGCCTTGCACGTCGTGATGGATCTTGGCGAGCGCGCGGTCCATGCCGATCTCATCGGACACGTTCGGGACGTTCTCGTGGACGCGCCGCTGCAGCGACTGGTACCAGCGCAGCTCGGCGGCCGCCTGCGGATGGGTGCGCATGTGCTCTTCCACCCAGGCGCGATCGGAGGCATCGATCCGGCCATTGACGTACCACGGCAGCAATTCGGTGAAGCGCTCGCTCATGATGACTCCCAGTTAATCCTTGGCTTGAACGCCTTCGCGTTCGAGCCACAAACGCAGGCAATTGCGTAATCGTTGTCGGGCGTGAAACAACCGCGTCTTCACCGTGCCTTCGGGGCAACCCTGCACTTCGGCGATCTTGCCCAGTGAGTAGCCCTCGTAGAACACCAGGTGCATGCATTCACGTTGTTCTTCGGGCAGCTTGCCGATGCACAGTTGGACACCTTCGCGCCGCTGTTTCTCCGCGAGCAGATCGAACGAGCTCGAGTCGTCGGACATCAGCGCTTCGGACAATTCGTCGATATCGTCGTGATCGCTATCGGGTTTCTGATTGCGAAAGGCGAGCAGGCATTTGTTGCGTGCGATACCGATCACCCAGGTACTGAACTGCGACTCGCCCCTGAAGTTGAGCGGTGCCTTCCAGATGTCGTAGAGGGTGTCGGCCACAATCTCCTCGGCTTTCGCTGGGTCTTTCACCTGGTTCAGCGCGTACGCATACACCTTGCGACTGAACGCCTTGTAAAGCTCGCGAAACGCCGCTTCGTCGCGCCGACCGATGCGCTGGAGCAGCTCGAAGACCTGCGCGTTGTCCATTGATTTCGCTTTCTTTTTCGCGGTTCAAGGGACTATAACGCAAGCCCGCTGCGCCTCGCGCTTCCTGGCGCTTCGACGACCTTCGCGGCAATGGGTTGTCGGGCCCGGCAGATGGGTTCAGTTTTTCTGCAAGATCAACGGACTGCGGCGGGCGCCCGGGTGAAATCGGGCACACCGGCAGAGCGCAAGCCCCGCGCGCGATCAGCGCAGATCGTCGGGCAGCGCGAAGTCCGGAAATTTCTTGCGGAACTCGACTAGCAGCTCGTCCGCCTCGGCGGCGCGGCCGACGCGTTTGAGTTCGCGGATGCTCGCGATCCAGTCTTCGGCGGGGCGCGATTCGAGCTGCTTGGCTGTGGCGATGAGCGGACGGGGCGCGGCAGCAGGGCCTGCGCCGGATTGCATCCGGCCCGAGATTCCCGCGCCCGCACCGGCACCCAGCCCCGGACCGCTTGCTGCACCCGATGCGCCCTGGGCCTGTTCGACTTTCATCGCGGCACGCTCGCGCATCAGGCGCGCGGATGGCTCCGTGCGCTCCGTGCTCGATGTCGCTTCGGCGGGCGCGGCGCGTCGCTCCGGGCTCGGCGCAACCGGTGCCGGCGGGGGGCTTGAAGGCGCGGCCTGGGGGGCGGCGGGCGCGACCTTGCTGACGGAGGATGTGGAGGCGGTAGCTGGCGCGGGATCGGGACGTTCGCTTTGCGCAGCGGGCGCAGGCGTACCAGCAACCGCCGGATCCGCCGAAGGCTTGGCGGGCGCTGCAGCGTCGGATTGCTCGGTGCGCACGGATGGCCGCGGTTGATCAGCCGGGAAGGCCTTCGCCTCGCTCGCCGGAGTGCCCGCCCGATCACCCATTGGCGGGGCTTTCGGCGCCTGCACTGGCGCGGCACTTCGCTTTGCGTCGGCACGTTGGTCTTCGGCGTCGCGCGTGGCGGC